>NZ_JAKJSZ010000021.1:0-102896 GCF_050337535.1 Vibrio kagoshimensis
TGGAGATTCTGGAGATTCTGGAGATTCTGGAGATTCTGGAGATTCTGGAGATTCTGGAGATTCTGGAGATTCTGGAGATTCTGGAGATTCTGGAGATTCTGGAGATTCTGGAGATTCTGGAGATTCTGGAGATTCTGGAGATTCTGGAGATTCTAAATCTGCCCCGTCCAAATCAAGGTCGTCAATAGAATTAATGTCATTAGTTAACGTTTCGCTAGACGGCTCAATAGTGTCGTCAAGCAGTGGATCAGCTTGAGGGGCAACCTCAAATAAATCATCGATAAACTCTTCACTATTGAACTCAATATCATCTTCCGAATCATCATCTAAAGATAGCTCTTCTGATTTTAGAGTATCAGCCTCTAGCTCTTCTGGAAGTTCAAGCTCAGCACTCGATGATTCAGGTTGCTCCGTTGGCTTAGACTCTTCCTCTAAGTCAATATCAAGAGGCTCTGAGTCTTCGATATCGCTGCCAATAAGATCATCAAATGGGTCCAAACTTCCCGCATCTTCTGATCCATCGTCGGTTAAATCATCACCAAGAAGTTCATCTAAAGTCTCATCACTATCTAGAGAGATACTTGGGATATCGTCATCTGAACTTTCCGATAAGAAATCATCTAGAAGATCAGTACTGTCATCTTCGAGATTAAAATCATCAGTCTCATCAGAGTTTTCAGATAGTAATTCTTCTAACGTATCAGTGCTGTCTTCATCAATTGAAACTTCATCAACGGACTCTTCATCTGATAAACCGGATAGTTCTTCTAATTCCGCTAATGGATCATATTCATCGTCTTCAGAGGTAACTTCAGGCTCATTAAGTACATCATCAAGTAAATCTGTAGAATCCGACAAATCAAGATCATTGCCATCAAGTAACTCGTCAAGCAGTTCTGTATTCTCTAAGCCATAATCTGCTGCCGTTTCAGCAGAGCTAATCGGTACATCTTCAGCTTCATCTAGTGAAGACTCTTCCAAAACTGGTTCATTGAATTGAGAAAGAATACTATCAATATCGTCATCGGATGCGAGATCGGTAGCTCCAAGATCAAACTCGTCAGCAGCTGGTTTTGCGGCATTCGTTTCTGCTTCTACTTGAGCAAAAATATCATCGATATCATCTTCAGCACTTACTGCTGGAGCATCTTGTTGTTCTGATATTAATGCATCGATGTCAAAGTCATCACTAGCTAAATCATTAGAAGCCAAATCATCAGAGTCTAGGCGCTCGCTAGCCGCACCTTCAGGTACAGTAGCATCGCTTTGCTGCTCTGCAAGTAATGCATCAATATCAAAATCGTCGCTTGCTGTATCTTCAACAGGTGTAGTGTCCGTTTGTTGGTCTGAAATTAGTGCATCGATGTCAAAATCATCATCGTCGTCATCACCAGCGCCAGAAAGCAGGTCATCAAGCATAGATTGATCAAGCGAGTCAGAGCCTAAATCTTCAACAGGTGCTTCTTCAGAAAGGAGAGCCTCAATATCATCCATAGACATTGCACTATCATCTGAAAGGTCAAAGTCGCCTTCACTATCTTCAAGAGGATCAACAGGGTTCTCATCCAGAGAGCGCTCCATCTCTTCCAATCCAAGAGCTTTATCTTCACCATTAACACTAATGCCAGTTGCACTATCAAGATCATCAAACCCAGCGTCTAAATCGCCGTCGTCACCAATACCAGCAAACGGGTCATCGCCATCTTCACCATCAAGGTTGAAATCTAGATCGTCGTCGCTAAGACCGGCAAAAACATCATCTTCTTCATTTGAAGGTTCATCACTGAATAGCGCTTCAGCATCATCATCGTCACCGAATAATTCATCACTCAGGTCAAGATCATCATCAAGACTCTCCATATCATCGCCAGCTGAGATAGGAGCCATTTCATCTTGAATTTGAGGTTGTTGCTCAGCCTTCTGTTCAGGCTGTTGATCATCTTCTTTACTCGACTTACGACCAAGAAGTAATACAACAATTAATCCAATTAAAGCACCTGGAATGATGGCTAAAGCTGCGACAATCCACCCATTAGATAAAAAGTCATCCATTGGGCTTGGAGCCATTTTTTGAGTTTCTGCAATTTTTTGACGTTCTTCAGACAATAGTTTTTCAACTTCATTGCGAATTCTGTCTTCATCACTTAATTCATCTTTTAGTCCATCAACCTCTAATTGCACATTTGAAAGCATTAATCGTAGTTGATGGTTTTTTTCTTCGAGTGCTAAAAGTTCACTTTCTGATACTTCTAGCTGCTGCTCCAGTACGTTCATTTTCTTTGAGCCAGTAGACTGACTACGCGAAGGTGCTGTTTGAACTTTTGGTGTTGCTGATGATGTAACTGCAGGTGCTGTCGGAGATGTGACAGACTTAACTGGAGGAACTGGAACCGTGATAGGTGCAGGACTAGTTGCCGGTGTATTTAATTTAGCAAGATGAGAATCCATAATTCTGACAGCTTGCTGAGTCGAACTTGAGCGAACTTGCTCTAGAGAAGGCACTCGTAAGTTACTGCTCGGGAGCAAGCTATGGATGTTCTGATTCTCAAAAGCCTGCGGGTTTAGTTGGTAAATAGCGAGCAGGGTTTGTTGAACTGAAACTGAGTTAGCAGGGCGTAATTTTGATGCAATTGACCATAACGTTTCACTGCCATTAGTTGGGCCGTAAAAGCGCGATGGTTCACTCGCTTGATTGGAAGCGGCTGTTTGTTGTGTTCTCTGCACTGGTTCTGAAAACGTAGGAGCTGATTGTATTTGACCATTAGGTCCAACCACTCGAATGGTATCTGCATGAACAACGGAAATCTGAGTAGCAATAATCAATGCTAAAGGCATTAACCACTGCTTAAAAAATTGACACATAAAAGGCTCAGCTAGTGCTAGGTTCAAATAAAATGATGATCTATTAAATATATCGGATAAACGTGGCAAAACTATAGGAATGAAAACAAAAAATGTGTCACAGCCGCAATATTCGCAGTAATTTCACACAATTTAATTCACGATTGTTCTTGTTGATTAAAAAAGCCCCACTTTAATGTGAGGCTTTAATCGATAAGGCTTTGTGCTTAGAAATAATCGCGAATAAGCACTTCAGCAATTTGTACTGCGTTTGTCGCTGCGCCTTTACGGACATTATCCGCTACAACCCACATGTTCAGACCGCTGTGATGACTAATGTCATTACGGATACGACCAACCATTACGTGGTCTTTACCACCAGCATCACGAACCTGAGTTGGGAAGTCTAGTGCTTGGAAAACTTCAACACCTTCAGTGTTCTCTAAAAGCTGAACAGCCTGTTCTGCACCAATTGGTGAGCGAGTCTCGATGTGTAAAGATTCTGCGTGACCGTAGAATACAGGAACACGAACACAAGTCGGGTTGACGGTAATTGAAGAGTCAGCGAAGATTTTTTGAGTCTCCCAAACCATCTTCATTTCTTCACGTGTGTAGCCGTTTTCTGTGAATTCATCAATTTGTGGAATACAGTTGAAAGCAATTTGCTGAGAAAATGTTTCAGGTTCAGCTGGAGTGCCGTTCAGTAGCTTAGCCGTTTGACCCGCAAGCTCATCAATACCAGTCTTACCTGCACCAGAAACTGATTGGTAGGTTGATACGTTAATACGCTCAAGACCTACTTCATCATGAATTGGTTTAAGTGCAACTACCATCTGAATCGTAGAACAGTTTGGGTTAGCAATGATGTTTCGATTTCGGAATTCAGCAATAGCTTCTGAGTTCACTTCTGGCACAACCAGAGGAACATCGTATTCATAACGGAAACGTGATGTGTTATCGATAACCACAACACCTTCGTCAGCTGCAATTGGTGCCCATTTTTCAGAAAGTTCGCTGCCTGCAGAGAAAAACGCAATATGTACTTGAGACCAATCGAAGTCTTCTACATTTTGCACTTGTATTGTTTTGCCGTTAAAACGGGAAGTTTTGCCTTCACTACGTTCACTTGCTAGTAAGTGCAGTTCACCGACAGGGAATTTACGCTCTCCAAGTACTTCAAGGATGGTTTCACCAACCGCACCAGTCGCACCCAAAATAGCAATATTAAATTCTTGGCTCATTGTTTCTCTCTTTTATAAATTTGGCTTAACCATAAAACCGAGTTTAGCTAATGGCGATAAGTTACACGCTTCATCACCTATCAGCTCGATCGCACTGTACTCTCTTCTATCCCAATATTCTTTACGCATCTTGTCAAAAGATCCTGGGGTAGAAATGTTACGACGGAACAATGCATCGTCTTTGCGCACATCATAGACTAACTGAGTTAAATTGTGCAGTGTTGCTTCATCCCATGCTCTATCTAATTTCATCTGCGGCACTGGCGCTACTGGCAATAAATCACTGGCAGAAGATCTTAAATCATTACCTAAGAACTCACAGTAACTATTAAAGATCATCGTCGTACCGCGAGCTTTGCCTTCTAAGCCATAACCTGCGACATGTGGAGTAGCAAAAGCCAGTAGTGGCAAAAGCTCCATATCGACTTCAGGTTCAAACTCAAATACGTCTAATACCGCGGTAAAACCATCAGCCTTTTGAAGGCGAGCTTTTAACGCTTGGTTATCCACTATTGGACCACGAGCCGCGTTAATCAGTATTTGATCTGCTCTCAACTTGTTTAAGACTTTTTCATCAATTAAGTGATGAGTTGGGTGATCACCCGTTTTTGTAATTGGGGTATGTAAGGTAATCACATCTGACTGTTCAAGGAGCGTCGATAATTCAGTAAATTTGCGCGTATCCCCTTCCTCTTGCTTAGGAGGATCGCTTAGCAGCACTTTAATGCCAATGCCTTCTAAACATTTTGCCAAGTAGCTACCCACTTGACCGCAACCAATGATGCCAACCGTTTTATCGAAAACTGAAAAACCTTGCTGTTGAGATAGCACCATCATTGAGCTGAAAGCATATTCGACCACACCAACTTTATTGCACCCTGGCGCAGCTGTGAAGAAAATACCACGCTCTTTCATTAACTCTTGATCAACATGGTCCATACCTGCGGTGGCAGTCCCTACAAATTTTAATTTGTTGGCTTTTGCTAGTAGAGCTTCGTTTACTTTAGTAACAGAACGGATCATAAGTGCGTCTACATCAACAAGGTCATCGGCTGTTAATGTGCGACCAGATTTAAGCGTTACTTCCCCTAACTGGCTAAATAACTGCTCAGCATAAGGCATGTTTTCATCAATTAAGATTTTCATCGAGGTAAGTTCTTTGAAGTAAGTGAAAATGGAAAGGTTATGCAGAAAAGCTATCACAGTATCGAAAGGTAATATACCTGCAATTGATTCATCATAGGCTAAAGCCAGTAAGAGCTTTTATTCAGAAAGCGAGTTCCAAATAAAGTCTCTAATCTATTCGTCGCCCTATTAGTACAAGTACTTAAATATAAAAGCTAGAACATGAAATAAACTGAGCATGTAGATATAAAAATGCCCGGCTGATAAACAACCGGGCAAATATCCAGAACAAAAGGATCCTGTCCCGCTCTCCGTGGGACAAAGTCTGCGTCTGTTCAGTCAGCCGTTAAAAACGAGCACTGACCAGCTCTGGAAACTGTGCTTAACCTTTTATTGAAACTAAAGGGTAAGTTATAAAACTAAAATTCAGTTATAAAGCTAAAGATTAAGCTTGGTACTTTTTAATAACTAATGTTGCGTTAGTACCACCAAAGCCAAAGCTGTTAGACATTACTGTAGTCAGCTCTTGGTCACGAGCTTCCGTTACGATGTCTAGGCCTGCGCCTGCTTCATCTAGGTTTGCAACGTTAATGCTTGGAGCAATAAAGCCGTTGTCTAGCATTAGTGTTGAGTAAATTGCTTCGTGTACACCAGCTGCGCCTAGAGCGTGACCTGTCATCGCTTTAGTTGCTGAGATTGCAGGGCTGTTACCGCCAAAGACTTCTTGGATTGCGCCAAGTTCTTTAACATCGCCAACTGGAGTTGAAGTACCGTGAGTGTTCACGTAGTCAACGCCATCAACGTTTTGCATTGCCATCTTCATACAACGAACTGCGCCTTCACCAGAAGGAGCAACCATGTCGTAGCCATCTGAAGTCGCGCCGTAACCTACGATCTCGCCATAGATTTTTGCACCACGAGCAACTGCGTGCTCAAGCTCTTCGATAACTAGCATGCCGCCGCCGCCAGAGATTACGAAACCGTCACGGTCTGCATCATAGGTACGAGAAGCTAATTCTGGAGTGTCGTTGTATTTAGTAGAAAGTGCACCCATTGCGTCGAACATCATAGTCAAAGACCAATCCAGTTCTTCACCGCCACCAGCAAATACTACGTCTTGCTTACCAAGTTGGATAAGCTCCATTGCGTGACCAATACAGTGTGCAGATGTTGCACATGCAGAACTCATAGAGTAGTTCACACCACGGATTTTGAAAGGAGTTGCTAAACAAGCCGAAACCGTCGAAGCCATTGTACGTGGAACCATGTAAGGACCAACACGCTTAACGCCTTTCTCGCGAATGATGTCTACTGCATTAACTTGGTTTAAAGAAGAAGCACCGCCTGAACCCGCAACGATACCCGTGCGGTCATTAGATACTTGGTCTTCAGTTAAACCTGAATCTGCAATTGCTTGTTCCATTGAAAGATATGCGAATGCCGCTGCATCACCCATAAAGCGCATTTTTTTGCGATCGATATGGTCAGCAGGGTTCATTTTTAGGTTACCCCAAACTTGAGAGCGAAGACCGTTTTCCTTAAACTGCTCTGAAGCTGTGATACCAGATTTACCCTCTTTTAAAGATGCTAAAACTTCTTCGACGTTGTTACCGATACTTGAAACAATACCCATACCGGTGATTACGACTCGTTTCATGTGACATTCCTATAATTCAAAATTCAACTAGATGATAACTAAGAAGCATAACAAAAGTGGTCAGCTTTCCTAGAAATTCGTACAATCCCCTCCAACATATCGCTTCAAATCACAAAATGACAGGTTTTATGACTTCAATTACTAATGCAGAGCTGGAATGGAACGAAGCTGGTACCCCAGTTTCAGACCAATTTGACGACGTTTACTTCTCTAATGTAAATGGATTAGAAGAAACTCGCTATGTCTTCTTAAAACAAAACCACCTACCAGAGCGTTGGATTGAACATCAACAACGCCGTTTTGTGATTGCCGAAACAGGCTTTGGTACAGGCTTAAACTTCCTAGCCGTTTGGCACTGGTTCGAAGCCTTTCTTAAAGATAACCCTGAAGCTATTACTAAAGAATTACACTTTGTCAGTTTCGAAAAATACCCGCTTAATAAAGCAGATTTAATTAAAGCACATCAAGCTTGGCCCGAACTTGCAAAATATGCAGAGCAATTACAGGCTCACTACCCAATCGCGCTTCCTGAATGTCACCGAATAGTGCTTGCTGATGGAGCAATTACGCTCGACTTATGGTTTGGCGATATTAAAGATTGTATGCCAAACGTGCCTACCCCGTGTGAAGGTTTAGTTGATGCTTGGTTCTTAGACGGTTTTGCGCCAAGCAAGAATCCAGAAATGTGGAATCAGAACCTATTCAACGGCATGGCAAAACTGGCTAAACAAGATTGCACATGCGCGACATTCACCGCTGCTGGTTTTGTTCGAAGAGGACTGATTGAAGCTGGCTTTGATATGAAAAAAGTCAAAGGCTTTGGTACTAAACGTGAAATGATTGCTGGCGCACTAAGAGACAAAACGCCTTATACCAATATCAAACCTTGGTTTGCACTATCTAAGCCCGCATCCACTGATGACATTGCTATTGTAGGCGGCGGCATTGCGAGTGCATCTCTAGCTAAAACGATTTCACGCCGAGGAAAAAGTATCACCTTGTACTGCGAACATCAGCAAGCCGCAGGAAATGCCTCAGGTAATAATCAAGGTGCTATTTATCCATTACTAAGTGAAGCAAAAGCCAATGTTTCTCGAGTATTTGGGCCGGGGCTTTTGTTTGCTCGTCAATTTATCAACCAAGCAGCGGAAAGCATTCAATTTGACCATGATTGGTGCGGCGTCAATATTTTAATGTGGGATGAAAGCTCTAAGAAAAAGCTCAATCGCATGTTGGAAGGTAACTTCCATACAGACCTGATTCAACGCCTAACACCCGAGCAAGCAAATGAAAAGATCGGTTTACCTGTTGATAAAGAAAGTGTCTACTTCCCTCTTGGAGGCTGGTTAAGCCCATTACAACTCACACAAGGTTTGATCAAGAAATTAGACGCTGGAGACAATTTTCATGTTCATTATGAGCACGAAGTAAAAAACCTTGAATGGCAACCAGCAACGCAACAGTGGCAGCTTACAATTTCAACACCAAATGGAATTAAAACCACGACCCATTCACAAGTTGTGATTGCTAATGGGCACAAGTTCACTCAGTTTGAGCAGTCACAGCGTATACCTTTAACTCCAGTTAAAGGGCAAGTCAGCCATATCCCAACCACAGACAATTTAAGTAAGCTCAACACTGTGCTTTGTTTTGATGGTTATTTAACCCCACAAAATACGAATAATGGTCATCACTGCATCGGGGCTAACTATGATAAAAGCAATATAGACCAAGCATTTGATGTGGAAGTGCAAAAGCATAATGGCGAAAGGCTAGCGGGCAGCTTGCCCGAACAAGCTTGGGCTAACGATATCGATACTAGCGCGAATTTATCAAGACAAGGGATTCGTAGTGTTAGCCGTGATCACTTGCCGTTTGTTGGGAACATTGGTGATTTTGAGAAAATTACTGATGAGTATAAAAACTTGCATACGACAAAAGAATCAGAGGCAACTCCTGTTGCAAGCTATCCTAACCTCTATAGCTTTATTGGCTTAGGCTCCCGCGGCTTAAGCTCGGCGCCTTTACTAGCTGAAGTGTTAGCATCTCAAATTTGTGGGGACCCTTTACCCTTACCTGCTGATGTGCTCGAAGCCATTCATCCAAGTAGAATGTGGGTAAGAAGATTACGTAAAGGCAAGGAACTCACTGCTGGCTGGGTTGCAGACAAAAATGCAAATTCATAGCTGATACCTATATAAGTGCAACTAAGATCATTTAAAACATACACATATATAACCAAGCAAGCAGATGAGTAACTAAATAACTAAGCCTATCTTTGTAGGTAAAACAATCAAAAAAAGCCTGACCAATAGAATTGTAGTCAGGCTTTTTTATAATCTTTTTTTCTAGCTTTCAATTTTTAACAGAAAGCTTAAAAAGTGATAAGCGACTTACAGCTGTTACTCAGCTAACTTAGCAACAGCATCTTTAAGCTGTGCAGAAATGTCATCATTGCTTACTGAGCCAGTTGCAAAATCAAAGTTGTCGTAGAAACTTGGAACAGAAAGTGATGCTTTCACATTGCCACCAAAGTAAGGAGCTGAACCAACTGCTGCGCCAAGTACTGTTTGAGCGCCGCCAGGACCAGGTGAAGTTGCTAGGTAAACAGCTGGTTTTTCGCCAAATACAGAACGCTCAATACGTGTTGCCCAATCAAACAAGTTTTTGTATGCCGCTGGGTAGTGACCGTTGTGCTCCGCAAACGAAATAACAAATGCATCAGCTTCTGCTAAATCACGCAAGAAAGCTTGAGCACCTTCTGCTTGACCAATTTCTTTTTCAGTATCTTCACTGAACATCGGAACGTTGTAATCTTTGATATCTAGAACTTTAACTTCAGCACCTTCAATCAAGTTTGCTGTGTAAGTTGCCAAAGCTTTGTTGATAGAAGTAGAGCTTGTGCTTGCACCAAATGCGATAACTTTCATGATAGATCCTTGTATATTTAATCTGATTGGATGAGATTTCATATTCTCGTTAAGTGCGTTTAGAATAACTTACTCAACAAATGGAACAATCGGAATAATTGTACAGACTCATTCAAAAAATTCGAATGAGTCTAAAAATCACAAAATATACAAAGTGCAGAAGAGAGGGTTAAGCGAGGTTTTGTAATTCAACCCATAGATCATTCACGATAGTACGATCTGCAGGTGTTAGTTCTGAACGTGCTTCATCTAAGCTTTTTTCAATGCGCACTTTTACTTCTGCAACATCTTCAATGCCGTCGTCTTCACAAGTCGCAACCGAAAGAGAGATATGACCACGCAGATAGCCACCAGCAAATAATTCGTCATCAGATGCTGTTTCAATTCTTGCATCAATCAATTCCAGTAACTTTTCTTCAAACTCTATAATCATGGTCTTCTCTTATTTCACTATAAATTGGCTAGTACATAAGTTGGGGGTGTTGTAAAAGCTAACTAAAGCTTCTGAAAGCATTTTCACTCTTGGCGGTAAGCCACTTTCTAAAATACCCATCACTTCTTTATGTACTTTATGCATAAAAGCCAAACGATCTGGCTCAAAATCGCCGTGTAGATTGTCACAGCTTACCGTAAAAGGAAAGCCTGCGCTCATTGCTAAAATCCACTCATACGCTTGCGGGCGAATTTCAACCTTTTCAAACTCAGATTGAACAGCTTCAGTCCGCCCATCTGGCTCATACCAATAACCAAAATCTTCAAGCAAGCGACGTTCTGCACCTGCAACGCACCAATGCGCAATTTCATGTAATGCTGATGCGTAAAAGCCTCGAGCAAAGACTATTCGATGGTGAGATACCATCTTATCGGCAGGTAGGTAAATAGGCTCGTCTTTGCCTAGCTCTAACTTAGTATTAAAACTTTCAAAGAAAGTGTTATTGAAGATAGCAATAATGTCAGAATATTGATGATTCATAGTGTTCAATAAATGATGAATAACGGCTGCATTTTGCGGTTTTTTATTTATAAGGTAAAGCCTTATAGCTCGTATTGTTATAGCGATTACTATAGCTAATCTGAAAGCCCTGTTTAAAGTACAAATATTCATTCGTCATCAACCCATTTTGCCACTAAACTCTCGCTTCATTTTTATATCCTAGAGCTTATATTTCACCAATTTATAGGCTCAACTTATAGAGTTACAACAATGCTATTAAGTGTTTTATATATCATTGGCATCACGGCTGAAGCAATGACTGGCGCACTCAGCGCTGGAAAACAAAAAATGGATTGGTTTGGCGTTATGCTTGTGGCAAGTGCGACCGCAATTGGTGGTGGTACAGTACGAGATATTCTTCTTGGGCATTACCCTCTTGGTTGGGTGGAAAACCCTGAGTTTTTGGCGATTACTTGCGTAGCCGGTGTCATCACTACCGGTCTTGCTAAGTGGGTAATAAAGCTTAAAGGGCTGTTCATTCGTCTTGATGCGCTTGGTCTGATTGTTTTCAGCATCATTGGTACTAAGGTCGCGATTTCTATGGGTCTGCACCCTGGGATATGCATGGTTTCAGCATTGGTTACGGGCGTATTTGGTGGTTTATTACGTGATTTAATCTGCAGACAAACGCCACTCGTTTTACATGAAGAGCTCTATGCCTCTATCGCACTTATCGCATCAGGTTTATACCTAGGTTTGCTTGAACTTGGTATTAACGATGTGACAGCGACAATCGTTACTTTGGTCGTTGGATATTTGCTACGTATGGCTGCGGTTAGATTCAAATGGCGTTTACCTTCTTTCCAGCTAGACCCAGAAAGCTCTGTCCATTAAATACCATATTCCCAACTACGCAGAATATAAAAAGGGTTGCTTCATTACGAAGCAACCCTTTTTTTGTCTCTCTTAATTCGGTATTGAATGAAGATAAACTGAATTAGATTTTTGGTGTTTCTGTTGTTACACCAAAGTTTTGACCACGGTGACGCAATAAGTGATCAAGCAATACAATTGCCAGCATCGCTTCTGCAATCGGCACAGCACGAATGCCAACACATGGGTCATGACGACCTTTAGTAATTAACTGCGTTGCTTCGCCATCTTTAGTAATGGTATCACCTGGAACGGTAATGCTTGATGTTGGTTTAAGCGCAATGCTTGCCACAATATCTTGTCCAGTAGAAATACCACCTAAAATTCCACCAGCATGATTACTTGAGAAACCTTCAGGAGTCAGTGGGTCACGATGCTCACTACCCTTTTGGTTTACTACATCAAAACCATCACCAATTTCGACACCTTTCACCGCGTTGATGCTCATTAACGCATGAGCAATATCCGCATCTAAACGATCAAAGATTGGTTCACCTAAGCCTACAGGGACTTTGGTCGCAACCACTTGGATTTTAGCGCCGATCGAGTTGCCTTCTTTGAGAAGGTCACGGATAAGCTGATCAAATTCAGGGACTTTATCTGCATCAGGGCAGAAGAACGCGTTGTTCTCAATCTCGTTCCAATCCACTTTCTCAATCGAGATATCACCCATTTGAGAAAGATAAGCTTGGATTTCAACGCCAAATTCTTGCTTCAAATACTTCTTAGCAATAGCACCAGCGGCAACACGCATGGCGGTTTCACGGGCAGAAGAACGGCCACCACCACGGTAGTCACGCACACCATATTTTTGATGATAGGTGTAATCAGCATGACCTGGGCGGAATTTATCTTTTATTTCAGAATAGTCTTTAGAGCGCTGGTCAGTATTTTCAATTAACAGACCAATAGAAGTGCCTGTTGTTTGCCCTTCAAATACACCTGATAAGAATTTCACCTCATCAGCTTCGCGACGAGCAGTGGTATAACGAGAAGTGCCTGGGCGACGACGATCCAAATCCTTCTGAAGATCCTCTTCCGTAATTTTTAATCCTGGTGGGCATCCATCTACGATACATCCTAGTGCGATACCGTGACTTTCCCCGAATGTGGTCACGCGGAAATGTTGTCCGATACTGTTTCCTGCCATTACTTCCTCTAAATTAGCCATTATTCAAGAAATGGATAGAATCCTTCTATTTAACAGCTTTACTTGTCTATTCTTCGTAGATTCATAGTGGCTTTAATAACAAATGATGTAAACCCCAAAAAATACACAATTGACAGTTTATCGCCAAAATAAAAAAGGAAGCCCTTAGTTAGGCTTCCTTTCAATCTATAATCTACATATCAAGAATGATAAAAGTAAATTAGTAATTCTCACCTTTCCATGTCATGTTGAACTTAATTTCTTCTAGATATTCAAGTTCAGAAAACTGCATAACACCGATAAAACTATACACATTTCCAACTTTTAAATTTTCATTAATATCAAAGTCGATAGCCGCATAATTTACGCCATTTTCTTGATTATCGTAACACTCGAAGCCGCCGTCCCAGTCCCCACCTGAATATGAGTAGAAGCGCTCGCCTGACTCATCATAGCCACTTAAATAAAACTGACTGTAAAACTCTCTTAGGTCGTTACACGTAATGTCATGTCCTGGAGTATCAAAAAAGATATTCGCATCATACTGGCCTTGATCACCTGATTGAGGTAGCCCCATCGACATAGAAACATACCCCAGTTCATACTGACCATCCGCAGCTCCGGGTAGATACATCGGGAAATCATTGTCACCATCGTGAGTATCAGATTCAAGGTTGATACGAGCTTCAGCTAAAGACTTATTACTATACCAAGCAAGTCTTTGATGCTCTTCGTCTTCTTCAATAAATGACATCAACACCATTTTTGTGCCTGCGCCCATTGCATCGGCATCTTCAACAATTTTAAGGTGTATAATCTCTGATAGGATGCCGTCTTCTTCATCTTCCCAGCTCATTGTAAGTTCAACGATATTACCTTTGATAACATAAGAGCTCTCACTCTCTAAAGTATCCGCTTCACCACATGATTGCAGGTTATCTAAGCTGCGTTGATTAAAGTAAACTTTGCCATCACTCAAACGAATCGAATCACACCATACTCTGTCGACTTCATTAACACCGCTATCTGTACCATCATCTGAACCCCACTCAAGGAAATGCCAAGTTTGGTTTTCTAATGGGTGACCGTCTACAGGTGGAGTACCCGATTCATCGATAAGTGGGAAGCTTAAGGTGGTTGTAACCGATTCAAGATCGTTACCGTCATTGGCAATAACGGTTAGTGTTTCTTCACCGGCCGCTGCTGCTCTTGGTATAGCACCACTGAAAGTTACCTTACCTTCTGGGCTTACCAATGCATCAAAACCAGTGCGAGTCGCTGTTGAAAGCGTCGTTTCAACTTCATAGCTTAGTACATCGCCATCAGCATCTGTAAATAATGCGCTCACATCTAAACTTTGGCTCAGCGTTTCACCTTCGGTTATCGCCCAGCTATTCATTTCCGCTTGAAGTGCCGCTTTAACCGCTTCATCGACAACAGGTAATTGATTATCGCCTTCTACTAACACTTTCATTTCTAATGGGTATGAGCGTGCATTATGAGAATCGGTTGCGAAAATATGGTAAACGTACTCACCTTCAGTTCCAAACTCTCCACTGATAACTCCAGAATTACTATCAATCGAAAGATTATTATTACCTTCGTCACCGATGTAACTTAGGCTGAATGTCATTACATGATCTTCTGCATCTTCAAATTTTTCAGAAACATCAATCGGTACCCAAGAGTCTTCTGGATCTAGCTCGATGAGATCGATAGAACCTACAACTTTAGGTCGGGTGTTTGGGGTAACAATGATGTCACCACCGTTAGCTGGAATATCAACAATTGGAGAATAATCATCGAGTGTTTGGGTATCATCTTCGATGATTTTTTGCGTAGCTTCAGCAAGCACAGCAGCAAGCTTCAACTGATTATCAATTGATTCATCGGAATAATCGACGAGCACTTCGCCAATTAGGTTCAACGCTTCAGCTTGCTCTGACGAGTCAATAATATAATCACCAAAGATCAAGCTTTCAGATACCTCTAAACCTGAGCTCTCTGTTATCGATGCAACCACTTCCGCTTCTGCATCTTCAACCGTTAATGTTTCATCGTCCGCCATAAGCATTTTAACCATATTGGTCATTGGGTTAACAATAGGTCCCGACCCCATGCTCGCTAACGTGAAGTTATGTTGAACGAGACCACGATTACTATCAATTGTTTGACCTGCAACGGCGTCAACACACACTACAGCACCTTGATGCTCAACTGGAACGTTTACCTTCCCATCAATATCTGTTTGGCTACTCGCTCCTGTTAAAGCTGTATCACAAATACCATCTTGGGTCGTATCAACTGAAACATTCGCTTTAATCAAATACCCATCAATAGCGGTGATTGAAAACGTACTTGCGCCTCCGGAGCTGCTATCAGAACCACACCCCACAAGAACCATTGCAATTGACGTTGCCAGTAAACCTTTCTTTTTCATTGTTATTCCCTGTTAAGCCTAAGAAGAAAAAATAAGCATCGTCTGATGATTTATTTTTGTTTAGCTGTATTTTCAAGGAAGACGTGTACTTAGAACAAGACACAGGGAATAGTAAAAAACACGTAATATTTTTTATTAAGATTCTGTTTATTTTGGCGTTGATCACTTACAACTAACATCATCAGGCGCTCAAGCGAGTATGAAGCCAGCTCTTTGCAAATTTAATGTCTTTCTCTACCAAGCTAGAGCTGCATTCCAATAATTCACTAATCTCAGAGTGCTTAAGTCCAATATAATATTTTAGTTTGAGAACATTGGACTGCCGCGGGTATCTCTCGCTAAAAATAGTTAAAGACTGTTCCAGTATTGCTCTTTTTTCTAAAGGAAGTTGGTCAATAAATAAGGTGCTATCACACAAACAATTACCGGAAGTACTGTTACCGGCACTACTATTAGTCTCTTTTTTTCGCTTATTTGCTCTTAATGCCCAAGAACGATTGATCAAAATATGCTGCATCGCTTTGGCAGCCATTAAGTAAAACTCTCGTGACCGGCTCACTTGCAACCGATCTATCGATGATAACTTAAGGTAGCTTTCATGAATGAGCTCAGTAGTCGAACTGCCATCATCACATAGTTCATGTTGGGCTTCCTGGTGTATTTGCACACACCTAGAGCGCTTTGCTTTAGCTAACTTTTTCAGCCTAAAATAAGCAAATCGATACAATTTAGCTTCTGAAGATTTACAACCAACCTGCCACCCTTCAATTAATTGGGTCAGTTTATTTTCATCTTTTTGTACAACACTATGTTCCATGCTATTACTTCTTAAAATGTTCAAACTACAGAAAAATACCTACGAGTTGTACTTACCTCAAACTCAAGATCATACTCATGGCTTTGATGTTCTTTATTTAGAATTAAACTTTGAAAAGGGTGAAGTTTTTCTTCACTCAAATCCTCGTAATCAATATCGCTAATATTCACTTCAAAATATCGATTAGTCTCAAACGATTCTGTCATTCTAAAGTGAGGGTTAAAGTACGAATCCCAAAGTTGCTTATCACCAACTCCCTCCCTATGTTGTACATCCATATGAGAACTTTTTACTGGTTTATTTACATTCCTTTCTGCAAAGCGGTTATTCATTGGATAATTAAGAGCAGTAAGTTCATTCACAATCGAATCTAACTGGCTTTTTTTTGTTTGTAGGCTTTGGTAGGCGCTGATGTAAATCGACATGGCAGATATAAGACTCAGAGAGCAGGCTATTGCAACTGCCACTTTTACTGGGTGTCGTTGGATGATACTCAGCGCGACATGAGTTTTACTCTGTGTATGACAAGTAAGAGGGAAACGTGAGCGTACATTTTCGACATCTTTACGAAGTGCACCCACGGTTGAGTACCTTAAATGAATTTGATCATTCGAAGCATAATGAATAACCTCTTCAAGTTGTTTAGATCGCCCATTGCATGAAAACATCAAGTCTAAAATCTGCCCTAGAGCATAGACATCCGCCATTGTATTAATAGGCTTGCCCTTTATTTGCTCTGGACTCGCAAAATCAGAACTGGCAGCACGAACCACAAAATCGCTGGAGTTTTCCGCAAATAAGCCAGACAGAGCTTCATTCTGTTGGGTTAGGTTAAAATCTATTAACTTAGGCTTACCCTGAGCATCAATCAAGATGTTATCCGGCTTCAGATCTGCATGTAATATCTCAAAAGAATGTGCATGCTCTATCGCCAGACATATATCGCAAAACAACGTCAGTTTATCCATGTTCTTTAAGCTGGACTTATTGAGGTATTCAGATAAGGCAACGCCTTCAATATGCTCCATGACAATATAGACAGTGCCTTCATGTATCCCAGCATCATAAACTTTTGCAATAAATGGGTGGTTCAAGCTCGCCAACATTTGAGCTTCTCGAAAAAGTAATGAACTGCCGAATAGCTGAACAATTTCTTGCTTAAAAAACTTAATAGCAAAATTTTGTTCAAACACAGGGTCATTTCGAGAACAAAAATACACAACTCCAAATCCGCCTCGCCCTAACTCTTGTTCTACTCGATACCGATCAACCACTTCATTTTCGAAACATAGAGCTACGTTAGATGTTGATGATAAATGTTCATCAATAAGGGTCGTTAAAGGATAGCTAGGAGGGGAAGACAATAAAGCTTCTACACGAGAGACGAGTTCCGGCATTGTGCGGTCGATATCTGCAAGAATGGCATTTTGTTCATCCATATCACAGTCAATCAAACGATAAAACAATTCAGTGCTGCTTACATTCTTAGTCATTGAATTTAAATGGTTATGACGCAATTTATTTTATACATCAAGGAGTAACCATGATAAATAAAATAGAAACATTTGGACACACTAGGTATCAAATAGGCACATTTATAACATGGTTATATAGCCCAACTTTAACGGTTAAAGAATACCATGCAAGCAAATAAGCAACACTATGCACGCGCACTATTTCTGAATAGCATTTACGTCCGTATATCTACACCAACCCTTTGATTTTATGGCGGGGGAAAATATACGCGCAAGCGAGCTTTATCGATGTCCATCCGTGTTTCTGACTTCCACTGAATTTCACTCTTAGCCTGATCTTTTCGTCGCCACCAGCCCAAGACAGCGTATTCTGTATCAAAGATGGATTTTCTGGAAAAACTTCAACTTGAGGTATGGGAGCACCGTGTTCCAAAACTGCATATTTATTATCTACATAATAAACAATCACTACGAGCGCTTTGCCTAGCAGCGACTCCGTTCCTTTGATGAGTTGCTCTTGTTGGTCACTAAAAGCTTGAGCTAATTGCCTACCAATATTTTTTGAAATTGCCTCTAAAGCCCCTCGATGATCAACATCATCACTTGCAAATTTATCTCTTACGTCACCCAACACCGCATTAAGCTCATCTTGTGCTAATCCAAAATAAGTGGGACCGAGTATTTGCCCAATGCCTGGATTCTTACAGTTAATTTCATTAGAAGCTTTGGCTATCGCTTTGAGGGAAATAGGCTCAGACACATACTTATTATCGACTTTTAAAATTAATTCGATATCGGCAGTATCAAGACGGTTATCTAAGTAAGCGTCTGGGACAAGCTCTATCGAATCCATCGTATATTCACCATGCTTTCTTTTTAGAAATGCCATTAACCCATCTACCGCACCAACCGTGGTTTTGGTGATGCACTCACATTCGTTTTCAGTGATATTTGGGGAGTACTTTTTGAACATATCGACGAAGTTATTTTCATCAAGCTGCCGAACACTTGAGTTAACTTTCAGTATCTGTGAGTAAAAAATGGCTTCAGAACATTTACCAATCGCATTAGGGTTCGCTTGACTTCCTGCGGGCTTAAATCCCCCTGAAAGTGCTTCGTTAAACCGACTTAAAGCACGGAGGTTTCCTTTCACTATGGTTTGATCAGCTTTAGGCTTCGAATAACTCGTTGCCAGCTTTATCGAGGATACAGGGCTACTTTCGAACTTAAACCTAAGCAAGAGAGTGATATCGTCAGAAGTTATGCCCACGCTGTTCATTCCAACTTTAGAGATACTGACGTTTTTAGTCTCATGAACGTCCACTCGAAACTCATCAACACCTTTAAGTACATCACCGTCATAACGCGTAATCACGTTGAAGGAACTTGTCATAAATAAAGCATTGAAAGCCTGTTCAATAGCACCACTTGCTTGGTTATATTCTTTGATGAATAAGCCAAAACACTTTTCTCGAAGTTCATATAAAAACTTCGACCGAAACGCTTCGACTTCAGGAACAAACTTCGGACATACCTTTTTTAATTCATCTTTTAGCTCACGCTCTGTTGCATCTTTTTTAAAATTATCACTAAAAACGGCAGTCGTCTCAGACAAGAAATCTCGATAAGCACTTTCAAAGTAGGAATTGAATTCATCTTGCAAGTTAGGTGAATTAAAGTATTTTTCAATAAAACTTTTAGCCCCTAAGTTTTTGGGCTGTATCGTTTGTTTGTTCTTAATTTTGTACAAATTAACGCATACGGTTTCACCATCATTTTTACGTAATGTAAGATCAGGTGCTGTGTTTGAATTCTCCGCTTCAAACTTATTCGTCACTTCCACAATGTCACTATGCTTTTCTATGATAAAACGCGCGGTAGCAGAAGCTATTCCGTCAAATTCAGGTAACACTTTGCTATCTAAGTAGCTTCTTATTTGTGAGGTAACAGCCTGAACGTGGAGATCTCCACTTTTCCTTGGATTTGAACTTTGCATAAATGTTTTCACTGTGAAAATTCAGTTTGCGTTAATTTCTCCCCTACAGGTAGGAGTGAACGCATAAACTGAAACTAAGAAGTTTGAGGCTACTAATTTAAAGTAGCCAAATAGAATTTCATAGTAGTGGAATCAATAAATAGTCATCATGTCTTGTTTATATCGCTGATTAAAAAAGCATGCTGAGAGTGAGTGATTCACTCGTTTAAAGACATAAGAATCTAACTATGTGGGTATGTAAGAAAACAATTGAGTCAGATAAACATTATCGCCCAAACGCAAAAAACCCGACAACTCATTGAGTTATCGGGTTTCTTAAATAATGGCACGCCCTGAAGGATTCGAACCTTCGACCACCTCCTTAGAAGGGAGGTGCTCTATCCAGCTGAGCTAAGGGCGCGCTGCAGGAAAAGATTATACGAGATAGATTCTGTAAATCAACGGGTTTATGTAACATTCTGATCTAAGTGGGTAAAAAAAAGTCACTTACGTTATAAGTGAAGAAAAATAGACCAATGCAAACGTTTGCTTGATGGAAATCAAAAACGTTTTCTGAAATAATGCGCCAAAACATCAGCCACTAACTTGAATATCAATACTAAGGAAATTCATGACAGCTCAAAATATTGATGGAAAGCTAATTTCTCAAACCGTTCGCTCTGAAGTCGCAGCACGTGTTAAAGCTCGCACTGAGGCGGGTTTACGAGCTCCAGGATTAGCAGTTGTATTAGTGGGTGAAGACCCAGCATCTCAAGTTTATGTAGGAAGCAAGCGTAAAGCATGTGAAGAAGTCGGGTTTGTTTCAAAATCCTACGACCTAGATGCAACCGCAACTGAAGAAGAACTATTAAACTTAGTTGATCAGCTTAATGAAGATCCTGAGATTGATGGCATCTTAGTCCAACTACCTTTACCTGCTGGAATTGACAGCACTCATGTTTTAGAGCGCATTACTCCAGAAAAAGACGTAGATGGATTCCACCCATATAATGTGGGGCGCCTTGCTCAACGCATGCCAAAGCTTCGCTCTTGCACACCTAAAGGCATTATTACACTACTAGACAGATACAACATTGACTTACGTGGTAAACACGCCGTTGTTGTTGGTGCATCTAACATTGTTGGTCGCCCTATGACTTTAGAGCTTTTACTAGCGGGCTGTACTACAACAACTTGTCACCGCTTTACTAAAGATCTTGAAGGTCACGTTCGCCAAGCAGATGTGGTTGTGGTTGCGGTAGGTAAACCTAATTTCATCCCTGGCGCGTGGATTAAGAAAGGTGCAATCGTGGTCGATGTAGGTATTAACCGACTAGATTCGGGCAAGCTTGTCGGTGATGTTGAATACGATGTAGCAAAAGAGAACGCGAGCTTCATTACTCCGGTTCCTGGCGGTGTAGGTCCTATGACTGTTGCTAGCCTCATCGAAAATACGATGATCGCTTGTGAGCAGTTTCATTCAAAATAATCTGAGTTTATGCCCCCTAAATTAAGGGAAACATAAACTCATTCAAATTAAAAAGCCGCTGCGTTCATAACGCAGCGGCTTTTGTTTATTTTTCAAATGAGTAACCTTCCAGGTATCACTATCAGTTGAATTTAATTCTATCTGCTAAGTGACTCACCGCGAGTGCAAAGTAATACGAGCGATTCCACTTCATTAGTACGTTGTAGTTGTTATAAACCAAATACGAACGACCTGATTGATCATCGGGCATAATTAACCAAGCTTGAATGTCTTCATCCAGCTTAGGCAATGCACTGCCATCAAAACGCTTCACACCAAGTTCAGACCACTCTTGTAAAAACTTAGCTTTGTCTGCCGTTCTACCTTGCAGCTCAAGAGAAATATCAGAAGGAACAGAAACCTGTCGACCCCAAGTATATTGGTCATCCCAGCCTGACTGGCTTAGATAGTTAGCAGCAGAAGCAAACACATCTTCTTCAGTATTCCAGATGTCTTTTTTACCATCACCACTACCATCCGCAGCATAGGCTAGGAATGAGCTAGGCATAAATTGAGGTTGCCCCATTGCCCCAGCCCATGAACCTTTCATATCTTTAGGCTTGATATGACCTTCTTCAAGAATGGTTAATGCAGCCATTGCCTCTTTACTAAAAAAGGCTTCACGACGACCGTCATAAGCCATTGTCGTCAAAGCATCGATGACACTGTAGTTACCAGTAAACTTGCCGAAGTTACTTTCCACGCCCCATAGCGCAACAATAAACCTAGGTTGTACACCGTATTCCTTACCAATTCGATGAAGGGCTTCATAATGTTTTTTATACAAGGTTTGTGCTTGCTTCACCTTCCATGCTGGGACGGCTCTAGGAATGTATTCATCTAAGGTTAGCTTTTTTTCTGGCTGATTTTTATCGGCTTTGACGGCTCTTGGTTTGAAAGTGACACCATCAAACGCTTCTTCAAGAATAACTTCTGAAATACCGTGCTCACGACCTTGAGTTTTTAATTTCTCAACATACTGTTCAAAACTCAATTCATTAGCGAATGAGTTACTCGTCATCAGGCTACTCGCCAATAACAAGCCTGTTAAGCCAACTGTCGATTTACTTAATTTACTCAATGCTTCCTCCTTGAATTAATGTACTTAATCTTCATTATCCGCTTGTGCTTTACGCTCTTTATACAGTTCCAGCTCGTTCACTGGTGGCGGTGGCACTTGCAAAAAGAAGCCATCTTCAGCCATTGATACCTTCACTTTTTCAATATCAACTTGAGCCAAAGTTCTGCCTTCCATTTTGATGACCATAACAAAGCTAGGTTTACCAAACATTTGCATCAGTGCGTCAGGAACTTGTGAAAAATCATCCTTCTTAGGAATATAAAGGTATGTGCCTTCTTTCTTAGAGCTTTTATAAATAGAACACAGCATGACAAGCCTTTTTTATAGTTTATAACCACAAAACTCTAAGTTGAGAGTAATGTCGTTTATATAGATGAAATATTGGGAACAAAACGTTCATTTGACAACAAGATTACTTGCTGTGCTTGGTTTGGGAATATAACATGATAAACCTAGTTTCAGGCAATTCCCTTTATTGTAAAGATGAAAGAAATTGTAGCCATTCGTTATTGAGGTCCTGTAGTTTTCGATGTCTAGTAACCCAGATCTAAAAGGTAGCAGTTTTACTCTATCTGTATTGCATTTATCAGATGCCCAAGTCGAAAATGCGGTGGCTTTCCTCCAAGAGAAAGTAACGCAAGCACCTTCATTTTTTGAAGCGGCTCCGGTTGTGATCAATATCAGCCAAGTAGAAGGTGATATTGATTTTTCTCAACTGAAAAAAGGGATTTCTCTTGCAGGGATGATCCCTGTGGGTATTGCAGGCTGCAAGGATAAACGTATACAAAATTTAGCGAAGGAAGCCGGATTTGCGGTGATGACAGCAAGTAAGTCGCCTTCCCAAGCACCCGCAACAATAGCGCCTACTAAAGTTGTCAGAACCCCTATTCGTTCTGGGCAGCAGGTTTACGCTAAAGACTGTGATTTAGTGATCCTTAGCCATGTCAGCGCTGGAGCTGAAGTTATTGCTGATGGCAGCATCCATATTCATGGCACACTACGCGGCAGAGCTATCGCTGGTGCAAGTGGCCAAACGCAAGCCAAAGTCATTTGTAATGATTTACAAGCTGAGCTTGTTTCTATTGCTGGTAACTATTGGTTAAGCGACCAAATTGAAAGCGAATACTGGCAGAAGAAGATCATACTTAGTATGACTGATGATGTTCTGCACTTAGATGTACTCGCGATTTAGAAAGATAAAAAGGAAAAAACAATGGCACGCATTATTGTTGTAACGTCAGGTAAAGGTGGAGTTGGTAAAACGACATCAAGTGCGGCTATCGCCTCTGGCTTAGCGCTAAAAGGCAAAAAAACCGCCGTAATTGATTTCGATATCGGCTTACGTAATCTAGATTTAATCATGGGCTGTGAACGCCGAGTCGTCTATGACTTTGTTAACGTGATCAATGGTGAAGCAACACTAAACCAAGCAATGATCAAAGATAAGCGTACAGATAACCTATTTATTCTGCCCGCTTCTCAAACTCGCGATAAAGATGCCTTGACGAAAGATGGCGTAAAACGTGTATTTGCTGAATTAGATGAGATGGGCTTTGACTTCATCATCTGTGATTCACCAGCAGGTATCGAGCAAGGTGCTCTAATGGCACTTTACTTCGCAGACGAAGCCATTGTTACGACTAACCCAGAAGTTTCTTCAGTACGCGATTCAGACCGTATTCTAGGGATTTTAGACTCAAAATCACGACGTGCCGAAGATGGGCTAGAGCCAGTAAAACAGCACTTACTATTAACTCGTTACAACCCAGCACGTGTGACTCAAGGTGAAATGCTTAGCGTAGAAGATGTTGAAGATATTCTGCATATTTCACTATTAGGTGTTATCCCTGAGAGCCAAGCAGTCTTAAACGCTTCAAACAAAGGTGTACCCGTTATCTTTGATGACGCGACAGATGCAGGCATGGCATATAACGATACCGTAGAACGACTACTCGGTAACCAAGTTGATTTCCGTTTCTTAACGGAAGAGAAGAAGGGCATCTTCAAACGACTGTTCGGAGGCTAATATACGATGTCATTACTAGAGTTTTTTAGACCACAAAAGAAAACCACTGCAAATTTAGCAAAAGAGCGTTTACAAATTATTGTTGCTGAACGTCGCAGTCATGGTGATCCTTCACCTTCGTATTTACCACAGCTTAAAGAAGATATTCTTAAAGTGATTGCTAAGTATGTAGACGTTGATCCCTCAATGGTTGATCTTTCTTTCGAGCATAAAGATGATGACATTTCAGTACTCGAACTGAATGTAAAACTGCCAGACGACGAAAAGTAATCACTTACTTTCATCTTGCGTAATGCGAAAAAAAAGAGAGCCTCGGCTCTCTTTTTTATTTCTATCTAATCAGAAAAACAGTAATTAGTTTTCCCTCAGGCTATCAGGCTATTTAATTTTTTTGTCCAGATGAACACCAAGTAATTCTAAACGCCAGCCTTGCATAACATCTGGTAGCTTTTCAGGATTACGCTTGTGCTTCCAAACCCAGCTTAGCATTTGATTTAATTGCTTCTTAGACGCTAAAAACTCCGTTGCTAAACCACTCTTTTCAGACGCTAATTTAACTTCATCTTTCAATACTTTAAAGATTTGTTTGTAACCAGGGAAGTCCATCAAACGTTCCACAACCGCTGGGTACTCTTCTTCAGGCGTGTGCTCTGCAAGTTTCACAATAGAGCTTAGTTTTGCCCCGTGACGGCGAACCGAACGAATATCAAACCCTTCTTTTTCCATATCTTTCGGATTTTTAAGTGCAAACCGAGCCACAGCCCATAAGTCTTGCTCTTTAAATACGAAATTAAGCGCGAGATCTCGTTTGATCGCTTCTTTTAGTCGCCAAGTTGCTAATGGCTTAAGAATCGCCAGTTGATTTGGTTTAAGCTGCCATGCCCCTTTTATATCAAGGTATGCTTTTTCAGGCTCACTTGGACGAATACGCTTGGCTACTTGCAAAGCCGACTCTTGCTTGGCTGCATCCCACCAGCCCGCTTCTGTCACTTTATCTAACAGCTTGTTATACATCGGCAATAAGTAATGCACGTCTGCTGCTGCGTAATCTAGCTGCTTTTGGGAAAGTGGGCGCGCTAGCCAATCCGTTCGAGATTCACTTTTATCCAAATCAACACCGACAAACTCAGAAACTAATGCAGCAAAGCCAGTCGACAAACCATGCCCTAAGAAAGCCGCCATGATTTGTGTATCAACCATTGGCGTTGGTGTACAACCAAAAGCATTTTGGAACACTTCAAGGTCTTCACCACAGGCATGCAATACTTTCAATACCGAAGTGTCTTTCAATAAGTCGACAAACGGTGTCATTTCATCAAGTGCGACAGGGTCGATTAAAGATAATGTTTCACCATCAAATAACTGAATTAAACCTAACTGAGGATAATAGGTTCTTGTTCGCACGAATTCCGTATCGAGCATAACAACATCAGCTTCTCGTGCTTGAAGGCAGACTTGCTCAAGATCTTGCAATTGGGTAATGATTTGATAGTTCACAAAAACTCTCACTAGGTTTCAATAATTGTCGCATACAAAAATGCCGACATAACTGCCGGCATTCTAACACTTTTCACATGATTTTATTAGATTGTCTGCTTACGCACTTTCTAGCTCTGCTAACTTAGCTTCATTCTCTTCACGTAATACGCGGCGAAGAATTTTTCCTACGTTTGTTTTAGGTAACTCTTCTTTGAACTCAACAAGTTTAGGAACTTTATAGCCAGTTAAATGCTCACGACAATGGGTAATGATTTCATCTTTCGTTAGGCTAGGATCACGCTTCACTACGTAAATTTTAACAAGCTCACCAGACACATCATTATCCTGACCTATCGCAGCCACTTCTAACACTTTCCCATGAAGAGCAACCACATCTTCTACTTCATTCGGGTAAACATTAAAGCCTGAAACTAAAATCATATCTTTCTTACGGTCAACAATGTGTAATAAGCCTTCGTCATCAAACTTAACTATGTCACCTGTTGATAACCAACCTTCTTGATTGATCACTTCTTTTGTTGCTTCCGGTCGCTGCCAGTATCCTTGCATCACTTGAGGACCACGTACTTGCAATTCACCGACTTGATCATTCGATACT
Source organism: Vibrio kagoshimensis (assembly GCF_050337535.1). Classification (NCBI taxonomy): domain Bacteria; kingdom Pseudomonadati; phylum Pseudomonadota; class Gammaproteobacteria; order Vibrionales; family Vibrionaceae; genus Vibrio; species Vibrio kagoshimensis. The sequence continues at coordinate 26,252 of NZ_JAKJSZ010000021.1, forward strand.
GGGTGACCTTCATCATCAATAATACGAACCTCTGTTGAAGGTACAGGCAAGCCAATAGCTCCCGTGTAATCTTTCAGATCGTATGGGTTTCCGGTTACTAGAGGTGCACATTCAGTTAAGCCATAGCCTTCCAGTAAATGAATACCTGTCGCTTTCTTCCACTGTTCCGCAACTGCACGTTGAACTGCCATACCGCCACCTACAGATAGGCGAAGGTTGCTAAAATCAAGTTCATGGAAGTCTTCATTATTGACCAGTGCATTAAACAGCGTATTTACACCTGTAATAGCGGTAAAGTCATGCTTTTGTAGTTCTTTTATGAACGCTGGAATATCTCTTGGGTTAGTAATCAATAAGTTTTGACCACCAATTTCAACGAATAATAGGCAGTTCACCGTAAGAGCAAACACGTGATAAAGCGGCAATGCCGTAACAACTAGCTCACGACCTTCTTCAAGTACAGGACCATAAGCCCCTTTCGCTTGAAGTACATTTGCAATCATATTTCTGTGAGTAAGAATCGCCCCTTTTGCTACACCCGTTGTACCACCAGTGTATTGAAGGAAAGCAATATCATCTCCCGACATAAACGGTTTAACATATTGAAGACGTCGACCTTTGTGCAGTGCTTTTCTAAAAGAGATTGCGCCTGGAAGATCATACTTTGGCACCATGCCTTTCACGTATTTGACAACGAAGTCGACAATCGTGCCTTTCGCACGAGGTAGCATCTGACCTAGGCTAGTCAATACTACGTGTTTAACTGGTGTGTTATCGACGACTTTTTCTAGCGTGCTAGCAAAATTAGAAACGATAACGATAGCTTTAGCGCCAGAATCATTCAGCTGGTGCTCTAATTCACGAGGGGTATACAGAGGGTTCACGTTAACCGCGATCATACCTGCACGTAATACACCAAATAAGGCAATTGGGTATTGAAGCAAGTTAGGCATCATCAACGCAACTCGATCACCTTTTTTAAGCTTCAAGTCATTTTGCAAGTAAGCGGCAAAAGCACGACTGCGCTCTTCTAGCTTACGGAATGTCATGACTGAACCCATATTCATAAATGCAGGTTGGTCTGCATATTTCTGAACAGATTGCTCAAACATTTCAACAAGAGATGCGTATTGATCTGGGTTGATCGTTTCTGGTACGTCACTTGGGTAGCGTGAAAGCCAAGGTTTATCCACGATGTTACTCCTCGTAATAAGCTGACGACCATAACCGCCGCTATTTTTATATGCGGAGTATTACAGCACAGCTTTAGTGCTTGAGCACTAAAAGGCTCAAACACTTGTTTAAATTTTGTTAACTACACCAAAGATTAGTTCAGATACGGCTATAGGGTTCTCTAAATGGCAATGATGACCGCCGGGGATTCTCTCTATTCTTAGGTCACTATCGGCTAACTTGTAGCGATTGTGTTGTAAATGACGAAAACCGTCATTGCCTAATATAATTAGTTGCGGGCAAACAATAGATGCCATGATCGCATCCGAATGTTCTTGAGACATTCGGTAGAGAGAGTCACACTTTAAATTTGGGTCATATCGCCACTGCCATATACCTTCACAATTAACGATTCCTCTTACAACAATAGGAGCAATGAGTTCAGGTTTAATATGGTTAGTGATTGATCTTAGCTTTATTGCGTCCTCAATACTTGCCAAAGGACGTGAAGGTTTTCTGCGATGCCGCTGTCGGCTCAACACCCCATTTCTCAACCGAGAAACTGTTTGCTCAGGTGCTTCAGAAAGAGGTCCATGACCTTCAATTTGAACTAATCCTGATACATTTTCAGGAAAGGCGGCACTATAACAACTTGCGATTAATGCACCAAGCGAATGTCCTATCAGAACCAATCTGTTTGCTGAGATTTTAGACAATACTTGGTGTAAGTCATCGATGTAGTCATGAAAAGGGTAAAAAGCCTGAGGTTTATGAGAAGAGAGCCCATGACCCAAAAGATCAATTGCAACCAAGTGTCCTTCTGGGTATAAAGCTGATAATTCTTCCATTACGGTAGAAAAGCTTGAAGAGTTATCTAGCCAACCATGAATAAAAACGACCGTCACTACGGCCGTTTCAGGGTTTCCTAGCTCTTGTGCCGCAAGAGTCCCACTTGCGAGGGAATACGATTTTTCAATCATCGCTTAGATAAAGCCCTAATGTTAATTTGTATAATGTCTATTCAAGGTCCTTCACAACTCGACCTTGAGTTGGCATGGTTCTGAAATTTCGGCAATGTAAACTGCTGCAAGAGTAATAAGTTGGACCAAAATCGTTAACCACCACTCTCTCTGTAATTTGCCATAAACGATGATTGTAAATGTCCATGACGGGGAAGGTATAAGGGAACTCACCAATGTTGCCATCTTCTGTACCTGTTGATGTACCAACCAACGTAATTAGTCGCCCTTCAGCAAAACTTAAAGGTTCAAGATAACCGTCGATGTAACCGACAAAACGTCCACTAGGCTCAGCATTGATGTCTGGCTTTCCATCCTTTGATATTGGTAAATTTACCACTTCAATTCGAGTTTTATTCTCTAAGTTTGTGATTTTTGCAATCACACCACCTAATCGAATATCACTTGCTTCTGGTAGCTGATTAACCCACTCCTGATAATCTGTGATCACAGCTTCAGAGTTCGCCTCTAGTTCAGTTGGCAGCGTAGAGCATCCCATCACCAAAGCAGAAAATAGAATAAGAAAAATAAAACGAAACTTAGGAAATAGAGAAAACATGATGTGCATCCTTAAAGCAGGAGAAAAGAAAATTCAGCGTTAGATATAGATATCGACTCCGATAAGCTTGGCAAGTTCCTCTTTTTTAGCTTGATTCATCACATCCATATACTCTTCCATCGCTCGGCGAGCTCGTCCTTCTGGAAGATCATATTGAAGTTGGGCTTTATGAATATCAGACTCTTGGACATGACGAATAGAGTGAGAGACAGCATTAGCAACTTTTGTGGGTTGCCCTACAGACCCTTTATTATCACCCTTCTTGACTTCATTCTTCTTATTGGTTCGATTGGTCTTTTGAGTATTGCCTATCGAAGAAGGGGGTAATCCATTAATCGAAACCATGATAGCCTCCGAATTTGATGATTAACCTGAACACGTCATCAGGTTAATCATACTCTACGATAAATAAACATTTCATTAATGACTTAAGCTGCTAACGTAACTCACAACGGCTTAAACAGATTGTCATTAAGTTAGCCTGAAAGGTTTACTCACGACCTGGTAGTTTTTTCCAAGCAACTTTATCACGTAGATAAACTGGTGCAGATTGCTCAGCTTCTACCACTTTGCCTTCAGAAAAAGCAAATTGAGCAAGAAAAGCAATGTCTTGTGCTTCTGGGAATAACACATCGCTCTCTTTACTATTTAGATCAATGGTATCCATATGCTCAGCATACGCTTCCCATCCAGTTCCCACTTTAGACCATGTCTGCTCGTCTCGTTGAACTTGCTCAACTAAATCACTTGGCGCAATAACACATTCAGCATCAAAAGCTGCCCAGCTTCCGTCTTGCTCTCGGCTATAACGTCCCCAGTAAACCTCACTCATACGAGCATCAATGGCACTTGCTACATGAGTATCACCTTGCTTACGGTAACAACCTTGTGCCATTGCTGCTAAAGTAGAAATCCCTACCATTGGCAGTTCAGCTCCAAATGCTAAACCTTGAGCAATACCTATACCAATACGGACTCCAGTAAAGCTGCCTGGACCTTGACCGAAGGCAATCGCATCGAGTTCGTTTAATGTCATACCGGCTTCTTTCAGTACTTCATCAACCATAGGTAGTATTTTTTTTGTATGGTCACGAGGGGCTACTTCGCTGCGTGCAAACACTTGTTCGCCAACCATCAATGCTACTGAACAGTTTTCAGTAGCGGTATCTACTGCAAGAATTTTTGCGCTCATTAATGTCTCAAATAATCTTTGTTTGGTATTAAGTAATGGCTAAACCCGAATAACGTTTTTATTCATCCGTTACTGTTGAATGTTTAGCTAAGAAATCTTTTATGACCCCTAAGTCACGAGTACGAGGTATTGGCGGTAAGCTTGCCAAAAATATGCCTCCGTAATCTCGGGTAACTAAGCGGTTATCACAAATGATCAAAGCACCACGATCTCGTTTATCACGAATTAACCGCCCTACTCCTTGCTTCAATGTAATAACAGCGTCAGGCAACTGAACTTGCGCAAACGGGTCACCTCCCTTCAGTTTACAGTCCTCAATTCTAGCTTTTAACAAAGGGTCATCAGGAGCCGTAAAGGGTAGCTTATCAATGATAACACAGCTTAACGCGTCGCCCCTAACGTCGATCCCTTCCCAAAAAGCCCCTGTCGCCACCAGCAATGCGTTACCTAATTCCATAAATTCTGCCAACGTTTTTTGCTTACTTGTCTCACCTTGTAGTAACACTGGTACACTTAATGTTTCCCGAAAACGCTCGCCAAGTTCTTTCATCATACTGTGAGAAGTACACAAGAAAAAACAGCGGCCTTGGTTCTGTTCAATTACCGGGGTTAACATTCGCACCAGTTTATCTGCAAGCCCTGGGCTATTTGGTTCTGGTAAATAGCGAGGCACACATAACCGAGCTTGGCTTGGGAAATCAAACGGGCTTGGTAATGAAAACTGGGACTCAGGCTTTAAGCCCAAACGAGAGGTAAAATGATCGAAGTCATCGGAAACAGCTAAAGTAGCCGAAGTGAAAACCCACGCTCCTGGTTTCAGTTGAATTTGCTCATGGAATTTATCTGCTACTGATAGCGGAGTAATATGTAAGGCAAAATGTCTTGGTGTTGTATCGTACCAATAGGAATATCCAGTGATTGAAACGTCACAAACACGTTCAATCCTCGCTTTTATCATATTGGCACGCTCAAAGGCGGTATCTAGAAGTTGGCTGCGACCTAAAGCCAGTTTTAAAACATCGACTGCCAGTTGCAACGCATCCTGGAGACGCAAAAGCTCTCTAGCGATCGATTCAGATTTTAAGGCTTCACGCCAATTTCCACGAAAACCGGTATCACCTAAGACAATCCTCATATCCATTGCTGACTGAATTAATTTATCGCCCACTTTTTGTAACTGACGCATGTCTTTAGCTTCAGTGCGATAAGCAATTTCAATATCTTTTGCGAGTTCTTGTACTTGCCTGCTAGATACCGATTGACCAAAATACTGACTCGCAATGTCTGGCAGCTGATGCGCTTCATCAAAAATAAATACATCGGCTTCTGGGATCAACTCACCAAATCCCGTTTCTTTTATCGCTAAATCTGCTAGAAATAAGTGATGATTCACTACGACCACATCAGAATCCATGGCTCTTTTACGGGCTTTCAACACAAAGCAGTCCGTGTAACTAGGGCATTCTTTTCCTAAGCAATTATCATTGGTGGAAGTGATGGTTGGAATAATTACGCTGTCTTCAGCTATATCGTCACAATCCCCTAAATCACCAGTTTTTGTACTCGACGACCAAGAGCGAACTTTAACAAGTTGAGCAAGAAGTGTGGGATCAGAATGCATACCATGGCTTTCAACCATCTGCCGACTTAATCTATCTAAACACAGATAGTTCGATCGCCCTTTTAATAACGCCACCTGACCATAATAGCCAAGTGCATCAACCATTAACGGCAGGTCACGATGGTACAACTGCTCTTGAAGATTCTTAGAGCCGGTACTTATGATGATTTTTTTTCCGCTGAGTAATGCTGGCACAAGGTAAGCGAACGTTTTACCTGTTCCGGTCCCAGCTTCAACCACAAGTTGCCCTTCAGATTGAATGGCTTTTGAAACAGCTTCGGCCATATCCAATTGAGCTTGTCGCGGCTGAAACCCTGGAATTGCTTTGCCAAGCGCACCATTCGCAGAAAAGGTTTTAGAGATCATAAAGTACGATTTAGAGAGTAGAAAGAAGAGGAATTATGTCAGGTTTAGTGAGCCGGCGCGAATCAAGAATGACTTCGCACCGGGGTGTTCGGGATGTATTGCGGAAAACTTAATGCAAGTTATTTACGGTTAAGGTAACGAGATAACCAAGGAGCTGCGCCGAAACCGTCATCTGATGGCTGCATGGCTTTAGCTGCTTCTGTTGGTGAGGCTTTGCTTTCCCACATTTCAGCCAGAACATCATCGTCCATTTGCTCATCACCCAGTAGCGAGCTTACTCGTTCGCAATACAGTTTTTTTGCTAGTAACTCTTTATCCATAAATACCACCTTGGTTAACACTATAGCTAAGCAGCTATAAGTACAAATCGACCATCGAAGAAAATTTATTAATCTATAAAATACATGGTAGATTTTGTTGAAAGCAAAATAATGATAGATTAATTGTAGCTCTGATATTGCGGCTTAGCTCACCGTTCGGCGGGTCGATATTTAATTCAGAGAATAAAAAAAACATTTCATGGAAGTAGGATGCAAATGGAAAAGAAAACACTGCTAACACACTGTACCGATGCCCCAGGCCTAATCTCAAAAATAACGAATATTTGTTATAAGCATCAACTAAATATTATTCATAATAATGAATTTGTAGATAACACTAGCGGTCACTTTTTCATGCGTACAGAGCTAGAAGGGTACTTCAATGATGAAACCTTGCTGGCTGATTTAGACCAAGCTTTACCAAGTAATGCTAAACGCACACTTATCGGTTCTTCTCGTAAACGTGTTGTCGTTCTTGTGACAAAAGAAGCGCATTGTCTTGGTGATATTTTAATGAAAAATTTTGATGGCAGCTTAGATGTAGACATCGCTGCCGTTGTAGGTAACTACGATACGCTGCAAAGCCTAACTGAGCGTTTTGATATTCCTTATCATCATGTTTCTCACGAAGGCTTGAACCGAGAGGAACATGAGCAAAAGATGCTTGAAGTGATCGACACTTACGAAGCTGACTATTTAGTGCTCGCTAAATATATGCGAGTTCTCACTCCAGGCTTTGTTGAGAAGTACAATCACAAGATCATCAATATTCATCACAGCTTCTTACCTGCATTTATTGGCGCAAAGCCTTACCAACAGGCTTATGAACGTGGGGTGAAGATTATTGGTGCAACGGCTCACTTTGTAACAAACGACCTCGATGAAGGACCTATCATTAAGCAAGATGTCATCCCAGTGGATCATAACTTTAGCGCGAAAGATATGGCACAAGCTGGTCGAGATGTTGAAAAAAATGTTCTAAGTAAAGCACTGAATAAAGTGATTAACGATCACGTTTTTGTATACGGGAATAAAACCGTTATCTTATAAAAGCACATTGCGTTAAAGCGGTTTTCGTAAAAGCACATTACGTTTAAAAAAGCACATCACGAATGAAAACGTGTAATAGATAACACTTTAAAGGGTTGGCACAAACGCCAACTCTTTTGTTTTTCAGAAAAGAAAAATTGAGATGAATAGAACTCTCTAGCCTTCCTGCTCAGACTCAACTATTTTCTTCAATGAGTGTGGGTGCAATTTGATACAAATCCCCTGATACTTGAAAGCCACCGTAGGGTTGTTTAAGCGCTCGCCCTCACCTTTCGGGCTAGATAACTTAATCTTCACGCCTTCTTCAGAGATAGTCTGCATTTTCAACGCAAACATCGGGTAAGTGTCTTTTAAGTCAGCTAAATATTCATCTGCCGTTTGCGCGTGTGATGGGATGACAAACTCGACGTGCTCCCAATCTTGGTTTGGGTAAACTTTGCCTTCTGCTGGATATGGCAGCTCTAAGCATTCAATTTTCCAACCACGGCTTTGTAGTGGTTTATCAAACGCCAATACTACGATTGGACGACCATTGATCATCGCTTCTGAAATAGTAGAGCCATATTTAGACCATGCTTGATGAGCAGCTTTCGCTAATTCAGTTTCGTTAATACGTAGCGCAATATGGTCTGCTTGAGCAAAACTCAAATCCAATCCAAGCTTATTTCCTAAGTCTTCGATCTGCTCAATAAAATCGTCTAAACGTGCGATCATTTGGGTTGGCTCTAATGCCGCTTGCTGTAGGGTCATCATTTGTCTCATTGTTCTGCCATTAATCGGCGCATGTTATCAGCTCTGCGATTAGCAACAAGAGCCGCTCTCAAAATTCCACGCTTTTAATTATAAATAGCCAGTAACCAAACTGGCTTTAGAAAAAGTCATTTTTCTAGCAATTCGACCTATAAGAAGCTACACAAAATTGGTATGATTACCGCCATTTTTGTGAACTTAAACAGAGTCTGTTGTTAATTTCATCATTAAATCGTTAAGTGAGAACACTAATAGTCGATTCAATGACCACGAAATAACGGCCACTCTTATCATCCTTGAATTGAAGGAAACTCGTGTGAATATCCAAGCACTTATTAATGACAAAGTATCTCAGGCTCTAGAAGCCGCTGGCGCACCTGCAGGCTCTCCTGCTGCTGTTCGTCAATCTGCAAAAGCACAATTTGGTGACTACCAAGCAAACGGCGTAATGGGCGTTGCTAAACGACTAGGCGCTAACCCACGAGAATTTGCTCAAAAAGTATTGGACGTTCTAAACCTAGACGGTATCGCTTCTAAAGTTGAAATCGCGGGTCCCGGTTTCCTAAACATCTTCCTAGATGAAGCTTTCCTAGCACAACAAGCTGAAGCGGCTTTAGCCGACTCTCGCCTTGGTGTTGCGACTGCTGAATCACAAACGATTGTGACTGACTACTCTGCACCAAACGTTGCAAAAGAAATGGCTGTTCACCACATTCGTTCAACCGTTATTGGCGATGCGGTAACTCGCACTCTTGAGTTTTTAGGTCACAACGTTATCCGTGCTAACCACATTGGTGATTGGGGTACTCAATTCGGTATGCTTATCGCCAACCTTGAGCGCGTTCAGGCTGAATCAGGTCAAGTTTCAATGGAACTTTCAGACCTTGAAGCTTTCTACCGTGAATCTAAAAAGCTTTACGACGAAGACGAAGAATTTGCAGTTAAGGCTCGTAACTACGTGGTTAAGCTACAAAGTGGTGACGAGTACTGTGCTGAAATGTGGAAGAAGCTTGTCGATATCACAATGGTTCAAAACCAACGTAACTATGAGCGTTTAAACGTATCACTTTCATTGAATGATGTGATGGGTGAAAGCATGTATAACGACATGCTTCCTAAAGTCGTTGCTGATTTAAAAGAGCAAGGTCTTGCTAAAGAAGATGACGGCGCACAGGTTGTATTCCTAGACGAATACAAGAATAAAGATGGCGACCCAATGGGCGTTATCATCCAGAAACGTGACGGCGGTTTCCTTTACACAACAACAGACATTGCGTGTGCAAAATACCGTTATGAAGAGCTAGGCGCAGATCGCGTACTTTACTTCATCGACTCACGTCAGCACCAACACCTAATGCAAGCTTGGACTATCGTTCGTAAAGCTGGATTCATCCCTGAGTCTGTTTCTCTTGAGCACCACGCGTTCGGTATGATGCTAGGTAAAGATGGTAAGCCATTCAAAACTCGTGCAGGCGGTTCTGTAAAACTAACAGACCTACTAGACGAAGCTGAACAGCGCGCTGAAAAACTGATTGAGTCTAAAAACCCAGGCTTAGATTCAGAAGAAAAAACTAAGATTGCTAACACTGTTGCAATGGCGGCAGTTAAATACGCAGACCTTTCTAAGCACCGTACCACTGACTACGTGTTTGACTGGGACAACATGCTTGCATTCGAAGGTAACACAGCACCATACATGCAGTACGCATACACTCGTGTTGCTTCTGTATTTGCTAAAGCTGGTGTTTCTATGGACTCTCTTGAAGGTGACATCAAAATCACTGAAGAGAAAGAGAAAACACTTATCGCGAAACTTCTACAATTTGAAGAAGCGGTACAGTCTGTTGCTCGTGAAGGTCAGCCGCATATTATGTGTAGCTACCTGTTTGAACTTGCCGGTCAATTCTCTAGCTTCTATGAAGCGTGCCCTATCCTAGTAGCAGAAGACGAAACAGTTAAGCAGAGCCGCCTTAAGCTTGCTGCGCTAACAGCGAAGACAATTAAGCAAGGTCTATCGCTTCTAGGCATCGAAACACTAGAGCGTATGTAATTCCAACAGAGTTACTATGATTAAATACAAAGGTTGATGTGAGAGCATCAACCTTTTGTTTTATCTAGCGTATACTGAATTCAAGAAACTGAAATGGATAGTATAATGAGTTTTGAACTTCACCCACAATTAGCAAAAGACACAACACTGATTGGCGAATTTCCGCTGAGCTTAGCATTACTGCACAAAGACAGCGCAGTACCTTGGGTTATCTTGGTGCCTAAACGTGCCAACCTCAAAGAGCTGCATCATTTACCGATGAAAGAGCAGCAGCAATTCCTACATGAATCTCAAGCCGTTAGCCAAGCTCTTGAAGCGACATTCCAACCAGATAAATTAAACCTAGGTGCACTAGGCAACATGGTGCCACAACTGCACATTCACCATATTGCTCGCTTCAAAGATGACATTGCATGGCCAGGACCTGTTTGGGGGAATACCAAAGGTGAGCAACGTAGTGAAGAAGATCAACTTACCATTCTGACACGAATTCAAAATGTGTTATCACTGAGCTCAATCTTCAAAAAAGCATAATTTTATCTGCCTTGTTTGTCCTTATAAGGCGACTAGTAAGAAATATTGCTCAGAACGAATAACAAAAAGCCGCACACCTAATTAGATGAGCGGCTTTTTTAATAACCGTACTGTTTGTTAATTTACGATCATGTAAGGCTTTGGATTACATCATCACATTTAGCGACAAGCCATCTTGCTTACTAATGGTATAGCGAATACGTGTAGTGTTCCCATGTTGATTAGTATCCACTAATCGAGAGATTTTACCTTTCTTAACCCACACATTCAGCATTGCATCAACGCCATCTTCACTCATGCCAAATTTAGACGATAGCTCTTTTCGAGCTGCCACACCATGGCTATCAATATAATGATGAAGTTCAGTCAAAATCATACAACTTGCACCTCAAGCGTTTTCTGCTTATTACCAATAGTCTTAAATACACGATAGGTAAGTACAAAACCGCCAGCAATCGCCATCATCCAAATAGCACTACTCACAGGGTGCAGCGCAAAGTTAGCTGCTTGATAGTAAAAAGTCGCACCAAAGTAACCTAAAGCCATCGTCCACACGGCAATAAAACGTGCAAACATTTGACCAAATTCTTTTACATAGGCACCCATTGCGGCTACACATGGGGTATATAACAAGATAAGGATCAAGTAGGCAAAGGCAGCATGACCAGACACGAATTTATCTTTCAAGTTACCAAAAATTGAAGAATCGACCTCTTGATCTTCTGCAACCGCGCCAGAGTCAGTTAAATCACCCACTTCAATTCCAAGAGGGTCTGAGTAACTTAAACCAGCTAAATTTTCAGGTATAGACATAACAGCCTCTTCAAGGCTTGCCGCTAAGTCAAACTCAGCACCATCTTCATCACTAGGCGACGTGTAAAGGCTATTTAATGTACCTACTACGGCTTCTTTGGCGAAAATACCAGTGATGATACCAACCGTTGCAGGCCAGTTTTCTTCAGTGATACCAATTGGTGAAAATACAGGTGTTACAATTTGTGCTGCTCTTGAAAGTACTGAATTTTCACTATCTTCATTACCAAAGCTACCATCCATACCCAGTGAATTTAAAAAGCTCAAAATTGCTACGACCATTACGATGGTTTTACCGGCACCAAGAACAAAACGTTTAAGTTTCTGCCAAGTTTTAATCATGACATTTTGTACAGTTGGTAGTTCATAGTCTGGCATTTCCATGACTAAACTATCACTGCTACCCGGGTATAAAGTACTTTTCAAAAATAGGCCGGTAAACACTGCCGCGACGATACCTAGGATATATAACGCAAATACAACGTTTTGCCCCGCTCCTGGGAAAAAAGCTGCAGCAAATAATGCATATACAGGTAAACGAGCTCCACAAGACATAAAGGGTGCCATTGCCGCTGCTAGTTTACGTTCACGCTCTTGGTCTAGCGTTCTTGTTGCCATAATTGAAGGTACATTACAGCCAAAGCCTAAAACTAAAGGAACGAATGCTTTACCCGGTAAGCCAATTTTTTGCATCACTTTATCAAGAACAAAAGCTGCGCGTGCCATATAACCTGAACTTTCAAGCACTGCTAAGAATAGGTATAACGCAGCAATGACCGGAATAAATGTTGCAACGGTTTGGATACCGCCACCAATACCATCAGCTAAAACTGTCACCAACCAAACAGGTAAATGACCATCGAGAAGGTAATGCCCGCCATCCACTAACAAACTACCGACACCAATATCGAAGAAATCAATAAATGCGCCACCAATGTTGATAGAAAACATGAACATCAGATACATAACAACGAAGAAGAATGGAATACCCACCCACTTGTTTAGAATGAATTGATCTGCTTTCTCAGTAAAATTTCTGCTCAGCTTACCTTCACTGCGGCGAACACGTTTACAAAGATCATGTAAAAAAGTGTACTTAGCATCCGCAACGCACAAATCTATATCGCAGCCAGCACCCAAGCGTATTTCATCAACAAGTTCTCGCTCTTTCTGAGACAAACTATTTAGAACTAATAAATCATTTTCTAAAGATCGAATAGCCAAAGCACGGTGTGAAACATCAGCATCTGTAAATTGTGTTGAAACTTTTGTAATCAAAGCTTCCATATCACCGGAATACTGAATAGATAAAGGCTCTAAATTGACTTCTTGTACCAAGAGCTTATGTAGCTTTTCTTTGAATCGACCAGCTTGTGCTTTGTCATTAGCAGAAAGACTAAGCACAGGGCACCCGATTTCCTTTTCTAATGCCTTCAAATTGATGACTTGGCGCTCACGTTTTAACGCATCCATCTTATTCAAAACAACAATCATTGGGCGACCTAATTCGCGCAATTGAAGTGTCATGTATAAACTTCGCTCTAAACATGTAGCATCAACAACATTAATAATAACGTCAGCGGGGTGAGTTAAAACCGCACGTGAAGCAATGGATTCATCAATACTGTTACTGTCATTGCCGCTATCTAAAGCATAGATTCCCGGTAAGTCTGTTAGCTTAAACTGATCACCAGCATGGCTGTACTGACCAGTTTTCTTTTCAACTGTCACACCAACCCAATTACCAACATGTTGCTTTGCGCCAGTTAACGCATTAAACAAAGTTGTTTTACCACTGTTCGGATTACCTACCGTGAGTACTTGATATTCCATAATTACATTACCTCAATTGACTCAGCGATACTTTGGCGAATAGCGATGGACACACCTCTCACCTCAACTTGAAGAGGATCACCCATAGGCGCTCTGCGAATCAGTTTTATTTCTGTATTAGGGAGTAAACCCATTACCATCAGTTTTTTTCTGACGTCAGAAGTTAAATCCGCAAGGTTTACAACAGAAGCTGTTTTCCCTTGTTCTAGTTGTGAGAGTTTCATGATTGCTACTTACCATTGATAATGAGAAGGATTTTTATTAGCGATAATTTTACAGACATAAAACCTTGCTTTTACTGTGTGAAATCAAAGTTTCCAAAAATAAATACGTAACTTTCGTTAAAAAAACCTCGTCAAAAACGTTATTTTCAACACTAGCAATAAGCTAACTAACTAGTACAAAAATAAGAAATTTAAATTTAGCCATTTAAAAACAGCAAGTTAAAAGGTTGTCGTTTTTATCACTATCAATTGTCGTTAATTTTATAAGGAAATTAAGTGGACCAGCATATAGTTACTCCATCGAAGAGAAACTACTTCTCTTTAACATTAATTCCAGAAGTGATGGGCTTGCCTATCACTCCGGCAGCAAGCGAAGGTGTCATTGGCACCCGTGGCATAGTCCCCCCGGCTATGCCACGATATTTTTTTTCATTTCTCTCTTAACTCTCTTAACTCTCTTAACTCTCTTAACTCTCTTAACTCTCTTAACTCTCTTAACTCTCTTAACTCAGTATATCCATACCTGATTCGCAGTAAGCAATAAAAAACCCCAGCATTGGCTGAGGCTTATTTATGGGCTTAATTAGCGTTAGAAAACTAATCGGAATTTTCAGAGAACTTAGAGGGAGACACTCCAAAGTGATGTTTGAATTTCTGACTAAAATAAGAAGGGTCATTAAAGCCTGAATCGAAAGCGACTTCTGATATTTTTCCACCAGCTAATAACCTCTCGCATGCTTTTTCTAAACGTACCTCATTCAGATACTCATTAAATGTTCGCTGATAAGCAGACTTAAAACGTCGCTGAAGGCTTCTTTCTGACATGAATAAACTCTTAGCCGCGGCAGCTGTTCCAAATTCAGGATCAGAATAATGCTCACAAATAAGAAGATAGACTTTATGTTTCCATTCTTCTTCTGGACTCAATTTATCCACTTCAAGATCACTAGCATTAACGTTATCTCTGGTGACTTGCTCAAGAGTGCTTGCCACAACCTTCTGTAGAGTTGAAAAATCAATACCCCAAGAAAGCCTCACTTTATTTTGAGCTTCAGATGTGAACATCTCAAAATCCCCACCGCTTTGCTTTATTAAGAGCGGCAACTTTTCGATGTTGAGGTCAGGGATAGGGTTAGCCTCATTTTCTAGATGGCTATTTGAGAGCTTGGACAATGGAGAACCATTATCAATGATTGTAATGACTAACTTTTCATTTTCTTCTTCAATCCAAACTTTCATTGTTTGGGATTTGAAGCTGCGTTTTATTATGCTTGATATCAAACTATTGAAAAGTATATCAAGATTAAAATAGTGCAACTCAATGTGCCTATAGGTCGTGTCTACTTTTATATCTAGATTAATACCAGCCTTAAGTAAATCAGCTTGCCAAGCTTTCAGAACAGATTCAAAAATAAGGATAATGTCGCATCCAAACATTGAGCTGCTTGCTCTTTCAGGGCTATTTTTTAGCTGCTCTAAGCCATTTTTTAAATTAATAATAGGCGTTTGATTGGGGTTACCTTCCCAGCTAGGTAGTTGATGTACAACTTCATTAACCTGTGTCGATAGTGAGTCTGCAACACTTTCTACCAATACGTTCTTTACTTGCAGCTGCTTCTTAAGTTGCTGATTAGTTGCTAGTAATATTCGGCTTTGATGCCTTAACTGGTCTGTTTTCAAAGCTACCTGGGCTTTTAACTGTTTATTTGCATAAGTGACAAACCTAGAACGCCAAAAAACACAAATAGTAATAATACCAATAAATAGGAGTAAACTTGCAAAAGCAGCTAAACGCGTGAAATACCAAGGTTCAGATACGGAAAAAGACTGAATAATCGTATCAAAATGGTAATGAGAGTCCTCTATGGGGCGGACTTGTAAGGTATAACTACCTGGCAATAAGTGCTCTAAAGTCAGCAAACCTCCTTCGAATTCAGCCCAAGGCTCTTTCTCACTTAAACGATACTCTAAAGAGTGAATAAACGGTGTTGGAAGGACACCTAGTTTAAAGCTGATTGATGTACCATACGTGAATGGCTCTAATACCACCTGCTTCCCACCTATAGATACAGTTTCTTGATCAACACTTATGCGGCTTAAAAGAACACGACTTTGAGGGGGATTTGAAACCAGCAGCTCTGCCGATAAAGTTTTGATTACACCATGTTTTGAGCCTAATAATAGTGACATCGACTTTTGCCCCTCATCGTAAAATGAAGAGCAAGCTCCTACAGCAATCTCATTAGCGACTAAGCCAAAGGGGGCTCCTATATGCCTAAGGAGTTCACCATCTAAGTTGTAATAGCTCAGTCCTTTTGAAGACCCCAACCAAATACCGTTAGTGTCTGATATCAAACAGCGTGGATTAATGTTGTCTTCAACTAATGGCACACCTTCAAGGAAGGAACCTTCAAAAGGCATACGGTACAAACCATAGCTACTGGCAAACCACTGCGAACCATCAGCCGCATTTACAATGTCGACAATATTACCAAAACGTCCACTCGGTTTATTGAACTTTATAGATTCGTTAGAAAAAGTATAAAAACCATGATCGGTACCAATGTATACACTTTCGCTCTCACTGGCTGTTAATTCGGTAATTTTAGCAGGTAGGTATTTGTCCACTAACCAATCTGAACCGTAATTTTTTAATCGTCCGGTGACAAGGTTTAACGCATATAAATCTTGCCCCGATGTCATCCACACCGTCTTATCATGGCTAAAAGCAATATTCTGAATAGTTAAATGACGTAAGTTATTCGGCAACATAACACGTTCAAATGTTAGCTTATCAATTGAAACTAACCCCGAATCTGTCGCCAACCACATTTTATTTTTATTAAAGTAAAAGTCCGAAACATTGCCCGAATACACTAATTTAGGAGTGCTATTTTCTTCAATAAAGTAAACTCCAGAAGAAGAAGCGACCCAATAACTGGTTGGGGTTTCTACATGCAGTTTGTTCACGATAATATCGCTAGATTGCATTCCTTTCCCTTTCAAAGGAGTTCGGGAAAATGTTTTGCTAAACAGTGAGAAGTACCTAATTCCATTGTTGGTAGCAATCCACATTCCGCCATATGTATCGTTAATTAATGAATAGATTTTCTCTCCGGGTAACGCAAAATCTTCATTGGGTGACTTTTGAAATCGAGTAATATCTCCAGAAAAAAAGTCATAACTGAATAATCCATGCTCAGTTCCCACCCAATAAGCATCCGAAGTTTCAGCAAGCGAAAGAACGTGTGACCCACGAACCTTTTTAATTGGCTGATTCCCCTCCCCAACTTTTATTATGATGATACCTTTTAACGTTCCAATAACTAGCTCGCGCCGAGTACTAGAAAAATACAGCTTTTCGACATAATTCTTCCCCGAAGGCGATATATGATTAAATTCATCTTCATTTGATAAGTAAACACCAGAACTTGTTGCTAGCACCCACTTAGATAGCACTTTAATTGCATCATTGATTTGAATATCACTTCGCTTATTGTGCTGATATAAACTTAGGAGAGAGTAAGTTTCAAACCCTTCAGAATGAACACTGTATGTATAAAAGTTCGTATCATCCGTCACCCAAATATAACCATTTGAGGTGCCTATGTTAGTAATCACAGAGCCTGGACTCAAACTGAAGGCTAATGCACTTTCTTGCCCTGGAGTGTGACGATAGACTTCGTTGTCAAAAAAAGTCCAAAATTCACCTTTATGAAAGGCAATATTATCTGAAGAAAAAGGCAGTAAACTTCCTTTCCTTGGTAGTAAATTCACCCCATCATAAAACTGAACTTTGCCATGAACATCATGAATCCATAAGCCGCCGCCTTCACCTAAGTAAAGATTTTTAGCCGCAAGGAAGTTTCCTTGCACCTGAATCGGCAAAGGATAAAAAACAGTTGGAGAAGTATTTAACGCGAAAGCATTAAATGAAGTACTCAGTAATATGAATACTCGAATTAAATAATGGAACAACTTTAAACCCTAAACAGCAAGAAGAATCTATTATGCACTACAATTGATAGTAGACATTTTTTATACTAATAATTATCTAATCATTCTAGCTGAAAATGTTCTAGGAAAAAGCAGGTTTATGAATGCGGAAGTCTTTTTATCTAGGGGATCACGTAAATACCGCAACAAAGCGGTATTTACGACATTTAATATACTTATTTCTTACCTAAACAATCAGTATAGCTTTGAGTAAGTTGTTGAAGAAAATCAAAATAACTACCAGGTTTCACATCAATAGTTGAGCCTACAGGATCCAACTGACCTTCGGTCGCTTGGCTTCCTCGAGTCACTGATGCTATCACTGCTGGGGTAAATTGTGGTTCAGAGAAAACACATTGGACATTGTCTCGTTTAAGGGTATTTCTGATTGTAATTAGGGTTTTTGCTCCAGGTTTTCGTTCAGGACTGACAGTAAAGTAACCTAAATTATTCAAGCCAAAATCTTCTTCAAAATAGCCATACGCATCATGAAAAACATAATACCCAGTATCTTTTACAGGGTTCAACTGCTCAACAATAGATCGCTTTTTTTCATCTAAATTCGTAATAAACTGGCTTAGATTATCTTTGTATTGACTAGTATTCTCGGGATCAAGTTTAATTAACTCAGAAGAAATATATTGAGCAGCCACTTTCACTTGATCAATACCTAGCCAAAAATGAGGGTCATGGCTTCCATGATCATGCCCTTCGTGAGCATCATGATCTTCGCTTCCAAATTCCCTTAATTTTAAGTTAGGGATTTCACTAATGGTAAGAACATTACTTTTCCCTTCAAGTACCTTAACAAAAGATGTCTCTAAATCACGACCAAACCAAATAACCATATCAGCTTGCTGGATTTTTTTTACATCGGAAGGCTTCAAAGCATAATCATGTGGTGACGCGTTACTATTCATTAAAACATCAGGCTCACTCACCCCCAGTGTTAATTCTACTACGATCATTTGAATCGGCTTAAAACTAGTCAAGATGGTACTAGCATTCGCTACTGTGGGGAGTAAAAGTGAAGTAACTAAGAGTATAATTGAACGAAACATGGTGCCTCTATAATAGAAAAGTAGCGTAGGTAAGTTTCAAATGTTACATTATAACATTAGTTAATTGCAAATGAGTTCTATTCATGGATACCTTAATCCAATTAGATGCGGTAAGTGTGGAATTTGACGGCCGTAAAGTGCTGGACAATATCTCCCTAGATATCCAACGCGGGCGTATCACAACTTTAATTGGTCCCAATGGTGCTGGTAAATCTACCTTAGTAAAAGTACTACTCGGTCTTCAAAATAAATACCAAGGAAAGATGAGCCGTAAGAATAAGCTTAGAATTGGATATGTTCCTCAAAAGCTGAAACTTAACGATTCGCTACCGTTAAATGTAGAACGTTTTTTAAGATTAACAGGAAAATACAGCCCTCAAGAAATTCTAGAGGCGTTGAGACTCGTTGGCGCGGAGCATCTGCTTAAAAACAATATGCACCAGCTGTCTGGAGGTGAAAACCAACGAGTACTGATCGCTAAAGCATTACTAAAAAGACCTGACCTACTAGTGCTTGATGAACCAGCTCAAGGTGTTGATGTACAAGGGCAAATTGATTTATATGACCTAATAGATACTCTTCGACATCGCTTTGGGTGCGGGGTTTTTATGGTTTCCCACGATTTGCATTTGGTCATGGCTAAAACCGATGATGTAATCTGTTTACATCACCACATTTGTTGTTCAGGCGCACCTGCTGACATCAAACAGCACCCTTCATATATCGCTTTATTTGGTACAGCGGTTCAAGAGAGCTTGGCTTTCTACCACCACCAACATGAACACCATCACCACGACTTGGCAGGTCAACCTGTACCTGGAGATGTGCATGACTGCTCTAACCACAAACACGGACACCATCAATAATGCTTGAGTTTCTTTTACCTTCTATTCTTGCAGGCTTAGGCATCGCTCTTATTGCTGGTCCGCTGGGTTCGTTCGTAGTGTGGCGTAAAATGGCTTACTTCGGTGACACGCTTGCTCACGCGTCCTTGATGGGCCTAGCCCTTGGCTTTTTGTTCAATATTAATTTGTACTTTGCGCTTCTGATTTGCTGCTTAATGCTTGCAGTATTACTCGTAACCTTACAAAAACAAAAATTGGTCGCGACCGATACTTTACTTGGTATATTGGCACACAGCGCGCTTTCTTTGGGTCTTGTCGCAGTTAGCTTCTTAGATAACGTTCGCGTCGACCTAATGAGTTACTTATTTGGCGACTTGCTGGCAGTATCGCCAACGGACTTAGTCTTTATCTATACAGGTGTAGCAGTAATTAGCTTGGTGCTTTTTATATTTTGGCGACCACTATTATCAACGACTGTTAATGAAGATCTGGCTGCAGTTGATGGCATCAATATTGATTTGATGCGTCTTATTCTAATGCTACTTGTAGGTATTGTGATCGCTGTTGGTATGAAGTTTGTTGGTGCGTTGATCATGACATCATTACTGATTATTCCTGCAGCAACTGCAAGGAAGTTCTCGAGCACACCTGAGCAGATGGCATTTCTGGCATCAGTTATCGGTTCTATAGCTGTGTTTGGTGGGTTAAGCCTGTCTTGGTTCTATGACACTCCAGCGGGTCCTTCCGTGGTTATCAGCGCTGCTGCAATGTTTATTCTGTCGCAATTGGCTAAAAGCCGCGCTTAGCAATTCGAACTTGTTTCTTGGAAACATAAAAAAGGCCTGGTCAATGACCAAGCCTTTTTATAT
The DNA here is from genome assembly GCF_050337535.1 of Vibrio kagoshimensis. NCBI lineage: Bacteria > Pseudomonadati > Pseudomonadota > Gammaproteobacteria > Vibrionales > Vibrionaceae > Vibrio > Vibrio kagoshimensis. Next base: position 46,527 of record NZ_JAKJSZ010000021.1, read on the forward strand.
CGTTCAATTCACTTCTATCTACTCGATAAAAGCCAGCTGATTACCAACCGGTGATTTCACGTAGACCTTTGCCGATGTCAGCAAGAGATTTAACAGTCTTAACGCCTGCAGCTTCTAGTGCTGCAAATTTATCTTCAGCAGTACCTTTACCGCCAGAAATAATTGCACCAGCATGGCCCATACGTTTACCAGGAGGAGCAGTAACACCTGCAATGTAAGAAACAACTGGCTTAGTTACGTTCGCTTTAATGAACTCAGCAGCTTCTTCTTCCGCAGTACCACCGATCTCACCAATCATTACGATTGCTTCAGTTTCTGGATCTTCTTGGAAAAGTTTTAGGATATCAATGAAGTTTGAACCAGGAATAGGGTCACCACCGATACCAACACATGTAGACTGACCAAAGCCTTCATCTGTTGTTTGCTTAACTGCTTCGTAAGTCAGAGTACCTGAACGAGATACGATGCCTACTTTACCCTTCTTGTGGATATGACCAGGCATAATACCAATCTTACACTCATCAGGAGTGATAAGACCTGGACAGTTAGGACCGATCATGCGAACGCCAGTTTCTTCTAGCTTCACTTTAACGTCGATCATATCTGTTGTAGGAATACCTTCAGTAATCGTTACAATCAGCTCGATACCTGCGTCAATCGCTTCTAGGATTGCATCTTTACAGAACGGAGCTGGTACGTAGATAACTGTAGCTGTTGCGCCAGTTACTTCAACCGCTTCACGTACTGTGTTGAATACAGGAAGACCTAGGTGAGTTTGACCACCTTTACCAGGTGATACACCACCGACCATCTGCGTACCGTATGCGATAGCTTGCTCAGAGTGGAATGTACCTTGACCGCCAGTGAAACCCTGACAGATTACTTTAGTGTCTTTGTTAATTAATACAGACATTATTTAGCCTCCGCAGCAGCAACAACTTTCTGAGCAGCATCTGTTAGAGATTCAGCTGCAATGATATCAACGTCAGAATTAGCAAGTACTTCGCGACCTAGGTCTGCGTTTGTACCTTCAAGACGAACAACTACAGGAACTGTTACGCCTACTTCTTTAACCGCACCAATAATACCTTCAGCGATCATGTCACAACGAACAATACCACCGAAGATGTTAACTAGTACTGCTTTAACATTGTCATCAGAAAGGATGATCTTGAATGCTTCAGCTACACGCTCTTTCGTCGCGCCGCCGCCTACATCAAGGAAGTTTGCTGGCTTGCCGCCATGCAGGTTTACGATATCCATCGTACCCATTGCAAGACCTGCACCGTTAACCATACAGCCAACGTTGCCATCTAGTGCTACGTAGTTCAGTTCCCACTGCGCTGCGTGTGCTTCGCGCTCGTCTTCTTGTGAAGGATCATGCATTTCACGAAGCTTTGGCTGACGGTACATTGCGTTTGAGTCAATGTTGATTTTGCCATCAAGACAAAGAAGGTTACCTTCGCCAGTAATTACAAGCGGGTTGATTTCTAGTAGAGCTAAGTCGTACTGAGAGAACATTTCACCAAGACCCATAAAAATCTTAACGAACTGTTTAATTTGATCGCCAACTAGACCAAGTTTGAACGCAAGTTCACGACCTTGGTAAGCTTGAGGACCGACTAGAGGATCGATCGCTGATTGATGAATCAACTCAGGCGTTTCTTCAGCAATTTTCTCAATGTCCACACCGCCTTCAGTCGACGCCATGAATACAATTTTACGAGTAGCACGGTCAACAACAGCGCCTAGGTAAAGTTCATTAGCAATATTTGATGCTTCTTCAACTAGGATCTTTGTTACAGGTTGACCATTCGCGTCTGTTTGGTAAGTCACTAGGTTTTTACCTAGCCACTTTTGTGCAAACTCTTTAACGCCTTCTTTAGTATCATGCAATTCAACACCGCCCGCTTTACCGCGACCACCTGCGTGAACCTGACACTTAACGACTTTCTTAGCTGTGCTGATTCGACCCGCGGCTTCAAATGCTTCTTGAGCTGTGTCACATGCGAAGCCTTCTGGTACAGGCAAACCGAATTCTGCAAATAACTGCTTTGCTTGATATTCATGCAAATTCATTTTGTTATTCCATTTGTTTATCCCTGAAGGGATTTATTATTTCCATCAGACATCAGCTTAACTGCGTCTATTTCGTAGGGTGCTTCTAAAATGCTTATCAAAAATTGATGAGCAATAAATCAGGAGTGAGCTTCCCAATTTATAAAAATGAGAAGCTACAAGGCAGCTTCTCATTCAGTATTACTTTATACGTCTAATAGTAATCGAGCTGGATCTTCTAGAAGTTCTTTAATCGTTACCAAGAAGCCAACTGACTCACGACCATCAATCAAACGGTGGTCATAAGAAAGCGCAAGGTACATCATTGGTAGAATTTCAACTTGACCATTTACTGCCATTGGACGCTCTTGGATTTTGTGCATACCAAGAATTGCCGCTTGAGGCGGGTTAATGATTGGCGTAGACATCAATGAGCCGAAAACACCACCATTAGTGATAGTAAAGTTACCACCAATTAGCTCATCAACGGTTAACTTACCATCGCGGCCTTTAATTGCTAGCTCTTTAATACCTTTCTCGATATCAGCAAAACCAAGCGTGTCACAATCTTTCAGTACAGGAGTTACTAGACCACGAGGTGTAGAAACAGCCATGCTGATGTCGAAGTAGTTATGGTAAACAATGTCAGTTCCATCGATAGAAGCATTTACTTCTGGGAAACGTTTTAGAGCTTCAGTTACCGCTTTCACATAGAAAGACATAAAGCCTAAACGTGTACCGTGGCGTTCTTCAAACTGGTCTTTGTATTGCTTACGAAGATCCATGATTGGCTTCATGTTTACTTCGTTAAACGTTGTTAGCATAGCCGTGCTGTTTTTCGCTTCAAGCAGACGATTAGCTACCGTTTTACGAAGACGAGTCATTGGTACTCGTTTTTGGCTACGAGCTGTCGCTAGTGCTTGAATTGGCTCTTCTTTTGCTGCTGGTGCAGATTTCGCAGCAGCTAAGTGAGCATCAATATCTTCACGGGTAATACGACCGCCAACACCAGTACCTTTAACCTGTGACGCTTCAAGGTTATGTTCACCTAGAAGACGACGAACCGCTGGACTAAGCGCATCGTTACTTTCTTCAGTAAGTGCTGCTTTGTGGCGCTTATCAGGAGATGACTCAGTTTCTTCAGTTGTATCTTTAGTCGGCTCACCTGCAACAGCACCAGGCTTGATTTTAGCAATCAGCTGCTTAGAAAGAACCGTTGCGCCTTCTTCTTCAATAATAGCTTCTAGAACACCAGCTTCAGGCGCTGGTACTTCTAGAACTACTTTATCTGTTTCGATATCTACAATGACTTCATCACGAGCTACAGCTTCACCAGGTTTTTTATGCCAAGTTGCAACTGTCGCGTCAGCCACTGATTCAGGTAAATCTGGAACCAGAATTTCAATTGTCATATCTGTATCTTCCTTTTACTTCTAGTTCTTAAGTAGGGTCAGAGCGTCTTCAATTAACGCTTTTTGTTGTTTCAAGTGTACTGACATATAGCCAACAGCTGGCGATGCTGAAGCAGCACGACCTGCATACTTAAGATCAGCACCGGCTGGGATAGCAGCACGGAAGTTATGTTGGCTAGAGTACCAAGCACCTTGGTTCTGAGGCTCTTCTTGACACCAAACGTAGTCTTCTACATTTGTATATTGTGCAATTGCCGCTTCAACATCTTCTGTTGGGAACGGGTAAATTTGCTCAATACGTACAATGGCCACATCATCTTGCTCATTCTTACGACGTTGCTCTAGTAGGTCAAAATAAACCTTACCAGAACAGAACACTACGCGTTTCACATTCTCAGGAGCTAGGTCATCAACTTCAGCAATTGCTGGTTGGAAAGTGCCTTGCGCAAGATCTTCAAGTGAAGACGTACATAATGGATGACGTAGCAGAGATTTAGGAGACATCACAATCAATGGACGACGCATCGGTCTTACAACCTGACGGCGAATCATGTGATAAACCTGAGCCGGTGTAGATGGAACAACTACTTGCATGTTCTGTTCAGCACATAACTGCAAGTAACGCTCTAGCCGAGCTGAAGAGTGCTCTGGACCTTGACCTTCATAACCATGAGGAAGCAGCATAGTCAGACCACATAAACGTGCCCACTTCTGCTCACCTGATGAAATAAACTGGTCAATAACAACCTGAGCGCCGTTCGCAAAGTCACCAAACTGAGCTTCCCACAGGGTTAAACCACCTGGTTCGGCTGTTGCATAGCCGTATTCAAATGCTAATACCGCTTCTTCAGATAATACCGAGTCAAAGACTTGGAATGGACCTTGTTTATCATGAATATTAGCTAGTGGAACATAAGTGCTTGCATCTGTTTGGTTATGAAGAACAGAGTGACGGTGGAAGAACGTACCACGGCCTGAATCTTGGCCAGAAATACGGATACGTTTACCATCATCAACCAATGTTGCATACGCTAATGTTTCAGCCATACCCCAATCGATCTGCTTTTCACCATTGATCATTGCAGTTCGGTCGTTATAAAGCTTGTTAACACGGCTTTGCAGTTTATGGCTATCTGGATATTGGCATAGCTTAGTACCCAGCTCTTTTAGACGATCAATTGCAACTTCGTTATCCCATTCAATATTCCAGTCGTGTCCTAGGTAAGGAGACCAGTCAACAGAATGAAGAGCCATTGGGCGCCACTCTTTTACAACCACTTCACCGTGGTCAAGAGCATCACGATACTCATTAACTAATTGCGTTGCCGTTTCAATGTCAAACTCACCACGATCAATTAGCACATCAGCATAAAGCTTACGAGGCGTCGGGTGTTTTTTGATTTTTTGGTACATTAGAGGCTGAGTTGCATTCGGCTCATCAGCTTCATTGTGACCATGACGGCGGTAACAAACTAGGTCAATAACTACGTCACGTTTGAATGTATTACGGTAATCCAGTGCAATACGAGCCACAAAAGCAACCGCTTCTGGGTCATCAGCATTTACGTGGAAAATTGGAGCCTGTACCATCTTCGCGATATCAGTACAGTACATAGTAGAACGTGTATCACGAGGATTAGATGTAGTGAAACCAACTTGGTTATTCACGACGATACGAACTGTACCACCAACGCAGAAGCCACGTGCTTGAGACATGTTAAACGTCTCTTGAACAACGCCTTGCCCTGCAATTGCGGAATCACCATGAATTGTTATAGGAAGTACGCTGCTACCGTCTTTATCATCAAGGCGGTCTTGACGAGCACGAACTGAACCGATAACTACAGGGTTTACAATTTCTAAGTGAGACGGGTTAAATGCAAGCGCTAAGTGGACATTGCCACCTGGTGTTGCAAAGTCAGCAGAGAAGCCTTGGTGGTATTTAACATCACCAGTACCCCATGTGTCATCATGCTTCTTACCAGCAAACTCATCAAATAAGTCTTGTGGTTTTTTACCAAGCACGTTAACAAGCATGTTCAAACGACCACGGTGGGCCATTCCGACTACAACTTCACGCATACCTTGTCCACCAGCATGACGAATAATTTCTTTCGTCATTGGAACAAGCGCATCGCCACCTTCAAGAGAGAAACGTTTTGCACCTGGGAACTTAGCACCCAAATAGCGTTCAAGCCCTTCAGCAGCAGTTAGCTCTTCTAGGAATGCTTGTTTTTCTTCATGATTGAATGATGGTTGACCAGAAACAGACTCTAAACGTTGTTGAATCCAACGTTTTTGCTCTGTGTTAGTCATGTGCATGTATTCTGCACCGATTGAACCACAATACGTTTGCTTAAGAGCTTTATATAAGTCCTTTAGCACCATTGTCTCTTGCCCTATGGCAAAAGAACCAACGTTAAACGTTTCATTGAAGTCATCTTCGGTTAGGTTGTGGAATGCAGGGTCCAGTTCAGCAACTGTTCCTCGTTCCCATAAACCTAGCGGATCTAGATTTGCAGCTTGATGCCCTCGGAATCGATAAGCATTGATTAGTTGCAGTACTTTTACTTGTTTCGCATCGACATCAGGATCACTAACTTGGACGTTGTAATGCTTTGTTTCTTGAGCGAGTCGTCGGAAGTATTCGCGAACACGTGAATGCGGTTGTTCAACCACTTCAGAAGCTTGCACAGGCAAGTCTTCAAATACACGTTTCCACTCATCACTTACCAAGTCTGGGTCACTTAGATACAGTTCGTAGATTTCTTCTACATAAGTTGCATTGGCGCCAGCCAAGTGTGAAGACTCGAGCCATGCCTTCATCACGCCGTTGTGCATAATTTCCCTTAACCTGTAGTTTCACATTTGCATCGGTCAATGCCGAGCTATTAAAAGGCCGCCCCAAAACTTCAAGGGCGGCAATTTTTGTTATTTTAAACCGAACGATTTACAAGCATGGATTTTATATGACCAATTGCTTTCGTTGGATTTAGTCCCTTAGGACAAACACTTACACAGTTCATGATGCCATGGCAACGAAAAACGCTAAATGCATCATCAAGATCTGACAGACGTTCATCTGTTGCTGTATCGCGGCTATCAATTAACCAACGGTAAGCGGCAAGTAGACCAGCAGGACCTATAAATTTATCAGGGTTCCACCAGAACGATGGGCATGATGTAGTACAACATGCACACATGATACATTCATACAAACCATCTAAATGCGCACGCTCATCAGGGCTTTGTAAGTTTTCACGAGCAGGAGGTACACTACCTTCTGTCACTAAGAAAGGTTTCACTTTTTCATAGTTATCGTAGAACTGTGTCATGTCTACAATTAGGTCACGAACAACAGGTAAGCCTGGCAGCGGACGGATGACAATTTTATCTTGCCCCGTAAGCGCTGATAGCGAAGTAATACACGCCAAACCATTCTTACCATTCATGTTAAGACCATCTGAACCACAAACACCTTCACGGCAAGAACGTCTAAATGCAATCGATGGGTCTTGTTCTTTCAGAAGAATTAGCGCATCCAAAAGCATCATGTCAGAACCTTCTTCTACTTCAAGGATGTAATCCTTCATGTATGGTTTCTGATCAACATCTGGGTTGTAGCGGTATAAAGAGAAATTCAGTTTCATTTTAATGCCCTCTCCTTAGTACGTACGCGCTTTTGGCGGGAATGCTTCACGATGTACAGGTTCCATATTTACATTTCTCTTCGACATTTCTTCAGTCTCAGGGTTGTAAATTGAGTGGCATAACCACTGTGCATCGTCACGGTCTGGGAAGTCAAAACGAGCATGTGCGCCACGGCTTTCTGTACGGAAATTTGCTGCAACAGCTGTTGCAAAAGCAGTTTCCATCAAGTTTTCAAGCTCTAAACACTCAATACGCTGCGTATTAAACTCAGTAGATTTATCAGATAGATGAGCATTTTTTAGGCGCTCACGAATAACTTTAAGCTCTTCTAAACCTTTAGCCATAGCATCACCTTCACGGAATACCGAGAAGTTATTCTGCATACATTGCTGTAAATCTTTACGAATTTGAGCAGGGTCTTCACCACCAGTACTGTTTTCCCAACGGTTGTAACGCTCTAATGAACGTTCAATGTCTGCTTCCGTAGCTGGTTTAGCTTCTTCTTGTTTCTTCAGCGTCTCACCAAGATGTAGACCTGTTGCACGGCCAAATACCACTAAATCAAGTAACGAGTTACCACCTAAACGGTTAGCACCATGTACAGATACAGAGGCGATTTCACCACAAGCGAATAGACCTTGGATTTCAACATCAGCGCCAGCAGGATCTTGCTTAATAGCTTGACCTGAAACTTGAGTTGGTACGCCACCCATCATGTAGTGACAAGTAGGAATTACTGGAATTGGTTCTTTTACTGGATCAACGTGTGCGAATGTACGAGACAGCTCACATACACCAGGTAAGCGAGATTCAAGAGTCTCTTTACCAAGATGATCCAATTTAAGTTTGATATGTGGACCCCATGGACCATCGCAGCCACGACCTTCACGGATCTCGATCATCATTGAACGAGCAACAACATCACGACCTGCTAAATCTTTCGCATTAGGTGCATAACGCTCCATGAAACGTTCACCGTCTTTGTTAAGTAGATAACCACCTTCACCACGACAGCCTTCCGTTACTAGAACACCAGCTCCAGCGATACCCGTTGGGTGGAACTGCCACATTTCGATATCTTGCATTGGAACGCCAGCACGAATCGCCATACCAACACCGTCACCAGTGTTAATGTGAGCATTCGTTGTAGAAGCGTAAATACGACCAGCACCACCAGTCGCTAAAATTGTCGCTTTAGCTTTGAAGTAACATACTTCACCAGTTTCCATGCAAAGCGCAGTTGTACCTAAAATTGCGCCATCTTCGTTTTTAACAAGATCAAGAGCATACCACTCAGAGAAAACTGTAGTTTTATGCTTAATATTTTGCTGGTAAAGAGTATGCAAAAGCGCGTGACCAGTACGGTCAGCAGCAGCGGCGGTACGAGCAGCTTGCTCACCACCGAAGTTTTTAGATTGGCCACCAAATGGGCGTTGGTAAATAGTACCATTATCAAAACGAGAAAAAGGAAGACCCATCTTCTCTAATTCTATTACTGATTCAGGACCATTCTTACACATGTATTCGATTGCATCTTGGTCACCAATATAATCAGAACCTTTTACAGTATCGTACATGTGTTGTTCCCAGTGATCCTCGTGCGCATTACCAAGGGCAACTGTAATGCCACCTTGTGCAGAAACAGTATGGGAACGAGTTGGGAAAACTTTTGAAAGCAATGCACAAGATAGGCCTTGCTCTGAAATTTGTAGCGCAGCACGCATGCCAGCACCACCAGCGCCAATTACAACGGCATCAAACTCACGAACAGGAATAGTCACTTACGCACCCCACAAAATAAACAGACCAGAGAAGAAATATCCAATAAGAACAGCAACAACACCCAATTGAAGACCACCACGCAACATTGCACATTTAATGTAGTCAGTCAGGACTTGCCATAAGCCAATCCAAGCGTGAATTAACACTGAAGTCAGTGCTAGCATAGTGAAGACTTTAGTGAAGGTACCACCAAAGAATTGCGTCCAAGATACGTAAGAAATATCTCCCGAGAAAGCACAGAAGCTAACAAGGTAGACTGTGTAAAGCGTCATAATAATTGCGGTTGCACGAATTAATAAATAATCATGAACACCATTACGACCAAAAGTGGATATATTATTTACCATACTAAAACCCCCGCAAGTAGAGACAATACCGCTGTCGCTGCGAATGCAACCTGAGCGCTTTTCGCACCAGATTCCAGCTCTTCAAAATGACCTAGATCCATTAACAAGTGACGAATGCCACCAGCAATGTGATAAGCCAAAGCGGTTAAAATGCCCCACAAAATAAACTTAACAAAAAAGCCATCGACAATGTCGCTTGCTTCCATGAAGCCTACAGGGGAGGAGAGGGAAATGGATAGTAACCAAAGCAGAATTCCGATCGCAACAAATGTAATCACCCCAGACACACGGTGTAGGATGGATGCAATTGCAGTGATAGGAAAGTGGATGGTCTGTAAATCTAAATTAACAGGTCTTGTCTTTCTTTCTTTCACGGGCTTGCTCACTCAGCTCCATCGAGCTTTTATGGTCATTAAATAACCTTAGATATTGTTATGGACAAATTTTGGTCGAAAACCGGTAAAACTTAACATTAAATTGACAATCGACGCGTATTAATCGCACTTTAATTGTAAAATAAATGTTAACAACAAGGTTACTAGAGACACCTCACAATTCTTTTTAGCCTTGAATTTAAAGGTCTGGACCAGAATTTTCACCGCCACTATACGACTCGCAACATTCTAATACAATTGATGTAACAAATAATGCTACATAGAACAGATTTTTAACGAATTTAATGCAAAAAACACTAACAAGTGCACACAAAAGTGCAGATTAATTGACTTTCGACGCCAAGAGCAGTAAAAAAATGGCACATAAACATCCTGGACGGATTAATAATAACAAAGGAGATTGTTATGGCGGATAAGAAAGCTACCCTTCATATTGAAGGTCAAGCGCCAATCGAATTGCCGATTTCAGAAGGTGTACTTGGTACGCCAGTTATCGACGTTCGTACACTAGGTTCTAATGGTTTTTTCACTTTTGATCCTGGTTTTCTTGCCACTGCATCTTGTGAATCGCAAATCACTTACATTGACGGTGGGAAAGGTATCCTTTTACACCGTGGTTATCCAATTGATCAACTGGCCAATAACGCTGATTACCTAGAAGTTTGTTATATTCTTCTTTACGGCGAAGCTCCATCTCGTGCTCAATACGAAGAATTTAAGACAACTGTGACACGTCACACCATGGTACATGAGCAAATTGCTAGCTTCTTCCATGGTTTCCGACGTGATGCTCACCCGATGGCAGTAATGTGTGGTGTTGTAGGCGCTCTCGCAGCGTTTTACCATGACTCACTCGATATCAACAACGACACACACCGTGAAATTGCTGCTTATCGTCTTATTTCAAAAATGCCGACACTGGCGGCAATGTGTTACAAATATTCGATTGGTCAACCATTCATCTACCCACGTAACGACCTAAGCTACGCTGAAAACTTCCTACACATGATGTATGCAAACCCATGTGAAGAGTATGAAGTAAACCCAGTTGTGGCTCGTGCGATGGATAAAATCTTTACTCTACACGCAGATCACGAACAAAACGCTTCTACTTCAACTGTTCGTTTAGCCGGTTCTTCAGGTGCAAACCCATTCGCTTGTATTGCAGCAGGTATTGCTTCTCTTTGGGGACCAGCACACGGTGGCGCAAACGAAGCTTGTTTGATGATGCTTGAAGAAATTGGCAGTGTAGAAAACATTGACGAATACGTTGCTAAAGCAAAAGACAAAGATGATCCATTCCGTCTTATGGGCTTTGGACACCGTGTTTACAAAAACTATGACCCACGTGCAACTGTAATGCGCGAAGCTTGTCATGAAGTATTGAAAGAGCTAAACATCAAAGATCCACTATTAGATGTAGCAATGGAACTTGAACGTATTGCGCTTTCAGATGAATACTTTGTTTCTAAGAAGCTATACCCGAACGTAGATTTCTATTCAGGTATTATTCTTAAAGCTATTGGCATTCCAGTATCTATGTTTACCGTAATCTTTGCGATGTCTCGTACTATCGGTTGGATTGCACACTGGAATGAAATGCATAGTGACCCAACAAACCGTATTGGCCGACCTCGTCAGCTATATACAGGTAAAGAAAAGCGTGAATTCCAGCCTCTTCATGAACGCGAATAGTTGTTTACACAGTAGCTAGAACTAAAAAAGGTTGACGTTATCGTCAACCTTTTTTTTCCATTCTACTCATAGTCACGTTAGTAGAGATAGCGCTGTTAAGATTAGTATGGCTTATACCGGATTATCGATATCAATGAACACAACGTCTAAATCATGCTCTTGAGTTAACCATTCACCTAATGCTTTTACACCATATCTTTCAGTTGCATGATGCCCTGCAGAGAAGTAATGAATATCTTGCTCACGAGCAGAGTAAGTCGTTCGTTCTGAGATTTCTCCAGAGATAAACGCATCTAAACCGTTAGCGGCTGCAAGCTCAATATAGTCTTGCCCGCCACCAGTACACCAGCCAACAGTTGTAATCAGTTTATGCTCATTTTCTGTCGAAATATGGAGCGGATGACGGTTAAGGACTTGGTTAATTTTTTCCGAGAATTCAGCCCCGGTCATTGGCTCTTTTAGCTTACCAAACATAGCGACCGATTGTGGATGCCCTTCTAGCCCGCCTTCAACTTCAATATCTAACAATTCAGCTAATTTTGCGTTATTACCTAGCTCTGGGTGGATATCAAGTGGTAAGTGGTAACCTAGCAAATTAATATCGTTTTTAATCAGAGTGCGAATTCGCTTCCCTTTCATTCCACGGATCGATTCCGGTTCACCTTTCCAAAAAAAACCGTGATGAACAAGCAATGCGTCAGCATTCAGTTCAACCGCTTTATCAATCAACGCTTGTGAAGCTGTAACTCCTGTTACAATCTTTTTAATTTGCTGTACACCTTCGACTTGCAAGCCATTTGGGCAGTAATCCTTAATTTGTTGAGGCTGTAGCTTTTCGTTAAGAATTCTTTCTAATTGTAAGTTATTCATTGCTTGTTCCAACATGCATATTTAATAACGTGGTTATATCAATTTACAGTTAAAATGTCGAAAGCCGATCATTAAACTCAATGAGGAATATATGACACCAATACAACGTTTTTATCAATGGGTCATTGATTCCCCACCCTTGCTAGAACTTCACCCTCCTATATCCGATCTTAGTGTCTTTTCGAGCAGTCAAAGACTGGATGACACACATATCTACCAAGGGAACCCTCGTCTTGGTTTTTTGTATCAACACCTTTGTGAACAAGTAATTATCGCATCTCCAAATCACTCGATTAAACATGACGAGATACAGATTAATGTAGATGGCAGAACATTGGGAGCTATTGACTTTATTGTCGAAAACCAGCAATCGAACTTACTGGAACACTGGGAAGTTGCCATTAAATTCTATTTACTCCATGAAGATATTTGGTTTGGGCCAAACTCTCATGACCAACTTGATAAAAAACTCGAAAGAATGCTCAACCACCAATTGGCGATGTCTTCATCTAGTGCCTTTGTTGAACAATATCCTGAGCTAAAAACCAACTCCGAACATTTGTTGATGCAAGGTCGTTTATACATAAACCCATTCTTAGAACAGAGTATTCCAACAGAGTGTTTAGGCTATAAAATAAACCCAAGTCAAGTTAATGGGTTTTGGTGTTATAAAAGCCAAGTGCATTTAGTTGAAGAAGGTCTCTACCCTATAAATAAAGATCAATGGGCTGCTGGTATTGACAATTTTGACGGAGAACCTATCAAAGAGTTTGATGATCGGTTCATCCATGCTCAAACGAATACAGGACAGTTCTGGTTTGTTATGCCTGAAAGTTGGCCCCACAATTAAAGCTATTGGAGATATATAAGATTTAAGTCATTCTCATCCCAATAAAAAAGGGCTGATGCTTTAACATCAACCCTTTATTGAGGTGACACCTCAATAAGCTACTGAATCAAATTCAACTATAGGCCAGCTGCAGCAAATACTTGATTAACGATCTCTTGAGCTTCTTCTTCGATTGCTTTTAGGTGTTCTTCACCCTTAAAGCTTTCACAGTAGATCTTGTAGATGTCTTCTGTACCTGATGGACGAGCAGCAAACCAACCATTCTCTGTCGTCACTTTAAGTCCACCAATTGCAGCACCATTACCTGGAGCATGCGTTAAGCGAGCAGTGATTGCATCACCAGCAAGCGTCTCAGCTGAAACCATCTCTGGAGATAGCTTCTTAAGTACGTCTTTTTGCGCACCATTAGCAACCGCTTGGATACGGTTGTACTTAGATTCACCGTGTTTAGCAGCAAGATCTTCGTAGTATTCTTGTGGATTCTTACCGGTTACCGCTGTGATTTCAGCAGCAAGTAGACAAAGAATTAGACCATCTTTATCTGTAGACCAAGGTGTACCGTCTTTACGTAGGAAAGATGCACCTGCACTTTCTTCACCGCCAAAACCAAATTGACCGTTATACAAGCCATCAACAAACCATTTGAAACCAACTGGTACTTCACACAATTCGCGACCAAGGTCAGCGACTACACGATCGATTAGAGCACTTGACACTAGTGTTTTACCCACAGCAACGTCTTTCCCCCAACCTTCACGGTTGCGGTATAGGTAATCAATACAAACCGCTAAGAAGTGGTTAGGGTTCATCAATCCTTTTGGTGTAACAATGCCGTGACGGTCGTAATCAGGATCATTACCAAATGCCAAAGCATACTCATCTTTCAGTGCTAACAAACCAGCCATTGCATAAGGTGATGAACAGTCCATACGAACAACACCATCTTTATCTAAAGACATAAATTGGAATGAAGGATCTACAGCTTCACTGACTAAAGTTAAATCTAAGTTATATGCCTTACCAATCTGACGCCAGTAATCAATACCGCTGCCGCCAAGTGGATCAACACCAATCTTAATGTTCGCTTTCTGAATAGCTTCCATATCCACTACGTTTACAAGATCAGCAACGTATGGGGCAACTAGGTCAACTTCTTTAACTAATTCTGATTGCTTAGCTTGTGTAATAGGAGTGCGTTTAACACCTTGCATCTCTTCAGCAATAATAACATTTGCACGGTCTTCAATTGCTTGAGTAAGCGCAGCTTCAGCAGGACCACCGTGTGTTGGGTTATATTTAATGCCGCCATCTTGAGGTGGATTATGAGAGGGTGTAATAACAATACCATCTGCTTTTTTAGTATTAACTAAATTATGCGTAAGAATTGCATGTGACACACCTGGAGTTGGGGTAAAACCGTTATTGTCTTGAATTATAACTTCAACACCATTTGCCACTAACACTTCGATTACTGTAGAAAACGCAGGCTCGGAAAGGGCGTGTGTATCTTTACCTAAGAAAAGTGGGCCAGTTGTGCCCTGCTCTGCTCTAACTTCTGCAACAGCTTGTGCGATTGCAAGAATATGGTTTTCATTAAATGTTGATTTGTCTGCTGTACCACGGTGACCTGAAGTACCAAAGAGTACTCTATGATCTGGGTTAGTCGCATCCGGTTGCTGTAAAAAATAGTTCGCTACTAAAGCCGGTATATTATGAAGATCTTCCTGCTGAGCTTTTTGCCCAGCACGAGGGTGCATAGCCATTTTTTGACATCCTTATATATAAAATTTAAAAACAAAAAAACCTCATAATATCGACTATTTAAGGGACATTATGAGGTTTAAATCAGATTTCTTTAAATTGAACCTGTTACTTTTTCTATCAATTCCGCTTGGAAATTCATACGACTCATTAGCTGATCAACCATTTGTCTCTTACGACTTGTATTATTGTTGGTGATCACCCAAAAATTACTGCATGGGATAGCCTTAGGTTTCGTCGTGTTTCCGTTTGCTAAAAGTGTTTCTTCATTTTCAGCAAAATATACACGCTTTCGACCTTTCACTTGAGATGCTTCAGAAAAGCTACTCGGGTCGATTTTGTATAAAGTTGATAAAACCAACATGAATCGATCAATCGCTTTTTTAAGAGACGCAAATTCATCTGAAATCAAAAGCGAGCGCATTTCTTTTACGCCATCTAGCTTCGCCGGTGTAAAACCAGCGTCTTTGCTAACAATAATTCCTTTAGGCTCAACTACTTCCTCAACAGGATTAAGTTCACCTTGGCTATCAATTTTCAATAAGCGACGCAGAATATCTGAAGCGCTTTCGCCAATATGTTCTGTCTGACCCGCAATATAACGGTATAGGTCCTCATCAACCTCAATTGTTTTCATTCGCTTTTCACAATCTCAATGTTTAAACTCTGAGGGATTATAGCGAGATCCGCGAGGATACTCTACGATAAACCCACCATGAATAAGATAAAATGTCAGCACAGCTCAACTATAAAATTGAAGGTGAAGGTCACACCATTGTATTGATCCACGGTTTATTCGGTAATTTAGACAACCTTGGGCTTCTTGCTAGGGATCTAAGAAGTGATCACCAAGTGCTGAGTATTGATCTAAGAAACCATGGACAATCTTTCCATAGTGACCAACATAATTACCTTGAAATGGCACGTGACGTCGTCAATTTACTCAACACACTTGAGCTGACTGACGTGACGATTATCGGGCACTCGATGGGTGGAAAAGTCGCCATGGCTTTGACCCAACTAACAACAATTAGACAATTAGTTGTGTTAGACATGGCTCCCGTTGCCTACCAACAGCACCGACACGACAACGTCTTTGCCGGCCTTCAAGCTGTGATCGAAGCAAAGCCCGTATCTCGCTCTGGAGCACTAACAGTGCTCGCTAAACATATCGAAATCGACGGAGTTCGCCAATTCTTAACTAAATCGTTATTCAAATCAGAGCAAGGTATCATGGAATGGCGCTTTAACGTGGCGTCATTACTCTCCAATTACTCACGGATCATTGGTTGGGAACCGATCGATAAAACATCGGTCAAAACCTTGCTAATAAAAGGTGGGGATTCTGATTACCTAACAGCTGAGCACCAAGCCGCAGTTCAACAACAATTTTCTAACGCAAAAGCCCATGTAATCGCAAATACCGGTCATTGGCTCCACGCTGAAAAGCCAGCAGAAGTTCTTCGTGCAATTAGAAAGTTTATTGTTTGAGAGCGATCATTTAATGGAAAACTAGGGCGATATTGATGCATGATATTGCGAACTTGGTTACAACAGCGCATTAACTTTATTGTTTAAGAATGATATAGTGCGCGCAAGCAAAATTGGTATATAGGAATCCCATGCTTTACGACTACATAAACGTCATTGAATCTATTGGGTTAGACCTTTTATTCGCCGGGATCTTTTTCTTGATCGGTATGGCGATTAAAGACGTTCTAAAGCAAGGCAATGTTCCCGTTTTTGGGCGTCGAATCGTATGGTTAGTGCTCTTTCTAGGATGTGCCGGATTTATAGCCAAAGGGTTAATCCAGCTCAGTTGGGAAGGGACAGGGATCGGTTGATTATCCTAACTCCTATTATCACCAACAACAGACACAATTAAAGGTAATTATTCTATGGCAAGTGTAGGTCTCTTCTTTGGTAGCGATACAGGTAACACTGAAGCTGTTGCTAAGATGATTCAAAAGCAGTTGGGCAAACAGCTCGTTCAAGTTCAAGACATTGCTAAAAGCAGCAAAGAAGATATTGATAATTTCGATCTGCTACTGCTAGGTATCCCAACGTGGTACTACGGCGAAGCACAATGTGATTGGGACGACTTTTTCCCTGAACTTGAAGCTATTGATTTCTCAACTAAGCTTGTTGCTATTTTTGGTTGTGGTGACCAAGAAGATTACGCTGAGTACTTCTGTGATGCGATGGGCACTATCCGTGATATCGTTGAAGCAAAAGGCGGAACTATCCTAGGTTATACTTCAACTGAAGGTTATGAGTTTGAAGCATCAAAAGGTTTAGTTGAAGGCGATGACAGCCAGTTTGTAGGTCTTTGTATTGATGAAGATCGTCAACCAGAACTTACTGACGAGCGTGTATCTAACTGGGTTAAACAAATCCATGAAGAAATGTGCTTAGCAGAACTTGAAGACTAATTTGTCTTTCTCATTATTTTAAAAGCCTCCTAATTGGGAGGCTTTTTTATATTCAGTGCTTAAACTTCCACAGCTGTATCTGCATCTTGCTCTCTAAACTGAGGTTTCTTTCTTACGTACAGCTTTCTCTGCACCTCAGATACAACATTCCCATCTTTATCTTTTATATGGATGATGAACTCGGGAAAGCATTTATCACCTGAAGTCGTTTTACTGTAAATCTCTTCGAGTTGACCTTGGGTTACCTCAAAGTCTGCATATAAATCGGATTGTCCAGGTTTGATAAAGTTGATACTCGCTTCCTTATCCCAGACGTAGTACTGCTCACCAAGTATCCCCATCAACATGAGTGAGTAAACAGGATCGGTCAGTGAAAAAATACTTCCCCCGTATTGAGTCCGGTTAGCATTTTTATTCCACCAGCGTAATTTTAAACGCATGTTCACAACTCTAAAGTCGTCGCTGATATTTAAGATTTTTATACCAGCTCCCCAAAAAGGAGGCCAGATATTCAGGGCAAAAGTAACTATACTGGGTTTATATATCTTCGCTAATCGCTTGTTCATAACGACATTCCATGTCTATCGAGAGGTAAAATACACCCAGCAAAACTGGTCATACCTCCACTATAAGTGAGATACCTCTATTTTACAAAACCATATTATCAAACTAACTAGTAACCCTTTGAACTTCGTGGTTTATTGTTATCACTGAGTGACCTATAATGTTAGGAATATTGAATTCTGTTAATTGCTGCAGATCATCAACAGGAAAGTATATGTCAGACAATAATCAAGCGCTAAAGGATGCAGGACTTAAGGTCACTCTTCCAAGGCTAAAAATTCTAGAAGTATTACAACAACCAGATTGCCAACATATTAGTGCTGAAGATTTGTATAAAAAGCTGATCGATTTAGGGGAAGAAATCGGTCTAGCGACAGTATATCGCGTCTTAAACCAATTCGATGATGCTGGTATTGTTACCCGTCACCATTTTGAGGGCGGTAAGTCTGTATTTGAACTATCGACTCAGCATCACCATGATCACCTTGTGTGCCTAGACTGTGGCGCTGTAATTGAGTTTTCAGATGATCTTATCGAAGAGCGTCAAAAAGAAATTGCTGAGCGCTACAATGTTCACCTAACGAACCATAGCTTGTACCTTTACGGCAAAAGCTTAGGTGGTGACTGTAAAGGCAACCCAGACGCACACAAACCAAAAAAATAATAACGGTTAGATGCTGATTCAGCTTTAAGCTCAATTCGTCAAATAATAAAAATGCCAGCAATCAATTGCTGGCATTTTTTCTAATAAACATTTGTTTAAGCTAAGGGCTTACCCTTCAGCTTTACCCCAAGTGTCACGTAAACCTACAGTTCGGTTAAATACTAGCTTGTCCGAAGTTGATTCTTTATTATCAACACAGAAGTAGCCAGTACGCTCAAACTGGAAACCTTGCTCCGCTTTCGCTTGCCCTAAACTAGACTCAACAAATCCATTCAGTTTAACTAACGAATCTGGGTTAAGTGTTTCTGCAAAGTTATCCGCAGCTGCAGGGTTAGCTACAGTAAACAGACGATCATATAAGCGGATTTCAGCTGGTAATGATTTATCAGCAGATACCCAGTGAATAACACCTTTCACTTTACGACCGTCAGCAGGATTCTTACCTAAAGTCTCATTATCGTAAGAACAGAAGATAGTCGTGATATTACCATCAGCATCTTTCTCGATACGTTCAGCTTTGATCACGTATGCACCACGTAGACGAACTTCTTTCCCAAGAACCAAACGTTTGTACTTCTTGTTTGCTTCTTCACGGAAGTCATCACGTTCAATCCAAATTTCTCGAGTAAATGGAACTTCACGAGTTCCCATCTCTGGGTTATTTGGGTGGTTAGAAACCGTTAAAGTTTCAACTTGATCTTGTTCAAAGTTTTCAATAACTACTTTAATTGGGTCAAGTACAGCCATTGCACGAGGTGCGTTTTCATTTAGATCATCACGAATGCAAGATTCTAGAGAGCCAAATTCGATCATGTTCTCTTGCTTAGTCACACCAATACGCTTACAAAACTCACGAATTGAAGCTGAAGTGAAACCACGACGACGTAAACCAGAAATAGTAGGCATACGTGGGTCATCCCAGCCTTCAACTAAGTTTTCTACAACTAGTTGATTCAGTTTACGTTTAGACATAACCGTATATTCAAGGTTTAAACGGCTGAACTCGTATTGGCGAGGTTGACATTCAATAGTGATGTTATCCAAAACCCAATCGTATAGGCGACGGTTATCTTGGAACTCTAATGTACAAATAGAATGCGTAATACCTTCTAATGCATCAGAAATACAATGCGTGAAATCGTACATTGGGTAAATGCACCACTTATCACCGGTTTGGTGATGATGTGCAAAACGTACACGATAGATAACTGGATCGCGCATAACCATGAATGAAGAGCTCATGTCGATCTTAGCACGCAGACACGCTTTGCCTTCTTCAAAAGCGCCATCACGCATTTTTTCAAATAACGCTAGGTTCTCTTCAGGGCTACGATCACGATACGGACTCGCTTTACCAGGCTCTTTTAGAGTTCCACGGTATTCACGGATCTGCTCAGGACTTAGCTCATCAACATACGCTAAGCCTTTATTAATTAATTCAACAGCGTAGTTATAAAGCGTATCGAAGTAGTTTGATGAATAACAAATATCACCAGCCCACTCAAAGCCTAACCAGCTCACATCATTCTTAATTGACTCAACGTATTCAACGTCTTCTTTCTCAGGGTTTGTGTCATCGAAACGTAGATTACATTGTCCCTGATAGTCCTGAGCAATACCAAAGTTCAAGCAGATAGACTTAGCGTGACCAATGTGCAGGTAGCCGTTAGGCTCCGGCGGAAAACGAGTATGCACGCTAGTGTGTTTACCATCCGCTAAATCTTTATCAATAATTTGGCGAATAAAATTCGATGGACGAGCCTCAGCTTCACTCATCTATAGCACCTCTATATATGGTTTAGTATTGTCAGAAAATCGGCTTTCGAGCTTCACCCTACCCACGCTGACTTAATGTCATATTCAAAGGAGGTAAAGCCTGAAAGATCATTGTCGCTAATCATCCACAATTCTGCGTGTTTACACAATAAGAACCATCGTATTCTTGTGATTAATTCTTCTATTCGCTGAAGAACACGCCAAATCAGCCTGATCCAGAGATAATAAAAAAGCCTCCCAAGGGAGGCTTTATAATTTAATCTTCTTAAAGTTTACACAGCTTATATTAAGCGTGATTGAAACTAAGGAAGTTTAACATCAGATAGGTCTTCACCAGCACCGATAGCTTTCATTTCGCCAGCAACGATTTCAGCTAGTGGACCAAGGATAACCTGAAGGTTGTTCTCACCTAGTTTAACAACACCTTTAGCGCCTAGTTTCTTAAGTACAGCTTCATCAGCGATTGAACGGTCTTTAAGAGTTAGACGTAGACGAGTGATACATGCGTCAATTGAAGTTAGGTTTTCGTGACCACCTAGAGCTTTCAGGTATTGACGTGCAACTTCGCCTTTTGGAGCGTCACCAGCTGGAGCTGCAACTGCTTCGTCATCATCTTCACGACCTGGCGACTTCAAATTGAAAGCACGGATTGCGAAAGAGAAAGTAAAGAAATATAGAGCACCGAATCCTAGACCAATCAATAGTAGAGTGAATGGTTTAGTTGCTAGACCCCAGTTCAATACGAAGTCGATAAGACCAGCAGAGAAACCGAAACCGTGCAGAGTTCCAAACATGTTTGCCACTACTAGAGACAGACCTGTAAATACAGCGTGCATTGCGTATAGAGCAGGAGCTAGGAATACAAACATGAATTCAAGCGGCTCTGTGATACCTGTAAGGAATGAACAGAATGCAACTGAGAACAATGCGCCACCAACTTGGCTACGTTTTTCAGCAGGAGCAGCTAGGTACATTGCAAGTGCAGCACCAGGTAGACCGAACATCATTACTGGGAAGAAACCGTTCATGAATACGCCAGCGCCTTTATCGCCACCGAAGAAACGGTGTAGGTCGCCAGATTTAACTGTTTCAGTCACTTCTTTAACAACAGTAGTAATCTCTGGTGTTACTGAGTTAGCGAATGTGAATGTGTGCTCTTGACCAACAACTAGAGTTTTAGCTAGAGAAGGGTCAACACAAAGTTGAGTGATGCTAGCGAATGCGCCTTGACCAGCAACGATGATTTCTTGACACGTACCCATACCGAACCAGAAGTATGAGTTTAATACGTGGTGTAGACCTACAGGGATAAGTGCACGGTTAAGAGTACCGTAAACGAATTGACCGATAGCACCAGACGTTGAAACTGCGTGAGCTAGAGCATCTAGACCAGATTGAACACCCGGCCATACCACACCAGACACAGCACCTGCCACTAGAGCAAATAGACCGGCCATAATTGGTACTAAACGTTTACCGGCAAAGAATGCCAACCACTCAGGAAGTCGTGTTGCATGGAAAGCGTTGTATGAGTGACCAGCAATGATACCTGCGAAGATACCACCGAAGAATGACATATTAACGTCTGCGTTAATTGTCGTTGCTGTAGCAGTTAATACGAAGTAAGCAACTGCACCAGCAAGACCTGCTGCGCCGTTACCGTCTTTAGATAAGCCAATCGCGATACCTAGACCAAATAGCAGTGGAAGGTTGCCAAAAATTGCGCCACCAGCTTGTGCCATAAATGGAATATCAAGTAGATCGCCTTGACCCAAACGTAATAGAAGCGCCGCAATTGGAAGCGTTGCGATAGGTAGCATTAATGCCTTACCAAGCTTCTGTGCATATCCTAGAATATTCACTTGTTGTTTCCCCCTATAGGATTTTTAGAATTCGTTTGAGAAACTTATTTTAGTCACTCAATTTAGTCCTATTCAGTGTATTGCATTAATTTTGCTCCGCAAATTAAAAGCTTACCATTTGTGATCCTAATCACCAGTTTTTGCCAAATCCCAAGGTTTTTGCTAGCGAGATCATAAAACTTATTTTATCATTCAAAAAAATGAACATTTGTAGTTAAAATTTCAGTCATGATGTATTGCTCTAACCCAGCTTGAGCCGTGGTAAACCACCGCATCAACGCCTATAGATGATGCCTAAAAATAGAATGCAAACAAATTTTTTCACAATATTTTTCAACAAGTTAAATTGGCGCCCCATTAATTCGGTCGCTTGCTAGAAAGATAAATCGTTACGTAAATGATGTTCGAAAACTAAGTTCCTATTCACGTAATGTATATAAATTTAAAGATCTCTCGAAATAAGGATTAGCTGACTATGTACGCGCTAAGTAACTGTAAAATCTACACTGGTAGTGACATTTTAACGGACCACGCCGTTATCATTGAAAATGAACTTATAAAATCAGTCTGCCCTGTAGCTGATTTACCAAAAAATATCGAAATCCATGACCTTAATGGTGCAAACGTAAGCCCTGGTTTTATTGATCTACAACTGAATGGTTGTGGTGGCGTAATGCTAAACGACGAAATCACAGCTGAAACAATGCAAATTATGCATAAGGCTAACCTTCAATCAGGCTGTACTAGCTTCCTTCCAACACTGATCACATCTTCCGATGAAGACATGCGAGCTGTTATTGCAGCCGCTCGTGAGTACCACAATCAATACCAAAACCAATCTCTTGGCTTGCACCTTGAAGGTCCTTACTTGAATGTTGCAAAAAAAGGCATTCACAGCGTAGACCACATTCGTAAATCTGACAGCGAAATGATCAGTCTTATCTGCGAAAACAGCGATCTGGTAACTAAGGTAACTCTGGCTCCTGAACAGAATGATCCTGAACATATTGAGCGATTAAGAAAAGCTGGAGTTGTGGTATCAATTGGTCATACAAACGCAACTTATGCAGAAGCACGTCAAGGTTTTGAAGCAGGCATCACTTTTGCTACACACCTTTTTAATGCCATGACCCCAATGGTTGGACGCGAGCCTGGTGTTGTCGGTGCTATCTACGACACTCCTGAAGTGTATGCTGGTATTATTGCTGATGGCTTCCACGTTGATTACGCAAACATCCGAATTGCTCATAAAATCAAAGGTGAAAAGCTCGTATTAGTGACCGATGCCACAGCTCCTGCAGGCGCTGACATGGAATACTTTATTTTTGTCGGTAAGAAAGTATATTACCGTGATGGTAAGTGTGTTGATGAAAATGGCACACTAGGCGGCTCAGCTTTGACCATGATCGAAGCAGTACAGAACACTGTCGAGCACGCTGGTATCGCTTTGGACGAAGCTCTACGCATGGCTACTTTATATCCTGCAAAGGCAATCGGTGTGGAAAGTAAATTGGGTCGAATTAAAAAAGGCCTTGTTGCTAACCTAGCTGTTTTTGACCGTGACTTTAATGTTCAAGCGACTGTTGTTAACGGACAATACGAGCACAATTAATAATGAATGGCGGACAAATAGGTAACGTAGATTTAGTTAAACAGCTAAATAGTGCAGCTGTATATCGACTGATTGACCAACAAGGTCCTATCAGTCGCATACAAGTGGCTGATGTAAGTCAACTAGCACCTGCTAGTGTTACAAAAATTACCCGCCAACTATTAGAACGCGGTCTAATAAAAGAGGTCGCGCAGCAAGCGTCTACCGGCGGTAGGCGCGCTATTTCTTTGACTACGGAAGTTGAGCCATTTCACTCAATTGCCGTTAGGCTTGGTCGAGATTACATTCAATTCAGCTTATATAATTTAGGCGGAAAAGAGCTCGCTTTCTCCCAACAAGAACTCGATTACACCAATCAATCTGACCTTACACAAGGTCTGGTTAATCACTTGAAATCATTCATCGATGCAAACCAAATTTACATTGATCAACTGATTGCCATCGGCATTACCCTCCCAGGGCTAGTTAACCCGACAACGGGCGTGGTTGAATACATGCCAAACACTGACATCGATAACCTCGCAATGGGCGATATCATACGTGATACTTTCCATGTAGCTTGTTTTGTTGGGAATGATGTTCGCGGGATGGCTCTAGCTGAACACTACTTTGGTTCAAGCAAAGATTGCCAAGATTCAATTTTAGTGAGTGTTCACCGAGGAACTGGTGCAGGCATTATTGTGAATGGTCAGGTATTTCTTGGGTTTAATCGAAATGTAGGTGAAATTGGTCATATTCAGATAGATCCACTGGGCGAACAATGCCAATGTGGTAATTTTGGCTGTCTAGAAACGGTTGCTGCAAATCCAGCCATCATTGATCGAGTAAGAAAGCTGATTAAACAAGGTTATGAATCTTCATTAACTGAACTGGATACAATAACCATCCACGATGTTTGTGAGCATGCACTAAACGGCGACGAGCTTGCGAAACAAAGCTTAGTACGAGTAGGCAATCAACTCGGAAAAGCAATTGCGATGACCATCAACCTGTTTAACCCTCAAAAGGTTATTATTGCAGGTGATATAACTCACGCTCAAGACATTGTTTTCCCAGCAATAAGACGTAATGTAGAGAATCAATCGTTAACGGCTTTCCATAGCGGATTACCTATTGTAGCATCTGAAATCGACAAGCATCCGACAATGGGCGCTTTTGCTATGATTAAGCGCGCAATGCTCAATGGCGTTTTACTGCAGAAGTTACTCGAAGGCTAGACTATTATCTGATTACTCACGGGTCGTGTTTGTATAAACACGGCCCGTTTTTTTAAGCTAGGGAACAACAATAATAACTTATGGAACTTATTCTTATATCAACAGCGTTTATAGCTGGTTTCATCGCTCTTAAGTGCCACCTCCCTCCACTTGTGGGTTTTTTACTCGCGGGGTTTGGGCTTTATGCTGCGGGTTTTCAAACCAATGACACCATCATCACTCTATCTGACCTAGGTGTTACTCTCCTACTCTTTACCATTGGTTTAAAACTGGACATAAAAACCCTTCTCTCAAAAGAAATTTGGGCTGGTGCCACAGTACATAATCTACTCTCTACCCTCTTTTTTGCCCTGGCTTTATTTGCGTTTAAATTTCTTGGTGTTTCGGCACTGGTCAACATGTCCACCGAACAAATAGTTCTGCTTGGCTTTGCGCTTTCCTTTTCTAGTACAGTTTTCGCAGTCAAATCACTACAAGAAAAAGGTGAAATGAATGCTACCTACGGCACCTTAGCGATTGGTATTCTGGTCATGCAAGATATCTTTGCAGTGGTCTTCCTAACCGCATCCACAGGGAAGATTCCTGAGTGGTACGCTATTGCGCTATTCGCACTTCCGCTTCTTCGCCCTATTTTTTATAAAGTACTAGACTGGGTCGGGCATGGGGAGATGTTAGTTCTCTTCGGGATCTTCTTTGCTTTAGTCGTCGGTGCTGGGTTATTCGAATTGGTAGGAATGAAAGCAGATTTAGGTGCGCTCGTTTTAGGTATGTTACTGGCTGGTCACTCTAAAGCCTCAGAACTGTCTAAATCACTGTTCAACCTCAAAGAGTTGTTCCTTGTTTGTTTCTTCTTAAATATTGGGTTGTCGGATCAACCTACAGTCCAAGGCTTTGCTCTTGCTCTTCTATTTTTATTGCTACTTCCAATTAAAGGCATTTTATACTTTTGGGTTCTCAATAAGTTTAAATTTAGAGTTCGAACATCGCTATTAGCTTCTCTATCCTTATTTAACTACAGCGAATTTGGGTTAATTGTTGGTGGGCTTGCTTTCAAGATGGGATGGATGTCAGGCGATATACTTGTAGCAGTCGCAATTGCGGTCTCCCTTTCCTTCATTATTGCAGCTCCGCTAAATAGGGCAGGTCACAAGCTTTACCAGCAATCAGGCAAATGGTTAAAAGAGCACGCGGCAGAAAACCTTAACCAACGGGATCAATTAATCGATCCAGGTCGCGCTCAAGTTTTAATCTTAGGTATGGGGCGTATCGGCACTGGTGCTTATGACGAATTGAGATCCCGTTACGGAAAAGTAAGCCTAGGAGTTGAAGTCCGTGAAGAAGGTGCCCATGTTCATAGAAGCCATGGTCGAAATGTAATATCAGGCGATGCAACCGATCCAGATTTTTGGGAGCGTATACTTGATACTGCTAATGTAAAGCTCGTTATTCTAGCGATGCCGCACCACCAAGGTAACCAAATTGCCTTAGAGCAGCTTCAAACCCGTCAATTCAAAGGGCAAATTGCTGCCATCGCTGAATACCAAGATCAGCTAGACTCACTGAAAGAACAAGGCGTAGATGCAGCATTTAATATCTATAGTGAAGCTGGTAGTGGTTTTGCTCGACATGTCTGCGATCAACTCCAACCGCAAATCGTTAAGCTTTAGGCTTCAGGCTTCAGGCTTCAGGCTTCAGGCGAAAATACCTCATTAATTTATCTTTTTAGATTAATTTTTGAGGTATTTGGTCAACCTCCGCACAGAAAGTTGATCTCATCTAACAAAATGGCATTTTAATTAAATAAATTCTAATCAAACGTCTTTTAAATAATTATTTTATTGATATTCGGTTGCTTTTTTTAGTCAGAATGGCAAATTGAATACAGTTGATTTAGAAATTATTTAAAAGGAAGTTCTATGTGTTCAGTATTTGGCATTCTTGATATTAAAAGTGATGCTGCAGCACTTCGCCCTGTTGCTCTTGAGATGTCTAAAAAATTACGTCATCGTGGTCCTGATTGGTCTGGTATTTATGCTGGTGAGAAAGCAATTTTAGCTCACGAACGTCTTGCTATCGTAGGCTTAAATAGTGGTGCTCAACCTCTATACAGCCAAGATAAGAAACACATCCTTGCAGTAAATGGTGAAATCTATAATCACAAAGAACTTCGTGCTCGCTATGAAGATAAGTACCATTTCCAAACAGACTCAGATTGTGAAGTTATCTTAGCGCTTTACCAAGAAATGGGCGCCGATCTTCTAGAAGAATTGAATGGTATTTTTGCATTCGTACTTTACGATGAAGAAAAAGATGAGTACCTGGTGGGTCGTGACCACATCGGTATCATCCCTCTTTATCAAGGCTATGATGAAAACGGTAACTACTACGTTGCCTCGGAAATGAAAGCACTAGTACCTGTATGTAAAACAGTGAGTGAATTTCCTCCAGGTAGCTTCTACAGCTCAAAAGATGCTGAACCTCAACGTTACTACACTCGTGATTGGAACGAATATGCCGCCGTTCAAGGTAACAGCACTAGTAAAGAAGAACTTACTGAAGCACTAGAAGCAGCCGTTAAACGCCAGCTAATGACAGATGTACCTTATGGTGTACTTCTTTCTGGTGGTCTTGATTCATCAATCACGTCTGCAGTAGCTAAACGTTATGCCGCTATGCGTATTGAAGACGATGAGCAATCTGAAGCTTGGTGGCCACAATTGCACTCATTTGCTGTCGGTTTAGAAGGCGCTCCAGATCTGATTGCTGCGCGTGAAGTCGCAGATAAGATTGGTACTGTTCACCACGAAATGACTTACACCATTCAAGAAGGTCTGGATGCTATCCGTGATGTTATTTACCACATTGAAACATATGATGTAACAACTATTCGCGCTTCAACTCCAATGTACTTACTTGCTCGTAAAATCAAAGCAATGGGCATCAAAATGGTACTTTCTGGAGAAGGTGCTGATGAAATATTTGGTGGTTACTTATACTTCCACAAAGCACCAAACGCTCAAGAGTTTCATGAAGAAACCGTACGTAAGCTCCTTGCTCTGAACATGTTTGACTGTGCTCGTGCAAACAAATCACTTGCGGCTTGGGGTGTTGAAGGTCGTGTTCCATTCTTGGACAAAGAGTTCATTGATGTGGCAATGCGCCTCAACCCTGAAGACAAAATGTGTGGCAACGGTAAGATGGAGAAACACATTCTACGCGAGTGTTTCGAAGACTATCTGCCAGACTCAATTGCATGGCGTCAAAAAGAGCAGTTCTCTGATGGTGTTGGCTATGAATGGATTGACACATTGAAAGCAACTGCGGAAGCTAAGGTTACAGATCAACAGCTAGAAACGGCAGCTTTCCGATTCCCATACAACACGCCAACGACAAAAGAAGGCTATGCTTATCGTGAAATCTTTGCTGAGCTATTCCCTCTTGAATCTGCAGCAGAGTGTGTTCCTGGCGGCCCTTCAGTAGCTTGCTCATCGGCAAAAGCAATTGAATGGGATGAGTCATTCAAAAACTGTGTTGATCCTTCAGGTCGTGCAGTTCAAGCCGTCCATAACGATGCTTACTAAAGTTTAATTCATTAAAAATACAAAAGGCGCTTATTAAAAGCGCCTTTTTCATATTTAAAAATTACATTGTTAGTAAATATTCATTACGAACGAAATGTTAGCATGCGAACGCCAAATTTTGAGTTTCAACGCTAACGGGAACCACTTGGCTAATCATTTTAACCAGAATAATCGAACGCATTTCACCATCTTTTTCTTGGTATAGCGCTTCCATTCCAGCAAATTGTCCATTAGTCACCTTCACCATATCACCGTAGCTTGGTGATATATTTAATTCCGTACAAGAAAGCTTTTCTTTCTTTTCTAACTGCTTAAGTTCATACAGCAAATCGCCTTGAACTTCATAAGGTACGGAACCAAATTGAATAAAGTCCACAACACCTCTTGTAGAACGAATAGTCGTAAAACTCGGACCGTTCTCATAATCAAAGCGAACAAACATGTAAGAAGGGAATAACGGTTCTTGAACGACCTTTTGCTTTCCTCTTACTGTTTTTTTGACATCAATTTGAGGATAAAAACACTCTATATTTTGATTTTCTAAGTGTAATTTTGCTCTACATTGATCTCCACGCTTACAGTATAGTAAATACCAACGTTTCATATATCTAAGCCATTTATTTATTTATATTCTATTTAACACCACCAACTATACAGAATGACGTATCTGAATAATTTTGGAGATACTAACCCACTGTACTCTCGAATTCTACGGTTAAGTTTTATATTTATCTAATGAAATTATGAAACAAGCTGCTTCATCATATCAATGTGTTGATCGCTATCATTTAAACAACTGATATAACTAAATCTTTCACCACCAGCCTCTAAAAATATTTCTTGGCACTGATCAGAAATCTCTTCTAATGTTTCTAAACAGTCGACTGAAAATGCCGGAGCCATAATATCTAATTTTTTGATTCCACGCTTTGGAAGCTCTTCCAGAGTTTTGTCTGTATAAGGTTTTAACCATTCTTCACGCCCAAAACGCGACTGATACGTCATCCCTATCTGATCCTTATTTAGCCCTAATTCTGCCGCAAGTAACTCGGTCGTTTCTTCACAATGATTAGGGTAGATATCACCTTCATCGGCTAAACGTTTAGGAATACCATGATAAGAGCACAATAAATAATCCCCTCGACCATTACTTTCCCAATGCTCTCTAACACTCGCTGCTAAGGCTTTGATATATAAAGGCTGTGAATAGTAATCACGAATGAACTGATAGCTAGGGAGCACCGGAAGTGTTTTAAAAGCTTTAGTTAAGCCATCAGAAACTGCGGCTGTAGTGGTTCCTGAATATTGAGGATATAGAGGCAAGACAATAACCTCTTCAACCCCTTGAGACATAAGTGTCTCTATACCAGATTTTAAGCTGGGATTCCCGTAAGTCATTCCAAGAGCCACTGGCATATCTAGCTTCGCTTGTAACTTTTCCACCTGACGTAGTGAATATACAAGTAACGGTGAGCCATCATCCATCCAAACTGACTGATACAACTTTGCAACTTTGGGAGAGCGAATAGGTAAGATTACACCATGGAGTATAGGACACCATAACCAACGAGTAAGGTTCACTACACGTTTATCATGTAGGAATTCACCTAAAAACTTCCTAACCGCGGCAGGTGTTGCTTCATCTGGTGTGCCAAGGTTAACAAGCAAGACACCCTGTTTTTTATTATTTTCCATATTTACCTAAGACGATCACTGATGAATATAAAATCCATACAATTTAAAAATAAAAAAGCGACCAAAAGGTCGCTTCTAATATATCAAATTATAAAACTGGCTGTTAGCCAATTATGATAACGCTTTCTCAAGTTCAGCACTAACTTCTGCAACTTGCTTAGTACCGTCAAATTTAAGGTACTTAGTATTGCCAGCTTCCGCTTCTTTACCGTAGTAAGAGATCAGCGGTGCTGTTTGCTCATGGTAAACACCTAAACGAGCACGTACTGTTTCTTCTTTGTCATCATCACGAACAACAAGGTCTTCACCAGTAATGTCATCTTTACCTTCAACCTTAGATGGGTTGAAAACAACATGGTATGTACGACCTGAAGCTAGGTGAGCACGACGACCCGCCATACGCTCAACAATAACGTCATCAGCTACATCAAATTCAACAACGTAGTCAACTGTAATACCCATTTCTTTTAAGCCATCAGCTTGTGGAATGGTGCGAGGGAAACCATCTAAAAGGAAACCTTTCTCACAATCATCTTGAGCGATACGCTCTTTGATAAGACCAAGAATGATTTCATCAGACACTAGTTGACCAGCATCGATCACAGACTTTGCTTGCTTACCAAGCTCAGTGCCCGCTTTGATAGCAGCACGAAGCATGTCACCAGTAGAAATTTGAGGTACACCAAATTTATTCATGATGAAGTTAGCTTGAGTACCTTTACCAGCACCTGGAGCACCTAGAAGGATGATGCGCATGTTGAATCCTCTTATAAAAAATATGATTTATACCGAAGCTCACTATTAGCAAACACTCACAATTAGCATTACTAGTATTCAGTAACACCGGGCAACTCTCAAAAACTGAGAACGCATGAAATGGCTAACAATAAGTTCTAGCGGTAAGTTTCGGTATAATGTTTAAAGTAAAATTGGTTTAACTTGGAAAGAAAAACTTAATCTAAACGTCTATTTAGGTCGGCATTCTACCACATTAATATTCAGTTTTGCTGAATTTAAGACTAAAGAATATATAAGTATGGCAACCTAATAAAGTTGCCAACCAGAATAATCTAAAACAATACAATATCGACGATAATCATCAAAAAAGCCCGTAATAACGAGCTTTTTATTGACCAACTAAAATATTGTATGATTAATTAACCTTTAGTCAATAGGTTATTAATTGCACCTAAAAATTGAGATGGGTCTTCCATTGAGCCTTTTTCAGCTAGCATAGCTTGACCTAGAAGCACTTCAACCCAGCGACCAAATGCTTGCTCGTCAGCTTCATCAGCCATCTGTTTTACCAGCGCGTGTTCAGGGTTAATTTCAAAAATATACTTAACTTCTGGGGCTGCTTGACCTGCAGCTTCAAGAAGCTTAGCCATCTGTGTGCCCATTTCAAAATCATCTGTCACGACAACTGCCGGAGTATTCGCAAGCTTAAACGTAGTTCGAACTTCTTTAACACGCTCACCAAGGTAAGACTGAGTACGTTCAACAACAGATTTAAACTCTTCTTCTGTTTCTTTCTGCTTTTCTTTTTCTTCTTCACCTTCGAACTTACTTAAATCCAAGCCTGCTTTAGTGATAGATTGGAATTGCTTACCATCGAAGTCCGTTAAGTAGTTCATTAGGAATTCATCGATACGATCAAACATAAGAACAACTTCAATACCTTTCGCTTTAAACTGCTCTAAGTGAGGGCTGTTTTTTGCGGCTGCGTAGCTGTCTGCTGTTAAGTAATAAATCTTATCTTGCCCTTCCTTCATACGCTCAACGTAAGAAGCAAGATCGACAGTTTGATCAGAGGAATCAGCATGAGTCGATGCAAAACGTAATAGACCGGCAATCTTCTCTTTGTTACCCATGTCTTCAGCAGGGCCTTCTTTCATGACTAAACCGAATTCTTTCCAAAATTCTAGGTACTTTTCATTGTCATTCTTAGCCATGCGTTCAAGCATAGTAAGTACACGCTTAGTACATGCACCACGAAGCGATTGAGTCACTTTGTTATCTTGTAAAATTTCACGAGATACGTTTAGTGGTAAATCATTTGAATCAA
This sequence comes from Vibrio kagoshimensis, assembly GCF_050337535.1. Taxonomy (NCBI): domain Bacteria; kingdom Pseudomonadati; phylum Pseudomonadota; class Gammaproteobacteria; order Vibrionales; family Vibrionaceae; genus Vibrio; species Vibrio kagoshimensis. The sequence continues at coordinate 78,816 of NZ_JAKJSZ010000021.1, forward strand.
TCAAACCACGAACAAAACGCATGTATGAAGGCATGAATTGCTCTGCATCATCCATAATGAATACGCGTTGTACATAAAGTTTTAGACCACTTTTATGATCGCGGTTCATCATATCCCATGGTGCTTTCGCGGGAATATAAAGTAGGCTTGTGTAATCGTTTTTGCCTTCAACTTTATTGTGGCTCCACGTTAGTGGATCAGCAAAGTCATTAGATACATGCTTATAGAACTCTTGGTACTCTTCTTTTTCGATATCAGACTTATTACGAGTCCATAAAGCCTGAGCTTTATTTATCTGCTCCCATTTTTTCTCTTCAGTATCTTTGCCTTCTTCATCCTTTACTGCTGTTAAGATTGAAACAGGAATACCGATGTGATCAGAGTACTTACCAATAACCTCACGTAAGCGCCATTCATTTAAGAACTCTTTACCATCTTCACGCATATGAAGAATGATATCGGTGCCGCGAGACTCTTTAGTAATATCTTCAATCGTGTAATCGCCTTCACCAGCAGAAGACCATTGAACAGCTTGATCATTTGCAGCACCAGCGGCACGAGTACGTACAGTTACCGCGTCAGCAACAATAAATGCAGAATAGAAACCAACACCAAACTGACCAATTAATTGTGAATCTTTGCTCTGGTCATCTGATAGCTTTGAGAAAAAATCAGCCGTTCCTGATTTAGCAATCGTACCTAAATGTTCAATAACATCATCACGGCTCATACCTATGCCATTGTCAGAAATGGTTAAAGTATTGGTTTCAGCACTGAAAGAAAGCTTCACACCTAAATCAGCATCACCTTGGTATAAATCACCATTTGATAAAGCTTGGAAGCGAAGCTTATCGGCAGCATCAGATGCGTTAGAAATCAATTCACGAAGGAAAATCTCTTTATTTGAATACAATGAATGAATCATTAAGTGAAGTAATTGTTTTACTTCAGATTGAAAGCCACGAGTTTCTTTATTTTGCGTTGCTGTTTCGCTCATTTTTACTCCAAAACATCTATACTGATAATAGTAATTCGAGATTCAGCCCACCTTGCAGGGCTGACATATGTTCATTAACATGAGGATGACAAATGTAAATTCAAGGTCAAAAAACATAAAAACACTGTTTTTTTGTTTTGTTTTGATTATGCTTGCCTCGCCAAACTATAAAAGAACATCAAACAAACCTGAATATGAATTCATTTTGAAGCGGTTTTCACTCCAGGTTATGTATGAGCAATTAAGAATCATCTCCAATATAGAAGAATTCAATGAGTAATATAGGCACTAAGTTTATTCTCGCACAACGGTTTGTATTTGACCCAAACAGCAACTCGCTAGTTGATCAAATGAATGACAGTGACGTCGTTCGTCTTGGCAGTAATGAAAGCCGCATTCTACTTATGCTGTCAGAAAGGCCGAACGAAGTCATTACCCGTAATGAACTGCATGAATATGTATGGCGAGATCAAGGCTTTGAAGTGGATGATTCAAGCCTAACTCAAGCCGTATCAACATTACGTAAGATGCTCAAGGATTCGACAAAATCACCTGAATTTGTCAAAACTGTGCCCAAACGAGGCTACCAATTTATTGCGAGTGTTGAACGTTCTGCACCTCTTTCTTCTAGCGACACTCCAATCAATATAGACACCTCTATATTAGGTAAAAGCCTAGATAAAGAAATCGAATTTTCTGAGCCCGAAGCACAGGAAGTTGAACGACCAACAGCCCAACATGAATCACAACACGTAGCAGAAAGCGTTCTAGAGGCACCAAAGGTTGGGACTCCAGCAAAAATAATGGCTCAAGAAAACCCATGGCTTAGCCGTGGTATTATTTTGTTTGCTCTTTTACTGCCTATATTGGTGCTTGCTTTTACCACGCCTGCTCAATCAGATTTTCGAACGTTATCAACCGTGAACTCAGTTGATATTTTATACCCAATGAATCACCCGACTTTAGATTCATGGTTACCTGCGATAGAAAAATGTGTAGTGCATTATACGAATGAGCACCAAGGTGAACTCAAACCATCACAAGTGATTGCTACTGGTGGACAAGGTAATCAGCTAGTGTTGAATTATGTACACTCTCAAGAGCATTCAAGTGAAAATATTACTTTGAGAATTTTTGCTAACCAAACCGATTTAAGCACAATATGCAAAGGAAACCACTAGTATGAAATTGAAAGTATCTCTACTAATGCTTGTGGCTTCAGCAATTCTAAGTGGTTGGTTATATTGGGGAAGCGATGCGAAAGTAGAACAGCTTCTCACATCCCGAGAATGGCAGTCTAAGATGGTTACCTTACTGAATGAAGTCGTTCAAGAAGATGCTATTGGTCCGCTGCGCCGTGTTGAATTACAGTCAAATGCAAAGTATTTACCTAATGGTACTTACATACGTATATCTGTTGTGCACTTGTTTGTAGAGGAAAGCGAAACGCCAAATATCATCAATATTTCAGAAACAGGTCAGTGGGATATTAATGATAATTACCTGCTCATCTCTCCAACTGAATTTAAAGATGTCTCATCTGCACAAAGTAAAGACTTTACTCAAGACCAACTAAAACTGATTACTCAAGTAATTAAAATGGACGCGGAGCAAAGCAGAAGAATTGATATTGTTAACCAGAAGACGTTGTTACTGACTAGCTTAAACCACGGCTCTACCGTGCTCTTTTCAAACTAGTATTAAAGCTTCTAGATAAAATATTAAAAGGTCAGCGATTTGCTGACCTTTTTAGTTTTATTTTTTGGTATTAACTCAATCGTCTAAAGAACATTACGATTAAAGACGCCCTGAAATCAGTGACTCATTTGCTAAACTGAATACTTCAAAGCATCCATCTTGATAAATACCATAGCTTGCTGGATGTCCTTCTCGCGGAAAAGTCACTGAGCTAGGGTTGAATATGAATATTCCAGATTGATATTCCGCTACAGGGATATGAGTATGCCCATGTGCAAGTACATCGCCCTCTTTTAGAGGCGGTCTCTTACCACTATTAAATAAGTGCCCATGTGTTAAAAATAGACGACGACCTGATTCCAACAATACCCACGCATAATCAGACATCATTGGGAACGACAGCAACATTTGATCCACTTCGCTATCACAATTACCGCGCACTGCGATAATTTGATCAGAATACATATTTAACGCTTCTGCCACTTGGGGCGGGTTATACCCTTCAGGAATCGGGTTTCTTGGACCGTGATTAAGCGTATCACCCAATAAAATCAAATGATCACAACCTGACTCAACATATCGCTGAAGTACTTCTTTTGTTGCTGGCAACGAACCATGCAAATCAGAGGCAAAGAACAATTTCACGCTTACTTCTCCCTAAAATTAGTCAGGTCATTGTATTCGTATTCCTGAGAGTAAAAAAGTCAGAGTTTATAGATCACCTTTAGCCATACCATTAATCACAATATTATTGTAACTAACCATTCCAATGATCTTACCCTCAGAAATAACTGGCGCCCGGCTAATACCGAAACGTTCAAATAACCGAGCACAATATTTTACATTCATATCAGCTGAAACAGCCAAAGCTGGCTTAGTCATAATTTCATAAATATTAGTGCGCTTTGATGAACGGTTCTTCGCCAGTACTTTCTTAGCAATGTCATTCATCAGCACAATACCGTATTCATCATCGTCATGACGCTTATCAACAATCAAAGCCTTAACCTTATGATTTCTGGCTAACTCTATTCCTTCATGAACACTTGTTAAGCCATCCACAAGAACATATGTGTTTGCCATTACGTCTCTCACGCGCACTTTTTCATGAGTTGTCATAGCTCCCCCTCAACAACTTTCGTTAACGTTTCTACTTGGTGTGCCACACCAACAGCATCTTCAATATCAATCTGCACGGCAATACCTTGACCTGACTCTTTATCAAATTCACCAACCTCTCCTATTCTCTCTAAAATATGCCGAGATAGGTGCTCTTCCACCACAAACAGCAACACATCTTTTTGTACCTCTAGTGTCAGCCCAAAGAAGGTGCGTTTTTGGTTTAAGCCTTGCCCTCTCGCATGGTTAATGACCGTTGCACCAGTCGCTCCGGCGCTCCGTGCTGCATCAAGTACCATGTCTGTTTTACTGTCTTCTACAAATGCCAAGATAAGTTTAAAGCGCATCTCTTTTCTCCTTAGCGGCTCGAGAGTTGTTTAACCATTGAGTTATCTGTGCGTAACTCATAACGGAAATAATGGGGAATAAACTGGCAAAGGCAATCAAACCAAAGCCATCAATAACAGGATTTCGTCCAGGAACCGTAGAGGCAAGCCCGAGCCCTAAAGCCGTGACAAGAGGAACCGTTACTGTTGATGTTGTGACACCACCTGAATCATAAGCCAGTGGGACAATCAGTTTAGGAGCATAAAATGTTTGTATCACCACAACTACATAGCCAGTAATGATGTAGTAATGAATAGGATCACCTGCCACAATTCGATAACTCCCCAAAGAAATACCAAAAGCCACTCCAAGTGCAACAGCAATTCTCAAGCCATTAACGCTAATACTGCCACCAGAAACTTGGTTGGCTTTTATTGCTACAGCAATTAATGAGGGCTCTGCAATGGTGGTACTAAATCCAATAAAAAAAGCGAATAGATATACCCAGTAGTAATCAAACCAAGTAAGGACTAACCCAGAACTTATTTTAAATTCAGTCAGAAATTCAGGCTCTGTCAACTGCATAGCCATTGTCTCCCCCAGCGGAAACAGTGCTAATTCTAGCCCGAGTAAAAATAGCGAAAGTCCAAGAATCACGTAAAAGAAACCCAGTAAAACCGTGCCTAGGTTCTTAACTGGCTTCCTCAATACAGCAAATTGAAAACCAAAGATAATCGCCGCGATAGGAATTACATCGCTTACAGTGCTAATAAAAGTTGCGATGAACTGATTAAGACTGATCATGTCATCACCATTCCATAAATCATTACAAACATCATTGGCAGTAACGAAGCAAAAGCGATCAACCCAAAGCCGTCAACCATTGGGTTTCTACCTTTAATTGCAGAAGCTAGCCCTACACCTAAAGCAGTGACTAATGGAACAGTAATAGTAGAGGTAGTCACTCCCCCTGAGTCATAAGCAATCCCAATAATATTTTGTGGAGCAAATCCTGTCAGGATCACGACACCTATATAGCCACCTATGATCATGTAATGAATTGGCCACCCTTTTAGAATTCTTAAAACACCAAGTAAAATAGCTAAGCCAACTGAAACAGCGACAGTCAACCTAAGTCCGTCTGCATAATTTTCCATGTCATGCTCATTGTTTGGAATAACACCACCTTCAGCAGCCACCTCTGCTGCTTCTGCAGTAACAGCCGTTAAAGCGGGCTCTGCTATCGTGGTACCAAACCCCAAACAAAAAGCAAAAATTAGTAGCCAAAACACACTTCCTTTTCGAGCAAAGGATTGAGCCATAGATTCCCCTATTGGAAACAGCCCCATTTCAAGCCCAAAAATAAAAAATGTAAGCCCAAGCACCACCAGAATTAATCCAAATAAAATAGACAATAAGTTTGGCAATGGCTCTTGAAGTACCACCAACTGAAAAAATGCAATAACAACAACGATCGGTAGCAGATCCCTAAAACTACCTAACATGGCTTTTAGTAAAGCGAGCACTGCTGACATTCATTCTCCTTAAATGGCTCTACATACTTATAGTAATTACGTGTTTTTATTAGTGAGCCAATTCCTATAACGCAGAGTAATCATGGCAAATAGTCATCAGCAATGGTGTGACGAACCTAAAGCGCTAAGTAACCCCTATTATTTTTTATTGTAAATGTGATGTTTAGAGGGGTTTAAAAAGTGAGCAACCGTTCTAGAAGCCTAATACTGCACTATCACAATAATGAAACTAATTGATCGTTATAGTGAAAGTGACGTATTGAATTAGCCAATCAAAACAAGCCATGTCTATAATTAAAAAGATTGGGAGGGATTTATGAAGATATTGTTGACTGGCGGGACTGGATTTATCGGTTCTGAACTAATAAAAAGCTGGAATACACACGAGGTAACTTTACTCACACGTGATCCAAGTAAAGCTAAGCAAAACCTTAGCCATATAAACCAAAATAATATTCGCTACATTCAATCACTAGATAATTTGAATGATCTCAACGGGTTTACCGCAGTCATCAACTTAGCCGGGGAACCAATAGCCGATAAAAGATGGACCGCTACACAAAAAGAAGAAATTTGTCATAGCCGTTGGAATATTACGGAAAAAATCGTCTCGCTTATTCACGCAAGTACTGAGCCGCCTGAAGTTTTTATCAGTGGTTCTGCCGTCGGTTATTATGGTGACCAACAAGAACACCCTTTTGATGAAAGCCTGCATGTTTATCACATGAACTTTCCTCATCAAGTTTGTTCTCATTGGGAAGATATCGCTAAGCGCGCCCAATCAAACATGACTCGCGTCCTTTTACTCAGAACAGGAATCGTTCTGGGCAAGCATGGCGGAGCACTTCAAAAAATGCTGTTACCTTACAAATTAGGGCTAGGTGGTCCTATAGGCTCTGGAAAGCAATATATGCCGTGGATTCATATACTCGATATGGTAAGGGCCATTAATCACTTACTTGCCACCCAACATGCTCAGGGAGAGTTCAACTTATGTGCTCCTCACCCTGCGACTAATAAACAATTTAGTCAAACCTTAGCCAAACAGCTCAGAAGACCTCATATTTTATTCACACCTAAATGGGCAATGTCACTACTCATGGGTGAGTCTTCTTGCCTACTCTTTGACAGCATAAGAGCAAAACCAAAGAAGCTGACAGAAATGGGGTTTATATTTAGTTACTCAAGAGTTGAACCAGCGTTAAAAAATTTATTACAACACCCTAATTAATTCTTTATTCTAACAAGATGCTTATTACTTGATTTAGGTTCATTTTGTGAAGAAATCCATTTTAATTACAGGTTGTTCAAGCGGTATTGGCTATACCACAGCTCACTACCTCAATAGTCATGGTTTCCATGTTATTGCCTCCTGCAGAAAGTCCGAGGATGTTCAGCGGCTTCAAGAAGAAGGGTTAACTTGCATTCAACTAGACCTTACCTCTGAACAAAGTATTGAAGAAGGTGCGAAACAGGCTATCTCTCTATCTGACAATGGTTTATATGCTCTCTTCAATAATGGAGCGTATGGGCAAGCCGGTGCACTAGAAGATCTTCCTACACAAGGTCTAAGGGAGCAATTCGAAACTAACTTCTTTGGCTGGCATCACCTTGTGCTGCAAATTCTTCCTCATATGCGAGAAAATGATAAAGGACGAATTATCCAAAATAGCTCTGTACTAGGGTTTGCAGCAATGAAATACAGAGGGGCATATAACGCGTCTAAATTTGCTATTGAGGGCTGGACGGATACTTTAAGGCTTGAACTACATAGCTCAAACATACACGTATCAATAATCCAACCCGGTCCGATTGAAACTCAATTCAGGGCAAATGCGCTACTATCTTTCAAACGCTGGATAACCCCATCAGATAGCTATCATAAAGCGGCTTATGAACAACAATTACAAAGGCTTTCAAACACAGGTTCCAACAATGCTTTCGTTCTTCCCCCTGAAAGTTGCATCAAGCCTGTTATGCATGCTCTTACTGCGAGTAAGCCCAAACTAAGGTATCGAATTACGACACCGACAAAAGTGTTTTCAGTATTAAAGCGAATTCTACCAAGTCGCTGGCTCGACCCCTTATTAAGAAAAGCGGCTTAAAATCCATTAAAATAAATTACATTTTTACACGAAGATTCACAGAATTAGATGTAACGATGTAATTTTTCCGTAACAATAAGATGTCAATATCGAACCTGAGCTATCCATGCATCCATTATGTGAATAGAAAGGAAATCAATGACATTAAACTTACTAAATTGGGTTGGCGTGAGCGTTGCTATAACCTTATTTATAATATTTTGAATAGTTTACCGCTTATCTCATCACGCCTCTTTACTGCCGAATTACTTAATCCATTAATAAATCTATCTTTTACGCTACGAAACTTATGAGCTGGAACCCTACTTCCCGCAGAGTTTCGTAGCCTCATCGATTTCATCTCGTTATTTCTTTCACCCTATTATTCATTACCTTCTAGCTCATAGTGATAAGAAATACATAACGTTAAACTTGAAGTTATTGAAAGCTCACCCCATATTTGCAGCGTACCCATAAAATATTCAAGGAACGTCAATGCAATCTCCGCATATTGTTGAACTCAATGAACAGAACTTTCGCCAAATTTTAGAAGGTTCAATGCAGGCACCTGTACTCATTCATTTTTGGGCGCCGATGAGCCAAGAAAGTGCGCAAATCATCCCAGAGCTTCAAACACTCACACAGCAATATAATGGGGCTTTCACACTTGCTTTACTCAACTGCGAACAAGAACAAGCAATTGCGGGACAATTTGGTGTACAAGCTTTACCGACAATCGCATTGTTTGTGAATGGTCAGCCCGTTGATGGTTTAGGTGGTCCTCAATCCATCGAAGCTATAACTGAAATGCTAAATAAACACCTGCCAAGCCAAGATGAACTTGCATTACGCCAATCTCTAGAACTCATGCAAGCTGGAGATTACACTCAGGCACTCGCGGGCATGCAACAATTACCCGAAGAGCTTTCAAAAAAAGGCGAAGTCAAACTTGCGATTGCAGAATGCTTATTAGAAACACAACAATTTGATTTAGCAGATACACAACTTCAAACTATCCCTCTCGAATATCAAGATAATTACTATAAAGGGCTAGTTGCTAAGCTTGAGTTACATAAACAAGCAGCTGATAGCCCAGAAATCCAAGCATTGGAAGCAGCACTTGCGTCTAATCCTACTGATGAGAAATCAGCATCAGAGCTTGCTCTGCAGTATCACCAAGTTAATCGTAGTGAAGAAGCATTAGAGCTGTTATGGGGCTTCTTACAAAAGAACCTCAATGCTCACGATGGCGATATGAAAAAAGCCTTCATGGATATTTTAAGTGCGCTAGGACAAAGTAATGCATCAGCAAGTAAATACCGTCGCCAACTGTATTCACTACTTTATTAATCATCAACCAAGTTAATTACCAACCAAGTTAATCACCAAAAATATGAACTAAGCTTCATTTAAACTTGACCGAATTGTAAACAAGAATATTGGGTCATCTATTCATCGGAATTATGAGTAATGGGTTATAAAATCAATGTTTTATAACCCATTTCTCATTTATAAATTTGCCCATAAAACCAATTTAAGCCAATATCTCTTTAATAACTATTAATTAAAAGGATATTGTATGGCTATTGATACTTTAATAACTATCGGCGGCTTTATTGTCGTCGCGGTTTTATTTATTTTCTCAGGTGTAAAGACGGTACCTCAAGGTAATAATTGGACCGTTGAACGCTTTGGAAGGTATACCGTCACCCTAAAGCCAGGGCTTAATTTAATCATCCCTTTCATTGATCGTATTGGTCAAAAGATCAGTATGATGGAACGTGTTCTTGATATTCCCGCACAAGAAGTTATTTCTAAAGACAATGCAAATGTCGTTATTGATGCTGTATGTTTTGTTCAAGTCATCGATGCACCTAAAGCTGCTTATGAAGTGAATGATCTTGAACATGCGATTCGCAACCTAACTCTGACTAACATCCGTACCGTTCTTGGCTCAATGGAGCTAGATGAAATGTTAAGCCAGCGAGACATGATCAATACGAAACTTTTGACTATCGTCGATAGCGCAACGAACCCATGGGGTGTCAAAGTTACTCGTATCGAAATTAAAGATGTACAACCACCAGCAGATTTAACTGCCGCGATGAATGCACAAATGAAAGCAGAACGTAATAAGCGTGCTGATATTTTAGAAGCGGAAGGCGTTAGACAAGCTGAGATCCTTAAGGCTGAAGGTCATAAACAGTCAGAAATTTTAAAAGCCGAAGGCCAGAAACAGGCTGCAATACTACAAGCTGAAGCCCGTGAACGTGCTGCTGAAGCTGAAGCTAAAGCAACAGAGATGGTATCAACGGCTATTGCTCAAGGTGATATGCAAGCGGTTAATTACTTTATAGCTCAAGGCTATACCGATGCTCTAAAATCTATCGGTCAAGCAGAAAATGGTAAAGTGATAATGCTTCCACTTGAAGCTACCGGTTTAATGGGGTCAATTGCCGGTGTCGCTGAAATGTTTAATCAAAAACCGGACTCTCAAAATAAGGGGTAGGTATGGTCGAACTGTTAGAACAAGTTAACCACTGGCATTGGTTAGCTTTCGGGCTCGCGTTACTTTCTGTCGAGCTTTTAGGAGCCGCGGGCTATTTTCTATGGCTAGGTATTTCAGCCATGCTAGTTGGTGTACTTGTCGCTGTCTTACCTATAGGCTGGCAAGTTCAGTGGCTATCTTTCGGTAGTTTCTCTTTAATAACAACTTGGTTATGGTGGAGAAGGCAACTTTCACAAGACAAAGCTTCGGATAAGTCTCGGGATTTGAACCAAAGAGATAAACAATTAATTGGAAAAACAATCCGGTTAGATGAAGATATCATAAAGGGAAATTGTCGCGTAAAGCTTGGTGATAGCTCTTGGTCTGCAATCTCAAATGAAGATTTAAAAGCTGGTACAGAAGTCGAAATTACCGATGTAGACGGCATTGTGCTTACTATTAAGCGATTAAGCGATTAAGCGATTAAGCGCATTCTCAAGAAAGTGGCACTCAGTGTCACTTTCTTGTTAAAGAATCAATAATTGGGCATTCACTATTTGAGTCACCAGGACATAACTTGACCCATTCATCCAAAGTTTGTTTTATTGCCTGTAAATCTGCAATTTTTTTATTCACTTCCTCTAGTTTCTTCTTAGCTTTTTCTTTCACTTCTGCGCTTTCTCTGCATGGGTTATCCGCAAGTTCAACTAGCGCTTTACATTCATCTAGAGAAAAGCCAGCCCTTCTTGCTTTAGCAATAATACCTAACTGAGTAACGTGCTTTTCATTGTATATGCGATAACCGTTATCTGAACGAAGTGGTGTTGAGATGATCTTTTTATCCTCATACATCCTTATCGACTTTGCTGATAAGCCTGTCTGAGAAGCGATTTCACTGATATTCATGCTCATAAAAACTCTGATTAACTTAGATCTTCTTACTGGTGAATTTAAAACTATGCATACACACAGTCAATTTTTTCTAAGAACTATGAAAAGCGTGCTCAGTTACGAGCTAAATAACAACGAGTTGAAGATTAAAAAGCAAACAACGTTACTTTTTAATAAGTTAAAAATTTAATATGTAAAAATAAGTTCACTATTATTACGGCTCGCTTTCCATCACTAAACAAAAAAACCTATTATCTAAAAGAAACAAGAACAGAAAACAAGAACTTATTAATTCAAAAAAAACAAGAATTGTTATCAATTAATTTGACGATAGCCCCTCCCCCTCTACAATATTTATAACTGACTCGCAAAGTTGCCTTTCAGAAAATTAAACTAAAGGGGAAAATTATGACTAAGTTTCTAATTATTTTAGCTAGCGTATTATTTTCATTCCATGTCAGCGCTTCAAATAATACGAATTCAGTCGGTGGGACTCAACTTGGTCCACTAGTAAACTGTGAGCTAGAAAGTGGCGACATGAAATATATTCCAACAGAAATGTGCCGTATTAGTAAAGGTAAGGCTAAATAACACGACTCTAATATTAAAAAAGGCAAGCTCTCTGAGCTTGCCTTTAGAATACTGATACCGTTTTAAACTTATTGAACAATAGCCCATGACAGGAATGCTTTTCTTTTCGATTCAGATAGCTTGCTATACATCTTCTTTATACTCTCTACATCATCAGTATCAGCTAGCGAGAATTGAACAGATTTAGTACTGCTTTCTACTGTTGACACAGCTTTATCAGCGCTAGAAGTCGCTGCCACTGCACTATCCGCATAGCTAAAAGAGTACTCTCTTTCACTGTTGTACTGCACAAGCTCTTCGTCAAAATCTCTTATGAGACCTTTACCCGCGACTAAATAGCCCATATGGAAATCAATTTTATTTCCTTTACTATCTAATAGATTCACTGTTGGTTTTTTATCAAAATCACCAACTTGTTCAACTGAATCAAACTTTTTGCCAGCTTGAACTGTTAATTTTTCATCATGAGCTTCAAATGTTATCACGACAGGTTGTGACTTAAACTTAATAAATTTTCCTTGCTCTCTTATCAGTTTAGAAATGCGGACAACAAATTGATTAGCTCCATCTTTTAGCTCTGTCGTTTCTAGTTGGGTCGCTAAGTTATTAACACCATCACCATTAATAATTAAAGCTTCAATTCCCTGTTCAAAATACACATCGACAGCAGAAAAAGCACTAAATGATGTCATCATCGTTACGGCAAGAATTGATTTTTTTAATAATTTCATTATTTAGTCCTTTTAGAGAAAATGCGAGCACCACAATTGGTGCTCGCAAAGGCAGAAATTTAAATTTACTTCAAGGCAAGATTAGAAGTAGTATTCTGCACCTAACAATAGGCGAGTGTTATCAGCACTTTCATCGCTACCATTAAAATCATAGTTACGAATATCCATGTACAAGTACGTGCTTGGTAGTAAGTAACCTAGACGACCTGTAATTGCTGTATCACCAGTATCACCAGCTACACCGTCAGCTTCATCTGTAGAAGCGTAACCTAGTTTAACAAGCATCTTATCTGTCAGCATGTATTGACCAGTTGCAGAAATTGCATTTTGACCATTACCATCGTAATCCATCATCTTATATGCACCTGTAAGTGTCAGCTTACCTAGGTAAAGGCTACCACCAACAATTGCATAAGAGTGCTCTTTAAATGCATCAGCTGCTGTTTGATCTTCTGAGTCACCACGCATGTAGTAACCAGCGTGTAAAGCATACTTATCTTGAGTGAAATACGCTGCAAACGATGAAATCATTTCAGATGTAGAGCTTTCCATACCAGAGAAAGTTGCGTTTACTTTAACAGGACCGAAAGCTGCAGATTCTAAACGAATCATATTATCTGCACGATCTTGGTAACCTGCACCTAGGTCATTGTTCCAATCGAAAACGTTACCTAGACCTGGGTTTGAGTGTGGCCAATCGACAAGGTCAAATGCAGCGTGCGTTTGGCGACCAAACTTAAGTGTACCAACATCGTTGAAAACTAGACCCATGAATGTATCACGACCACCAAGGATACCTTTTGAATCATCCCAAGAGCGGTCAGCATTTGATGCCCAACCAGATTCGATTTGCCAGATTAGGTCTGGACCGAAATCTTCATAAACGTGCTTGCCTTTAAAGCCAATTTTTGATTCAACGCCTACAGTGTTATTTGTATCAGTTGCAGAATCCTTGCTATCAATCGTCATATTGTAAACTGCGGCAGTACCGTAGATTTCAAAGTTTTCGCCAGCTAATTGAACTGCTGCACTAGCAGAGCCGATTGAAGATGCTGCAATTACTGCACCTAGTAGAGTACGTTTAAAAAATTTGTGTTCCATGGAAAAACTCCTAAAAAATTGGATATAGCTATTTTTATATTTCTCACCTTAAGTTGGCCGCCGAAGGGAGAAACATTATCTCTTTCATTTTGAGAACCTATTATCTTAATTCATAAATTCTCTAACTCTGTCCTGCATACACCTCGTGCATCCATGAAACCCAGACTAACTTTGCGACAAAAAATATCAACCAGAACTTAATTCACATCTAAAAAAATATGAGCAACTCCAAATTTTCATCAACTTAGTGATCCAAGTACACAATAAACAGAGCGATGTACTTTAAATATATATAAACCTTAAAAAACAACAATTTAGATATATGCAAAGCTAAAATTCAATTGAAGTGCGTCGCATTATTTTTATTTTATTTATTGATTATCCTTAACATAGATAGTGATCACGTAATAAAAAGCTCACGTATTATATGGCTTAATTTATTGAGCGAATTTTGTACTTTTATTTTAAGTCTAAAAATAAAAAAGGCACCACTAAGTGGTGCCTTTTTAGAAGCATGGAAAATGTATTAATTAATCATATCGAGCAAGTCTTGCTCAGTTTTAATGTCTATTCCTAGCTCCTGAGCTTTAGCCAGTTTCGAACCCGCAGCTTCACCAGCAAATAAAATATCCGTTTTCTTTGAAACGCTGCCCGTTACTTTGGCACCCAAACTCTGCAATGCCGCTTTGGCTTCTGAGCGACCGAGTTGGGATAATGAACCAGTAAGTACCACCACTTTACCTTCTAATGGTAGTTCAACACCTTCATCAAGCGATACGATTTCAGGCCAGCGAACACCAAGCTCAATCAGCTCATTGACTACATTTTTATTTTTTTCTTGCGAGAAAAAAGATGTGATATGCTTCGCAACAATATTACCTATATCTGAAACTTCGAGTAAAGAATCGTGTGTCGCCAATGAAACAGCATCTAGGGACTTATAGTGTTGAGCTAAATTCATCGCTGTTGCTTCCCCGACTTCACGAATGCCGAGTGAATAGATAAATCTTGCCAATGTAGTTTCTTTAGCGGTATTCAGCGCATTAACAACATTTTGAGCAGATTTAGGTCCCATACGATCCAATACAGTTAGTAGACCTGCACTTAATTTGAATAAATCCGCGGGAGTCTCAACCATTTCACGATCAACAAGCTGCTCTATTACTTTTACTCCTAAACCATCCACGTCTAATGCTTTTCGTGAAACAAAATGCTTAAGGGCTTCTTTGCGTTGAGCTTGGCACACTAATCCACCACTACAACGGGCAACAGCTTCCCCCTCCACTCTTTCCACCGAAGAGGAACATACAGGACAGGCACTTGGAAATACGATGTCTTGAGCATTTTCCGGTCTACGTTCAACATTAACAGATACAATTTGGGGAATAACATCTCCCGCTCTTCGGATAATAACGCTATCACCAATCTTAACGCCAAGTCGTTCAATCTCATCAGCATTATGCAGGGTTGCGTTGCTAACGGTTACGCCACCTACAAAAATAGGCTCTAACTTCGCCACAGGAGTAATCGCACCGGTTCGACCAACCTGAAACTCCACATCATTTAAAAGCGTGATCTCTTCTTGCGCTGGAAATTTGTAAGCAATAGCCCATCTAGGAGCTCTTGCCACAAACCCTAAAGTTTCTTGCGCTTTAATACTGTCAATTTTAATCACTACACCATCAATTTCATAAGCTAAAGCATCACGACGGGTCATGATATCTTGATAGTAAGCCTTCACATCATCGAGAGAGCTTAGTTGCTTAGTTTCAGGGCACATTGGGAGTCCCCAACTTTTAAGTTGCAGAAATCGATTGTAGTGGCTTCCAGATAACTCCGCGCCTTCTACGACTCCGACGCTATAAGCATAAAAGCTTAAAGGGCGAGTCGCGGTAATTCTTGAATCTAGCTGCCTTAGACTACCTGCGGCAGCATTCCTTGGGTTTACAAACGCTTTCTCACCTTTTTTAATTGCAAGCTCATTTAACTTATCGAACCCAGCTTTAGGCATGAAGACTTCCCCCCTAACTTCGATTCGTTCGGGCCAACCTTCACCTTGCAGTTTTAAAGGGATTGCGCTTATTGTTCGGACATTTTCGGTAATGTTCTCACCTGTCGCTCCATCACCACGTGTCGCAGCTTGAACCAATGTACCCTGTTCATATAGAAGGCTAACGGCTAAACCATCCAGTTTTGGTTCGCAACAGAATGTACTTAAGTCTGAAGTCGGAGCGCGGTCAGACATTCGCTTATAGAATGAATCCAGATCACTATCATCAAATGCATTATCCAGTGACAGCATTGGAATCTCATGGCTTACTTGACTAAAGCCATCAAGTGGCTGCCCGCCAACACGCTGGCTAGGAGAGTCAATGCTGATGAGCTGCGGATTCTGCTTTTCAATTTCAAGTAACTGCTGCATTAACCGATCATACTCTGCATCAGGTATTTCAGGACTATCTTCCACGTAATAACGGACAGCATGGTAGTGCAGTGTTTCTTTGAGCTGTTCTAAGGTAGCTTGAATGGATTCTTTCATAATATTCTCGGTATATATCTAAACATCAAAAAGGGCTCCCTGAGGAACCCTTTTCTCTTTATGAATTTTACAGCGATTATTTTCTAGACTGTGTACCAGTATAGTCACTATGTACTGATATTGGAGGTAATATGGCTTAACAATACGAAACTACTTAGTCATAAAGTCTCGAATCTGTTTTCTGTAATCTGATAAACGATTTGGTGTCATCAAATTACGAGATTCATCTAACACATTCCCACCCATGTCATCTGCAATTTTTTGAGCAGCACGTAACATTACGTTGAAATTTTGGTCCGCTTCTCCGAAGCAAGGTAAGGTCATAAAGAATGAAATACCTTTCGTAGAGAAGTCTGCTCGATTGCCATGCTCTAAAGTACCTGGCTGCATCATATTCGCCACACTAAAAATCACTTTAGGTGAATCAGCATTTCCTGCATAACAATGATAAATAGCCATCTCACCATAAGTCAGGCCATTATTTTCCATGCTACGGAACAATTCAGTTCCAATAAATGGTGCCTCACCCGCGCAATGAACATTTAAGATAATGACTTCTAATTCCGGTTCTTCGTCTTTAACCGCACTTTCTTGAATGGTGCCTTCTTCTGCATCACTCACTTGGTTTTCGTGTGCCAGCGGAGTACTCACTATATGAGGAGACTCTGAACCGAATACATCTGCAGGCTGAGGTTGCTCTGTTTGCTTAATTCCACTCTCAACCATTTCAGACGAAGGGCTGGCAACCGATTGAGATGGTACTACATCGTAAATGCTCTCAGATGCGTTATCTTCGAAGGTTTCAGGAGTATCTGTAACACTAAATGAAGGTACTTCATCAGGTTCAAATGATTTTTTAGCATCAACGCTTTGAGGGCTCATTAATACATCTGAATCAATAAGAGGATCTGCTGTAAACTCAGGCGTAGCAAAATCAGGTTCTTTACGCTCTTTCCTTATTATTTCAAAATCATCTTCAGGAGCAAATGAACGGCTAGGTAAGTCTTCTTGGCTGTCAAGTTCACCGTTATCAAGCTTACCCAACGGTTTATCACCAAACTTTGCTTTTCCTTCTTTCTTACTCGTCCATAAGCCATGGAACAATAATGCGGCGATAGCTAAAGCGCCTACAATAATGAGTACAAATCGCAATTCCTGCATTTTTCGCTCTCAGCTGCCCCAGTTAACTAGCTTATTAAAGCTGTTACTGAGTTAAGTTAATTTGGCTAATCTCACTACTCTACCAAATGTAGTGACTGTTTTAGAACAATTTAATGAAAGAAGTTCATCAGATGATGTGATTTTCACCACGCTTTTTTTCTTAATTCTGGTCGAGTACACTATATCTGTCCGCAAATTAACCAACATATTGAATATGCATACTGAATCTAAACGACATTCTGGCTTCGGCTACTTTATATATGGCCTTAAAATAGCCTTATCCCCAAGTATTCGTAAGTTTGTGCTCCTGCCACTACTTGCTAACGTCTTACTTGTAGGTGGTGCTCTATTTTATATATTTTCCAACTTGAATATCTGGATAGAAAGTTGGATTGGTGGGTTACCTGAATTTCTTTCATGGTTATCTTATATATTATGGCCATTACTGACTTTAACTATCTTAGCTACTTTCTCTTACTTCTTTAGCACACTCGCTAATTTTGTCGCCGCCCCATTCAATGGGCTTCTAGCAGAAAAAGTAGAAGAGATGCTTAGCGGAAAAAAAGTAAATGATGATGGTTTGCTCGACGTCCTAAAAGATACACCAAGGATCCTAGCGCGTGAGTGGAGAAAACTTGTCTATGTGTTACCTAAAGCTATTGGTCTCTTCCTTCTATTACTGATTCCAGCTTTAGGTCAAACTGTCGCGCCATTTCTATGGTTTATTTTTACTGCATGGATTTTAGCGATTCAGTATGCTGATTATCCATTTGATAACCATAAAATTAGCTTTGATGACATGAGAAACAATTTGAAACAAAAACAAGGAAAAGCCTATAGCTTTGGTATGTTGGTTTCATTATTTACAACCATCCCAATTCTTAATCTAATTGTTATGCCTGTTGCTGTTTGTGGTGCAACTGCAATGTGGGTGGGTGAATTCAAAGATCAAATTAAGCGTTAATCTACCTTCCCTAGATGTCCAACATCTAGGGATAATCCTGCGTCTTCGCACCACATCTCTATATGATATAACTTTTTAATCCTTTTACCTTTTTTTCATCTATTCTAATCTCTTTTCAAGATCAAAAAACATTAAGAGACACTAGACGGTATTCCGATTGATATACTACGTTTAGTTCTATCATTAAATGAAGGAACATCAGATGAGCAAAATCTACGAAGACAACACTCAAACAATTGGCAATACTCCCCTAGTCCGCTTAAATAAAGTAAGTAAAGGTAAAGTATTAGCAAAAATTGAAGCTCGTAACCCTAGCTTTAGTGTTAAATGCCGTATTGGCGCAAATATGATTTGGGAAGCAGAAAAAGCAGGTACTTTAAAAGAAGGTATCGAGCTGGTTGAGCCGACAAGTGGTAATACAGGTGTTGCTCTAGCTTTCGTTGCTGCTGCTCGTGGTTACAAGCTAACACTAACAATGCCTGAGTCTATGAGCTTAGAGCGTCGTAAACTACTAAAAGCTTTAGGTGCTAACCTTGTGCTGACTGAAGCTCCAAAAGGTATGAATGGCGCTATCGCAAAAGCAGAAGAAATCGTTGCAGCAGATCCAGACAAATACTTACTACTACAACAATTCAACAACCCAGCAAACCCTCAAATTCATGAACAGACTACTGGCCCTGAAATTTGGGAAGCTACTGACGGCGAAATTGACGTGTTTGTAGCCGGTGTTGGTACTGGCGGTACAATCACAGGTACAAGCCGATTCATCAAAGGTGAAAAAGGCAAAGCAATCACTTCAGTTGCAGTTGAGCCAGCTGAATCTCCAGTGATTGCACAAGCTCTAGCGGGTGAAGAAATTAAGCCTGCTCCTCATAAGATTCAAGGTATCGGTGCTGGATTTATTCCTGGAAACCTTGATTTAGAGATTATTGACCGCGTTGAATCTGTAACATCTGATGAAGCAATTGAAATGGCTCGTCGCTTGATGGAAGAAGAAGGTATCCTGGCTGGCATATCTTCTGGCGCAGCCGTTGTTGCAGCTAACAGACTAGCGGAACTTCCTGAATTTGAAGGAAAAACTATCGTTACCGTATTGCCAAGCTCTGGTGAGCGTTACCTAAGTACAGCCCTATTTGCTGGCATTTTCACGGAGAAAGAGAACCAGCAGTAATATGTGGTCAAATCAATTTTTACTCCAAAAAAGCCCCTATTAGGGGCTTTTTTGTTGATCCCTGCCTCACCTTTGGTAATATCACATCTGTTTTATTTTTCGCTTCAAAATAAAAGAAGCAATAAACAGATTTTCGAAGGTTGTGAGTATTCAAAAAAGAACACCATAGCTGGAAAACTTTTAACCAGTTTCATTTCTGACACGAACAAAACTCTTCGGCTCTAGCAGAATTGAGTCAAAGAAGTTAAGCTGAACTGGTTACAAACTTACAAAAAATAAATTAATTGGGGTATATAAAATGTACGAGAAGCAAGTAGAAATCACAGCAGAAAATGGTCTTCACACTCGTCCTGCTGCACAGTTCGTTAAAGAAGCAAAATCTTTCGATGCAGACATCACTGTGACTTCGAACGGCAAAAGCGCTAGCGCAAAAAGCCTTTTCAAGCTACAAACTTTAGGCCTAGTAAAAGGTACTAACGTAACTATTTCTGCTGAAGGTCCTCAAGCTCAGCAAGCTGTAGACCACCTAGTTGCTCTTATGGATCAACTACACTAATCCGGTCTCCTCTTTTCAAAGCCATTTTGCATAGCAAAGTGGCTTTGTTCGAAATAGAGACGAATAAGCACGACTTATTGTCAGCAGCTTAAAGTCACACATTCTCCCGTTTACAGTTGAACAACTAAGGTAAGGCTATGATTTCAGGCATCCTAGCATCTCCTGGTATTGCTTTCGGTAAAGCACTACTACTTCAAGAAGATGAAATTGTCCTAAACACTCAATCTATCTCAGACGATCAAGTTGAAGCAGAAGTTCAGCGTTTTTTTGACGCTCGTAACAAATCTTCTCAACAACTTGAAGTTGTAAAGCAAAAAGCACTTGAAACTTTTGGCGAAGAAAAAGAAGCAATCTTTGAAGGCCACATCATGCTGCTTGAAGATGAAGAGCTAGAAGAAGAGATTTTAGCACTCATCAAGAAAGACAAAATGCACGCAGACAACGCGATCTACACAGTGATCGAAGAGCAAGCTGTTGCACTTGAGTCACTTGATGATGAGTACCTAAAAGAACGTGCGACTGATATCCGTGATATCGGTACTCGCTTCGTTAAAAATGCACTAGGCATCAACATTGTGTCTCTAGCAGATATCAATGAACAAGTTATCCTAGTTGCTTACGACCTAACGCCATCTGAAACTGCGCAAATCAACCTAGACTACGTTCTTGGTTTCGCTTGTGACATCGGCGGTCGTACATCTCATACTTCAATCATGGCACGTTCACTTGAGCTTCCAGCTATCGTTGGTACTAACGATATCACTAAGCAAGTTAAGAACGGCGACATGCTTGTGCTAGACGCGATGAACAACAAGATCATCATCAACCCTTCTGACGCTGAATTAGCAGAAGCTAAGAAAATCAAATCTGATTTTGAAGCAGAAGCGGCTGAACTAGCAAAACTTAAAGACCTACCAGCTATCACTCTTGATAACCATCAAGTAGAAGTTTGCGGCAACATCGGTACAGTTAAAGACTGTGACGGTATCCTGCGCAACGGTGGCGAAGGTGTTGGTCTGTACCGTACTGAATTCCTATTCATGGACCGTACTGCACTTCCTACTGAAGAAGAGCAATATATTGCTTACAAAGAAGTAGCGGAAGCAATGCACGGTGAGTCAGTGATTATCCGTACAATGGATATCGGTGGCGATAAAGATCTTCCATACATGGATCTTCCAGAAGAAATGAACCCGTTCCTAGGCTGGCGTGCAGTACGTATCAGCTTGGATCGCCGTGAAATCTTACGTGACCAACTACGCGGCATTCTTCGTGCATCTGCACACGGTAAGCTACGTATCATGTTCCCAATGATCATTTCTATTGAAGAGATCCGTGAACTGAAAAAAGCAATCGAAGAGTACAAAGTTGAACTTCGCGCTGAAGGTCACGCATTCGATGAAGACATCGAAATTGGCGTAATGGTTGAGACTCCAGCAGCAGCAGCAATCGCCCACCACCTTGCTAAAGAAGTAGCTTTCTTCTCTATCGGTACTAACGATCTAACGCAATACACTCTTGCAGTTGACCGTGGTAACGAGATGATTTCTCACCTTTACAACCCACTATCTCCAGCGGTTCTTCTTGTAATCAAGCAAGTAATCGATGCTTCTCATAAAGAAGGCAAATGGACAGGTATGTGTGGCGAGCTAGCAGGCGATGAGCGTGCAACTCTACTTCTTCTTGGTATGGGTCTAGATGAGTTCTCTATGAGCGGTATCTCTATCCCTAAAGTTAAGAAAGTAATCCGTAACTCTAACTTCGCAGAAGTTAAAGCTATGGCTGACGAAGCACTATCTCTACCTACAGCTGCAGAAATTGAAGCTTGCGTAGAAAAATTCATCGCTGAGAAAACTCAGTAATCACCAAGAGCTTAATAAAGTTAGACGGCTTAAAAATAGTCGTCTAATTTGTTAGATTGGTATAGTATATTCTACAGAATAAAACTAAACGTTAGGAGCATGACACAATGGGTCTGTTTGACAAACTGAAAAAGCTTGTATCTGATGACAGCGCTGATGCTGGTGCAATCGAAATCATCGCACCTCTTTCTGGCGAAATCGTAAACATCGAAGATGTGCCAGATGTAGTTTTCGCTGAAAAAATTGTTGGTGACGGCATCGCAATTAAACCAGCAGGCGACAAAATGGTAGCTCCTGTAAACGGTACTATCGGTAAAATCTTCGAAACTAACCACGCATTCTCTATTGAGTCTGACGATGGCGTTGAGCTTTTCGTTCACTTCGGTATCGATACTGTTGAGCTAAAAGGTGAAGGCTTCACTCGTGTAGCTGAAGAAGGTCAATCTGTTAAAGCTGGTGACACAATCATCACTTTCGACCTAGCGCTTCTAGAAGAGAAAGCTAAATCAACTCTTACTCCTGTTGTTATTTCTAACATGGACGAAATCAAAGAGTTAAACAAACTTTCTGGTTCTGTAACTGTTGGTGAAACTCCAGTTCTTAAAGTAACTAAATAATCTAGTTCCTTTAAAATAAAACGCTGCCCTGAGCAGCGTTTTTTGTTTCTAGAGCAATCTAACCCAATAACTAACCTAGTAAGCTTAAAGCTGCTGTCGGATTTTGATTCGCTTGGGCATAAAGTGCAGAAGTCGCTTGCCCTAAAATTTGCGATTTCACTAACCGAGTCGACGCTCTTGCATAGTCAGTATCTCGGATACTACCTTCCGCTACCGATATATTGCTGTCCATGCTAGTCAAGTTATCTATTGTTCTGCTTACTCCATTTTGAAATCCACCAATTTCACTACGGTGACCATCGACATACTTTAAGGACGCATCTACAACCGCGATCCCTAACTGAGCATCTCCTACATTTGATAGGTCTAAGTCATCTAGCCCAATAGGCTCTGTATCTCCTATTGCTAGGCTATTAGCAAAACTACCAGAAACCTCAAACCCCTCAGGAGCAAGCTTCGTAGAAGCAAAAAACTGTAATTCGAAATCCTCTGTAACCGAAGCTTTCATCACATCTTGCTGCCCGTTGATATAACTTGCCACCTGATGAACATCATCACCTGTTTTAAGCCTAATATCTAGTTGCTCTGATTTACCTTGCCTATCAATATAATCAAATTTCAGCTCATTTTCATTCTCAGTCACAGACCAATTTTCATCAGTAGAATCCGATGCACGAACAAAATTACCCCCCATTTCAGAGTGATCTGTTCGCATATTTTTCAAATTCAGTGAGACTCCATTAGCATCAGGACCAAGATAAAAACTTTTTTTCCCAAAATATCCATCGAATAACTCTTCACCAGCAAAAGTGGTTGTTAAAGCAATCCTATCTAAATCATCTTTCAACATTTCAGCTTCTAGATGAATGCTCTCTCTATCGTTTTGCGTATTCGCACCGTTCGCTGATTGCAACGCAAGTTCACGTAGCTTTTGCAGCATATTAGTACTTTCATGCAATGCACCTTCAGCTGTTTGAGCTATAGAATAAGCATTATTTGCATTGCTTTGCGCAGTGTCTATTCCGCGGGTTTGTGCATATAATCGATTAGCTATCTGCAAACCTGCAGCATCATCACTAGCTTTAACAATTCGAGAACCAGAACTCAGTTTACTTTGGGCGTCGACAACATCCGCTTGAGCATCTCCCATATATTTTTGGGCGATCATGGCAGACATGTTGGTCTTCAATGACACCATGTATTTAAAATCCCTCTCCTCTTCAGTTGTCTATTTTAAAGCTCTGGATTCAATACGTTCATATAACTGAATTATTCAAAATTCTATTTGGTATATTCTCCACAAAAAAATAAAGCCAGGTGAGGACACCTGGCTTTATTCATAATTTTACTTTTTTAGCCTAGTAGGCTCAACGCTGAGTTAGGCGCTTGTTTCGCTTGTGCAAGAATCGAACTTGATGCTTGAGAAAGGATCTGAGTCTTAGTCATCTGAGTCGTTTCTTTCGCGAAGTCGGTATCTTTAATACGGCTCTTAGAAGCATTTACGTTTTCGTTAATGTTGTCTAAGTTGCTGATAGCGTGGTCGAAACGGTTCTGGAATGCACCCAGTTCAGCTCGGTGGCTATCTACGTATTTAAGTGCCGCATCAATAATAGCTACTGATTCTTGAGCACCGCCTACCGATGTTACAT
>NZ_JAKJSZ010000004.1:0-316517 GCF_050337535.1 Vibrio kagoshimensis
TTAGGTAGCACCCTAAGATTTCAGCGATTGCTGTTACAAAGAATAAGCCTATTGTTTTAATTTCTAACACCTGAAAATCCTATTTTTACTGCAACCACATAACGCCCAATTAAGTTGCAGACCAACACAAACCTGAACCTAAAGCAACGCACCGATTACACCCAAAGCATTTGGAACTGAAAATGCCACGTGTTGGCTGTCAGCTTAAATTGCTTGTTAGCCCTGTTTTAACGACTTGAGGCTTGAATAAGAAACCCAAAGAACTAAAGCAGCTAGTATATTTAACGTTACGGTCAATTCGTTGAATGTAACGCTTATCGGGAGTTTGACTCCCGTGGACAGTGCAAATGAGAAATCAGGTGTTTCAATTCCTATTAGTTGTATAAAATAAAGTCCCATGATCAATTTAAGTGACCATAACTGCTTCTTAAAAAGACCGTAAAAACTGGCAATATTAAGGCTAGCAATCAACAAAATAGGTAATAATACAAGTAGTAAATCCGAAAAAGGAAACTGAGACATTTGGGAAAGTACAGCAAATGATATCAACGAAACCCCGATTAAAGCTATTCCCTGTAATACCAGCAAAAACTTCGTTCTTTTTATATGAAATTCAAACAATTTTAAATCCTATTGTAAGGGCTAACGCCCAATTAAGTAGCTGACAACGCTACCGATATACTCAAACTTAGCACCGTAAACACTGAAGCTAAACCCAACTGAAAATGCCAAKCGTTGGCAGTCTGCTTAAATTGCTTGTTAGGTATATTGCAAGCGAGCACTAGTTRCTATGAATAAGACTCAACGCTCTTCCTTTAGAGTCGGTAAAATTGTTGCAGACTCCAATCCGAATGGTGTCTACAATCCACCAAATKCCAAAACCGCCTCCAGTCAAAAACATYAATATACCAGTGCCTATTTTTCCATACACGAATCTATGAATGCCTAGCCAACCAAAGAGYAAACARACAAAAAAGGCCACTACRCCATCTGAATTTCGACATGTMGTATCTCTGGAAGACATGAACTCTTGTTTATGATTACAAGTGCTACAWACATTGGCAGTCTCTGGCATTRCCTGACCACAATTTCGACAAAAAACATTCATATTTTACTCATTATCCTTAAAGTATTTGTTTGTCCATAAACTCGGATACCTAACGCTTTCTATACATCTAACTGTATACCTAATCACCCACGCTACCGCCACTTCACACGGGTGAAGAACTTAGAATAATATCACGTAACTGATTGAAACACATATCAACTGAGTATTATAACTTGCTGTGAACTTGGCAATTAGATTGCAAAGTGTCTCATAATTCTTGAATCACTTAACTTTAAGTACAACTGTATATAATTACATACCTAAAAATAAGCTAATCATGAAAAATCAGTTTCTACTCAGTGTGCAAGATCATATGCGGACACGCCATTATGCGAGTAAAACCATTGAGGCGTACCTTATGTGGATCAAAAAATACATTATATTCCACAATATGGAGCACCCTTCAAAGTTAAATGAAAAACACGTTGAAAGGTTTTTAAGCTATCTCGCTATAGAAAAAAAGGTAGCCGCCAAAACACAGGCTTTGGCTTTAAATTCGATCAATTTTTTATACCGCGAATATTTCAGAACACCGCTCTCCCTTGAAATGAAGTTTCAAAAATCACAACTAGACAGAAAGCTCCCAGTCGTTTTAACAAAAAATGAGATGTCACAGTTTCTAGTGCATATTGACCCCAAATATAAGCTCCACATAATGCTGCTTTATGGGTCAGGTTTACGCGTAATGGAATGTGTGAGGCTTAGCATACAAGATATTGATTATCATTACGGAGCTATTCGTATATGGCAAGGTAAAGGCGGAAAAAATAGAACGGTAACACTGGCTAAAGAGCTAGTACCCTTACTGAAACAGCAAGAGAGCATAGCGCTAAGCTATTACAAAAAAGATATCAACTCGGCTGGTTATGATGGAGTTTGGCTAAATCAATCTTTACAACGTAAATACCCAAACGCTAGTCTAGACTTTAATTGGCATTATTTGTTTCCCTCAACAAAATTATCTACAGATCCGCAGTCCAGTTTATTGAGACGCCATCATATTAATGAAATTGCACTCCAAAGAGCCGTAAAACGAGCAGGTAAAGATGCAGGAATAACTAAAAACATAACCTGCCACACACTGCGACACAGCTTTGCTACTCATCTTTTAGAATCAGGGGCTGATATAAGAACGATACAAGAGCAGCTTGGTCATTCAGATGTAAAAACCACTCAAATTTATACCCACATATTAGATAGAGGTGCCAGTGGTGTTACCAGCCCACTCTCGAATATTATAAATTAAAGAAGGGAGTGTAAAAGTCGTGATTGAGGAGGTGGTAACTCTCTTCTTGTGCAATAAATAATAATGTAGCCAGTAAATTTCATAATATAAAAAAAGCGCATTCAATGCTTCACAAAGGAATTAGAATAACCTCCGTTCTGGCATCAAATGCGCTTTCCACAGAAAAGCATGACTAGTACTTCCCTATAGGGGGCTTAAGTATCCTATGATAGTACATCAAGAAAAAGAGTAGATTGCATATTATAAATTTCCCCTTTTTGTTTCCCAGCTAGAAACTATAATTTCTAGTTAACGACTAAATTGCTCTTGGAGTAGCGTTAAAGTGACGTTTAAATTCTCTGCTAAATTGAGAAGGACTCGAATAGCCAACTCTTCTTGCTGCATCACTAATTCTCATGCCTTCTATTTGAATGAGATCTTTTGCCTTGTTTAATCGAACTTTTTTCAAATACTGCAAAGGGGATTCAAAGGTCACATTTCTAAACGCATTATGGAAAGCTGACACACTCATATTCGCTTCTTCAGCCAATGATTGAACAGTGATCGTTTGATCGTATTCCTCATGAACTTTAGATAGTGCTTTAGCCACTCTAGCGTAATGCCCATCTTGATGAGCCAGATCAAATAGGACACGTCCTTCAGCTCCAGTTAATGCTCTATAAACAACTTCATCAATTAAAGCATCACCTAAGATATTGGCTTCTATTTCACAATGAAGTGTTTTCATTAAGCGAGTGCAGCTATCTAACATTAGCGCTTCCATTTCTGTTGATTCAAGACCACTACTGCCCGCTTTATGTTTATTGCAGTAACTTTCTAAAAAGCCTTGTTCCTCTAGTTGCTTAACGAGCTTATGCAGCCGTTTGGGATCAATCGTAATCGATAAACCCAATAAAGGTTCTCCATTAATTGGCATGGCTTCACACTCTAATGGCATAGGGACACCAACGACCAAGTAATCACCCGCGGCATAAGTGACTGGACGATCACCGATGTAGATATTTTTTCGCCCTTGAGCAAGTAAGATGATCCCCGATTCATAAGTAAAAGGCTGCCGACCGTTACCTTTATTGCTTCTATAAAGCCAAACACCGTCTATTTCAGTTTCTTTGATCCCTTCAAGATCATTCCAACCTTTTTTATCTACATAAGACTGCATCAAGTTCG
Source organism: Vibrio kagoshimensis (assembly GCF_050337535.1). Lineage (NCBI taxonomy): Bacteria > Pseudomonadati > Pseudomonadota > Gammaproteobacteria > Vibrionales > Vibrionaceae > Vibrio > Vibrio kagoshimensis. The sequence goes on from NZ_JAKJSZ010000004.1 coordinate 3,522, forward strand.
CGAGAGTTTGCATAAATAGAGCCTGTTCCAACCAATTTTAATATCTGAAGAATAACAACAATGTAGAAATAGGCAATTATTTTGGAGAAATCACTCTTTAAACACGATAAGAACAGTACTAATATGCAAATATACAAACAAAACAATAATCAAATGCGCTGATTTAAGGCATGTTGAACTTACACAAGGAATTAGCAATGCAATTCACATACGTCAACCCTACAGTTATCCATTTTGGACAAGGTCAAATCCAAAGTATCAGCAATTCAGTTGAATCATCTCAAAAGGTTTTAGTGATCTATGGTGGCGGTTCAATTAAAAAAAATGGTGTTTATGACCAAGTAACTGAAGCACTTAAAAATCACTCTTGGGTAGAATTCTCAGGTGTTGAAGCTAATCCAACAAAGGAAACCCTAGATAAAGCGGTTGCGATTGTTAAAGAGCAAGCCATTGATTTCATCATCGCAGTTGGTGGTGGTTCAGTTATTGATGGTTCTAAGTATGTTGCTGCTGCAGCGAAATACGATGGTGACGGTTGGGATATCCTGCAAGGTAAACACCAAATCACTGAAGCAACACCAATTGGCGCAATTTTAACGCTTCCAGCAACAGGTTCTGAGTCGAATATGGGTGCGGTAATTACTCGAAAAGAAACTCAAGAAAAACTTCCGTTCATGCACCCTGCTGTTCAGCCTAAGTTCGCTGTAATGGACCCGGATGTAATGAAATCTCTGCCAGAACGTCAGCTAGTAAATGGACTTGTTGATGCATGGGTTCACGTATGTGAGCAGTACATCACCATGCCAACTAATGCTATGGTTCAAGAAGGTTACGCTGAAACGCTTCTGAAAAACCTGCTTGTTCTTGGTAAGCAATATGATGAACGCGACAATGATGAATGGCGTGCGAACCTAATGTGGACAGCAAACCAAGCTCTGAACGGTTTAATTGGTACTGGCGTTCCTCAAGATTGGGCAACGCACATGATTGGTCATGAATTCACTGCGCTTTGGCATGTAGACCACGCTCGTTCGTTAGCGATTGTTCAACCATCTTTACTTCGTAACCAAATCGAAGTGAAGCGTGGCAAGCTAGAGCAAATGGGTAAGAATGTATTCTGTTTAGAAGCAGGCTCTGATTTGGCTGAACGCACGATCAGCGCTATTGAAGATTTTTACCATAGCTTAGATGTTGCAACAGAGTTTTCAGATTACGAGGCAGATAAGCCTACGGCTATTGATCGCATTATTTCTCAACTTGAGTCACACGGTTTTGTTCAACTCGGTGAAAACCAAGCAATTACTATTGAAAAAACACGTGAGATTCTAGAGTCTGCGGTTCAATAATTAATTAGCAAAAGATGTTAAGTTGATGACTTAAGATCGATTGTATATAAAATCAGCGGTATTTTTACCGCTGTTTTTTCGTTTAAGCACAAAGCTTTACTTATCACCCATAAGCCAAGATTTTTATGTGCAATCGCATTTCTATCTTGTTATGGTGAACCATACCGCAGATATGTATGAAAAGAATTTGAACAGTCACCAACAAATGGTTGAGTTTAACGCACTTAACAAATGGTATGGCGATTTCCATGCCCTTAAGAATATTGATTTAAGTATCCAACAAGGTGAAATTGTTGTGATTTGTGGACCTTCTGGTTCGGGTAAATCCACACTTATTCGCTGTATCAACCAACTAGAGCCCTTTGAGTCAGGTGAATTAACCGTTAGGCAGCAATCTTTGCCTTGCCAGTTCAATACACCAGGAAAAGTAGGAATGGTATTCCAGCATTTCCATTTATTCCCACACTTAACCGTGCTTGAAAACCTCACTTTATCCCCTATTCGAACTTTAAAAATGAATAAGTCAGACGCCGAATCTCTGGCAATGCATTATTTAGAACGAGTACACATAGCTGAACAAGCTCATAAATACCCTGTTCAGTTATCGGGAGGGCAGCAGCAGCGCGTGGCTATTGCACGTTCACTTTGTATGAAACCCGAACTGTTATTATTTGATGAACCGACATCAGCACTCGACCCTGAAATGATTAATGAAGTCCTCGATGTAATGGTCGAACTTGCAAGTGAAGGGATCACTATGGTGTGTGTGACACACGAGATGGGTTTTGCTAAACAAGTGGCTGATCGAGTCATCTTTATGGATGAAGGGCAAATTGTAGAATCGAACACACCTCAAGCTTTGTTCGAGAACCCTCAGCATATACGTACTCAAACTTTCCTAAATCAAATTCTCACTTACTGATGATCATACGAATTTTTAAACCCGTGATTTCAGCTCTTTTTCAGATTAGCCTGTTAGCTTTCGCAATTGGGTGGATTTTAGATTCTGGTGCACAATCTATGGGCTATAGCTGGCAATGGGACCGTGTGCCCGATTACATTGCCTTCTATGAAGATGGTGAGTGGTGGCCTGCCGAGCTAATTGAAGGTTTGCTTGTCACCATTAAGATTTCTTTACTATCCTTAATCGCGACTCTATTCATTGGCTTAGTAACGGCATTACTTCGAAATTCTGATTCGATCGTAGGCCGGACGATTGCCACCAGTTATGTAGAGCTAATTAGAAACACACCGCTCCTAGTACAAATTTATTTGCTCTATTTTGTGTTTGGTCCTGTGATTGGATTAGACCGATTCAGTACTGCTGTATTAGCTCTGGCATTGTTTCAAGGTGCTTACACAGCTGAAATATTCCGTTCTGGTTTGAATGGTATTGCTAAAGGGCAATTTGAAGCAGCTCAATCGTTAGGGCTATCGAAAACTTTTACTTACTGGGATGTTATTTTACCTCAAGTGGTTCAACGAACACTGCCACCACTGACCAACGAAGTCATATCATTAATAAAAAATTCCTCTATTGTGAGTGTCATGGCGATATTCGACCTAACAACAGAGGCCAGAAACATTGTTTCTGAAACTGCGATGCCATTTGAGATTTGGTTCTCAGTTGCCATCATTTACTTAGCGCTTACACTTTCACTTTCTGCCGTTTCCGCTTGGCTTGAGCATAAGCTCGGAGCCAACTGGCGAACTCAATAAGGATTTATCAGCATGAAGCTATTTAAAACCGCAATCACTGCCCTACTGACGCTAGCCGTTAGCTTGCCGGCACTTGCTGCATCAACACCAAATTTAGATAAGATCAACGACCGAGGCACTCTACGTGTAGGAATGTCGACTTTCGTTCCTTGGGCCATGCGCAATAAACAAGGCGATCTGGTTGGTTTTGAAATTGATGTGGCAAAGCAACTGGCGAAAGATTCTGGATGGAAAGTAGAATTTGTTCCAACTGCGTGGGACGGTATCATCCCTTCTCTACTTTCTAAGAAGTTCGATGTGATCATCGGCGGTATGTCGATTACTGAAGCTCGTGCTAAAAGTGTGTTATTTACCGCGCCTTACTCTCACTCAGGCGTTCAGCTAGCCGCCAACAAAGAACTGGCAGAAGGTTTTACTCAGATTGATGATTTTAACTCTCGCCGCGTGAAAATTGCTGCTCGCCGTGGGGCATTCACAGTGCAAGTTGCACGTGAGACCTTCCCTAAAGCGAAAGTTCTACAATTCGATGACGATGCTCAAGCTTTCCAAGAAGTGTTAAACGGCAATGCCCATGCGGTTATCGCCTCTAGCCCAAAGCCTGAACATGAAAGTATTAAAAATTCAGACACTCTCTTTATTCCTTTTACAGAACGGTTATCTAAAGGCAATGAAGCTTTTGCTGTACGTTTAGGTGAAACGGATAAAGCAGAGTTCTTTGACCAGTGGATTCAAAAGCGTACTGAAGATGGTTGGTTACAAGAGCGCTATGAATATTGGTTCGCCACATTAGATTGGCAAGATCAGATAGCTCAAGGTCAGTAAGCACGCTATCTATTATCATCTAACCGTTAGGAGACTCTTATCGGTTAGGTGATTATTACCTGTTAATTTAACAAAAATTAGCTAAACCAAACCAGCCAATAGGTCCTTTGTGAGCAGTACTAGCAACGCATATTCAGTTAAACCCAATACGAATAACAAGCCTTGGTTTCGTCGTCTTAATTTGCTCGATGGAATACTGCTTGCCGTGCTCGCTGTATTCTCAATTTGGTTATATTACCGTTCCTCCATTGGTATTAATTACCAATGGCGATGGAATGAAGCCTTTTCACTTATTTTTATTCCGCCTTCCAGCGGTAACGTTCCTTACTTTTTCCAAGGTTTGATCGCCACATTGCGATTAAGCTTATGGAGCATGGCATTAGCCTTATCATTTGGCACCGTATTAGGCGTCGCTCGCCATTCAAAGATTGCATTCTTCCGAACCCCTGCGCTTTTATTTATTCAATTAGTGCGCAATATCCCACCTTTGGTATTCGTATTCATTTTTTACTTCTTCGTCTCTAATCAACTCATCCCGTTATTAGGCTTAGAAGAATTGTTAAGAGAGCACAATGGCGATATCAATCAGGTACAAGCTTTCTTATTTGGTCCAGCTAATTTGTGGGAAAATTTAGCCTCAGGTGTCATTTGTATTGGATTACTGTCTTCTGCTTACATTGCTGAAGTTATTCGTGCGGGCTTAGAAAGTGTGCCTAAAGGACAATGGGAAGCCGCAGATTCGCTTGGGCTTTCTGCCTTCGCTAAATACCGCTTTGTTATTGGGCCACAAGTATTGACTGCCATCACCCCACCTTTGGCCGGGCAGGCTATTTCTTTAGTAAAAGATACCTCGATTGTCTCGCTAATTTCTATTCAGGAAATGACGTTTGTCGGTACTGAAATGGCTAACTCATCTGGTCTTATTTTTGAAATTTGGCTGATTGTTGGCGCCGTTTACTTTTCACTTTGCTTTATGCTGTCTCAATTATTCAAATCCATAGAGAAACGTTCGAGTATTTATTTGAATCTTCAATAGTCTGGAAGTGAAAATCCACAATCTAATATATTCTGTAAGCTATACATTTGGTTACGTTGCTCACAGCAATTACATTGATAGGAAAGGATTCGCACGTTTAACTCGTTTGAAACCTATACTTTGATCATTCAATTCATACATGAGTTATCTATGGATCAACATAAAGAAAAAGCTTACCACGCCGTTGTTGGCGCTTTGGTCGGGGATGTCGCTTCTATGGGGTTACATTGGCTGTATGACCAACAGCAGATAATCAAAGTAGCTGGCAAGCACCCCGAATTTCATGCACCAGATAGGTTCGACTATCAAGACAAAGGCTACTTTGCTCACGCCGGAAAATCAGTTGGGGATCATTCTCAGTATGGCGCGCAAGTTTTGGCAATGGTCGATGCGCTAACTTGTGCAAAAGCGTACTCCGAGAAATGCTATATCGAACACTTTAGAGAGTGGTTCGATTTTGGTGGGTACTGGGTCGGTTACATAGATAAACCAACAAAAATAACCTTACAAAACATCCACCAGCAGGAAGCTAACGGGTTACCTGTCACGCGATGTGGCGCTGACGACACTCAGTTACCGGCTATTTCCAAGCTCATTCCCTTAATCGCCTGTTTTCACACCTCTAATGAGCTGCCAGCTATGGTAGAAAGCGCAGTAAGAGTAACGAATAACAATGATAAAGCGGTTGAGTGGGCTCATGCACTTACCTTACTTCTGCAAGCTGCTATTCAAGGACACACACCAATGCAGTGTGTCGAAATGGTCAGACAAACTTGTAGTTCATTCATACACGAACAAGTGAACTTAGCTCTAGTTGAACCTGAACTATCAATAACCGAAGCTGCTCAGAAATTTGGATTGCATTGTGATTTAGCCGCCGCATTTCCTGTGATTATTCGTATCGTGGCAACGGCAAAAAGCTACGAACAAGGGATTCGAGACAACATTCTATGTGGAGGTGATAATTGCGGGCGTTCTATCATTATTGGGGCTGTACTTGCTGCAGGGTACTTTGATGAAGAAGGTTCTATTCCTTGTGAATGGCTTGCCCAACTAAACCTGAATGGCAAGGTACTCGCCTTACCCATCCAATAAGATACCCCTTCAATAAAATATCGCTTCCAATAAAAAGCGCTGTGATAATACAGCGCTTTTTTCAAGGCTTTAAGCAGCCCACTTTTCTAATCAAACAAATTGAAAAACAGTCCGAATTATTTAGGCAAATTGTCTAATGCATTTGCCATAGTGATCAATCGGTCTAGAATACGCTCGCCATCCACACCAATACCATTATGTTCATATTCATTGGTAATCCACGCCTTAGTCATCGGTATGTTAGACAGCGTCTCACGCGTATAATCAAGCTCAACATACATATCGTCAGCGTATGCGGCACACGCTACTGGCACGGTGTTTTGGCTCAATACGTTTGCATCATAGACATCACACCAATCTTGCTTCTCAGCCAATAGGTTTGCAGCTTCACGAAGAGGTTTCAATGTTGCTAGTTGCTCGAACATCCATGGGTAAACCATTTCCCCGGTAAACCAAAACTCACTGCCCGTTTGGTAGTTATATTGCGGGTACTGCTGACGAACGCGATGTGCAGACCAATTTGAAGCGAAGCCCTGGCAGTAAATCGATTCATGCAAAATGGCATAAATTGGATTCGTTAAATATCCCTGCTCTTGCTGCATTTGATTTAAAAAGCTATAGCTCAGTTGTCTTTCGCCATTCACATCAATAAACGCACTTTCTAATGTGAAGTAAAGCGGCATATTAGCCCCACCACGCCCCAAGTTAATACCAATCAATTGGAACTGTTCAACGGTAAACTGCTGACCATTAGGCAGCCTTACATCGTTAATTAGTAAGTAATCTGCAATTTCACGACATATCACTTGTGCTTCAGGGAACTGAGCAAAAAATGCATTGTTTTTGTCTGTCACACGTTTATAGGTTGCTTGGTACACATCATCGGCATGGCGAGAAATAGAAGGAATACCGCCAGTCACATAACAACGTAACAAGCTTTGAGGGAATAGAGATAAGTAAGACAATGTACAGAACCCACCAAAGCTTTGCCCAAGCGTTGCCCATTGGTTCACACCTAGCTTTTCACGAATCGCTTCTGCGTCTCTTACAATGTTATCAGCTCTAAAATGAGTCAAGTATTGCACTTGTTGCTCACAAGACAAATGTGCCAGAGATTCTTGATTCACTGGTGTGCTATGACCGGTGCCTCGTTGATCCAATAACAGCACTCGGTAGTCTTGCAATGCACGCTTTAACCAACCAGATTCACCACTAGCTCTTGGAGAAGGAAAACCAGGACCACCTTGAAAGTACACTAACCAAGGAAGATCTTGATTGTCTTTTGAGAGACTGACGAGTTCACGGGCAAAAACTTGAATGTGTTGCCCTTGTTGATCTTCATAGTTGAGAGGTAATTGAAAGTTATGTTGGCGATACAGTGTTGTTCCATCAATAAAGCTCGTTTGCACCTGAATTTCCTTTTTATTTGTAAAGTTGTGACTGATTTATAAGGTTGCGACTAAAATTGAAGTGCGGAAAATCATCAAATGAATGATTGCCGATATGCACCTCAAACAACAAAATATTAACACTAATCCACGGGAGAAACCGCTCATTAATGTTAAGAAGATCTTTCATCTGCGTGAATAAGTCTGCTTAAAAAAGCTTCGCCCATAAAAAAGCCCGCGATTAGGTTCGCGGGCTTTTTAATAATTAACTGACCGAGTTAGGTAGGCAGAATTGAACAGCTATACAGCCTTACCGTAATTAGAAGAAGCTAATCGAGTGGCGACCACTTTTTTGATCACGTTCTGCTTTTGGCTTGTCTTCTGTTTTCGCTTTCTTTGCCTGATTCGATTTACTCGCTTTACTTGATTTATTCGAATTGTTTGCAGACTTTTTCGGTTCTGCTTTGGCGCTTAGAGGGTGCGAACTGTTTTTCTTATTTTCTTTGCTCTGAGCATTTGTTTTATTTGCTGTTTTTGATTTAGCTGGCTTCTTCGCAGCTAGTACTTTTTCTGGTTTTGCTACCACTTCTTGTACAGGCTGATCACACACAACCACGTAATACTCTTGATTGAACTCAAAGAAGTCACCGTCGTACATTTTGCGGCGTTTACGGGTTTCTAGTTCCCCATTAACGGCTACATAACCTTCAGAGATAATGTGCTTGGCTTCGCCGCCACCGCTCACAAGGTTAGCGATTTTAAAAACTTTATATAGCTCAATAGGTTGAGAAGAAACATCTACACCCAGAGCTTCAATTTCAATTTCTTCGCCTTCTTCATCACCAACATAGTCAGCGTCTTCGTAATATTCTTGTTCCATGTTGATTCTTACCTAAAACTAAATTCTAAACTGATTGCGCGCAGTGTAATGCCAAAAGGCATAAATAACCACGTTCTATTTAAAAACAATGATGGCATGTAATTACGCTATTTATGTCTCTCTATGTAGACTACAGTTAATAGTAAAGTCAATATTACAAAGGATTGTATGCGCATACTTTTGGTTTTATGTTTATGGCTGGGATTCAACCAATCACTTACCGCTAAGCAAATCCCCGTGACGGTTTATGCCGATGATGCTTATCCGCCATACAGTTTTGTAAGTGAGGGGGCAGCCAAAGGGATCTACTCTGATATTATGCGATTGGCTTTCAGTCGCATGCCACGCTACAACGTCACAATAAAGCCGACTCCATTTAAGCGAGGGTTAAAACTTCTTGAAGCAGGCAGAGGTTTTGCCCTTTATCCACCTTATTTCTACCCTAATCAACGCCATTATATAAACCCTTACTCTGTTCCTATTCTGCAAGAAGAAGTCGTGGTGTATTGCAATACAAAGCCGGCGGTCAGTACTTCTTGGCCAGACGATTTTTATGGTTTGAAGATTGGTATCAACAATTCCTTTGCTATTGGCGGAGAGCAATTCTGGATAGCGGAAAAAGAAGACAAAATAACAATTGAGCCAGCGTTAGATAACCGTGAAAACATCTTAAAGCTCAAAACAAATCGCATAGATTGCTACATCAATGACAAGCTATCGATTCTTTGGGAAATAAAACGAATGAAGCTTTCTGGTGATCTGCATGAGGAACGAGAGTTTGAACTTGGTATCAGTGTCAGCACAGAACAAGGCTACTTAGCATTTTCAGCCGATACAGATAACCGTTACCCATTTAAAGAACACTTTGTTAAGCAGTTCAACGCCATCATTCTTGAGATGCAAAACAATGGCGAGATTACAAATCTACTCAAGCGGTATATAAACTAGTTTACTTAACCGCTATGAAGGTTAGTGCTATCAACTCAAGGTATCGACTAAACACAATCATTTAAATAAATACATTAAGATGTTTAGCTAACGACCTTGGCTAAAAGACGATAATGAAACCAATTGCTTGGTGTATTCATGTTTAGGGTCATTAAATAATTGCTCTGTAGCACCTTGTTCCACTATATGCCCTGCTTTCATCACTATGGTGTAATGGCATAGTGATTTCACCACATCCAAATCGTGACTAATGAATAAGTAAGTCAACCCATACTTTTCCTGTAGAGATTTTAAAAGATCAAGTACTTGGGACTGAACAGTTCGGTCAAGGGATGACGTTGGTTCATCCAATAAGATGAATTCGGGCTTCAGTACCAACGCACGCGCCACTGCAATACGCTGCCTTTGTCCACCTGAAAATTCATTCGGGTAACGGTGGCGAGTATTCGGGTCTAAGTCGACTTCTTTCATCACCTCACAAATTTGTTGGTCAAGCTGTGTCTCCGTCAACTCTTGATGTACTCGTAAACCTTCACCAATAACCTGAGCAACCGACATTCTTGGGTTAAGTGCAGAAAACGGGTCTTGAAACACCACCTGCATGCGGCTTCGATATGGCAACATACCGGTTCGGTTTAAACCTTGAAGTTCACTTCCATCATAAGCAATTGAACCTTCACTCTCGACCAGTTTGAGTATCGCCATACCTGTGGTGGATTTACCAGAACCACTTTCACCGACTAACCCAATCGAGTGACCACGCTTTAGAGTAAACCCCATATCCGTGACAGCTTTTACATGCGACACCACTCGTTTGAATATGCCCCCTGTAATAGGGAACCAAACCCGAAGCTGATTCACATCTAACAGTGACTCACTGACTTCCGGTAATCTAACCGGCACACCTTTAGGGTCTGAGTTGATCAGTTTTTTGGTGTAAGCATGATTTGGGGAACTAAAAATCTGCTTACAATCACCACTTTCTACCAGATGTCCATCTTTCATCACTGCCACTCGATCAGCAATTTTTTTCACAATACTTAGGTCATGGGTAATGAATAACATCGCCATACCTAATTCTTGTTGAAGTGATTTAAGTAAATCTAAAATTTGAGCTTGCACGGAGACATCAAGTGCGGTGGTCGGCTCATCTGCAATCAATAGCTCTGGTTCATTAATCAGCGCCATCGCAATCATGACTCTCTGACGCTCTCCACCAGACAATTCATGAGGGTATGACAATATTTTTTGTTCTGGGTAACGGATACCCACTTTACCTAACCACTCTAAAGCCAATTCATGTGCTTTGTTGGTGCGCATACCTCGGTGTATTGATAAGGTTTCAACGAGCTGCTTACCCACTTTGTGTAATGGGTTAAGTGATACCATTGGCTCTTGGAAGATCATTCCAATTCGTCCGCCTCTTACACCTCTAAGTTGACGCTCTGAACAACTCAAAATATCGATACCGTTGAAGTTAATACTGCCGTTTAAATAGTGAGATGAGCCTTTCGGAAGCAATTTAAGAATGGAATTGGCAGTCACCGATTTACCCGAGCCACTTTCACCCACCAAGGCTAAGGTTTCACCTTTTATTATTTCTAAAGACACCTTGTGAGTGACCTGCTCAACAGTACGTTTGTTATCAAGCACGTTCGCTCTTGCAAACCCAACCGACAAGTCTTTGATCGTCAAAACTGGTTCTACGCTATTTGTCATCAGGTTCTACCTATTCTGGTGCGGGTCAAAAGCATCACGTACCGCTTCACCAACGAAGACGAGTAACGTCAACATCATGGAAAGTACAACAAACGCAGAAATGCCAAGCCATGGTGCATGTAAATTTGCCTTACCTTGTGCTAAAAGCTCCCCTAATGAAGGGGAACCCGCGGGTAAACCAAAACCAAGAAAGTCCAAAGAAGTGAGTGTTGTAACCGAGCCAGACAAAATAAATGGCATCATAGTGAGCGACGCAACCATTGCATTGGGCAACATATGCCTAAGCATGATGCGTTTGTCATCGACCCCCATGGCTTGCGCCGCACGAACATAATCAAAATTACGGCAACGCAAAAACTCGGCTCTCACAATGCCCACCAGGCTCATCCAACTGAAGAGCACCATTATCCCCAGTAGCCACCAAAAGTTGGGCTCGATAAAACTGGATAAAATGATCAATAAAAATAGAGTCGGCATGCCAGACCACACTTCAATAAAGCGTTGACCAAGTAAATCTAGCCAACCACCGTAATAGCCTTGGCTTGCCCCCACAAAGACGCCAATCACACTGGATACAATGGTCAATACAAACCCAAATAATACAGAGATTCTGAAGCCATAAATAATACGAGCCAGTACGTCGCGCCCTTTGTCGTCTGTGCCAAGCCAATTCACGTTATCGGGCTTTGAAGGAACAGCACCGGTGATATCAAAATTGATGGTGTCATAGCTAAAGGGAATCAAAGGCCATACGATATAGCCTTGCTCTTCTATCAGTTCAATCACATAAGGATCTTTATAGTCGGCTTCCGTTTCGAACTCTCCGCCAAACTCGGTTTCCGCATGCTCGGTTAAAACGGGATAAAACCATTCATTTTGATAGGACACCAACAAAGGCTTGTCGTTTGCGATTATCTCTGCAAACAAACTCAATACAAACAAGATGGTGAATACCCACAAGGAAATAAAACCGCGTTTATTCGCTTTGAATCTAAGCCACCTTGCTTGGTTTAGGGGGTTATTGAAGTGAAATAAACGATCATTAAATAGATATTTAGGGTGTAAACGTTTCAATGTTAAAGGCTTCTCTGCTGAAGGCTTCTTTGAAGAAGGAACACTATTCATGGTTATCTCGCCTCAAAGTCAATTCGAGGGTCAACCCACGTGTAGGTTAAATCGGAAATAATACTCAGAACTAAACCTAGAAGCGTCATGATATACAATGAACTAAACACCACAGGATAATCACGTTGAATGGTGGATTCAAAACCAAGCAGCCCTATGCCTTCTAAAGAAAACATCACTTCAATTAACATTGAGCCTGTGAAGAAGATGCTGATAAATGCACTTGGGAAGCCCGCAATAATAATGAGCATCGCATTACGAAATACGTGTTTATACAAGATGCTACTTTCATCAAGCCCTTTTGCTCTTGCTGTCACAACGTACTGCTTGTTTATTTCATCTAAGAATGAGTTTTTAGTTAGCATACTCAGCGTTGCAAAGCCGCCGATAACCATCGCAAAAATAGGTAGCGTTAAGTGCCAAAAGTAATCGATGATTTGCTGGTACCAGTTAAGCTGTTCAAAATTACTCGACACTAAACCGCGCAGTGGGAACCAATTAAAGTAATTACCGCTGGCAAATAAGATGATCAAAATAATCGCGAATAAGAAACCCGGAATAGCGTAACCAATGATGACAACTGCACTAGACCAAATATCAAAGCGTGACCCATGGTGGATAGCTTTAAATATTCCCAAAGGAATAGAGATCAAATAGATGATCAAAGTGCTCCATAACCCTAGTGAGATGGAGACGGGAAGCCTATCTACAATCAAATCAATGACATCACCACCTTTAAACAGGCTCTCGCCAAAATTAAACATGGCGTAATTTTTTAGCATGTCAAAGTAACGTTCATGTATGGGCTTATCGAAACCAAATTGCTTTCTGATTTCTTCGACCACTTCTGGGTCTAACCCTCTTGAGCCTTTATAACCACTAGCCGATGCTTGTTCGCTGTTGCCTAAATCGACTTCTTGACCGCCACCAGAAAAACGTTCCATTATCCCTGAATTATGTCCCTCTAATTGCGCAACGGCTTGTTCAACCGGTCCGCCAGGGGCAATTTGGATAATAAAAAAGTTAATGGTGATGATCGCCCACAACGTTGGAATAACAAGCAGTAGACGTCTGAATATATACGCGGCCATTACAGCTCCTAACGACGTTTTTCAGGTAATAAAGCCGCTTTTTCTTCCGATACCCACCATGTATCTACCCCTAAATCGTATTTAGGTAGAGTACTTGGACGTTCGAATTTATCCCACATGGCTACGCGGTATTTCCCAGAGTACCATTGAGGAATAAGGTAAAAGTTCCACTGTAGAACCCGATCAAAAGCAGGACCTAAAGCACTCAACTTTTCAGAGTCACTTTGGCTTTTAGCAATTTGCTCAGTTAAAGCATCAACGACTGGGTCAATTACCCCTGCGGTATTAAACGTAGAGTCAATATAGTTCGAATTCCAAGCAATCAATAAGTTCGGATTCGGGTAAGGGTTTGCGGAATAAGATGATGACACCATGTCAAAATCACGGTCTCTTAGCCGTTTAATATATTGAGTGGTATCCACAGTACGTATCTTCATTTCAATTCCCATACGCTTTAAATTTTTCTGCATAGGTATCGCGATACGCTCAGATGTTGGGCTATAAATCAGGAGTTCAAAAGCTAAAGGCTGACCAGTCTCTTTGTTGGTCATCACCTTATTTTTTAGCTCCCACCCCGCTTCCTTAAGCAATTTAAACGCGGTGCGCATTTGACTACGAATTCGGCCACTTCCATCAGTGACGGGCGGCTTAAACTCTTGAGTAAATACGCGAGGATCAATCTGATCTTTAAACGGAGTCAACAACGCTATTTCAGCTTCTGAAGGTAAACCTTTCGCTTCATACTCGGTATTTTGAAAGTAGCTGCGAGTACGTTGATACTGACTATAGAAAAGGTTGCGATTCATCCATTCAAAATCCATCGCATAGGTTAATGCTTCACGGACTTTAGGATCTGAGAAAGTGGCAATTTGACTATTGAAAATAAAGCCTTGTGACGTTTCAGGCTTTTCATGGTTTAACTCTTCTTTGGTAATGTAACCCTTATCGAAATTTGTGCCTGTATATGACGTTGCCCAAAACTTGGCAGTGTTCTCAACACGCAAATCGTATTCACCTGCTTTGAAGGCTTCAAGCATAACGGTGTCATCACGGTAATAGTCGTATTGCACTTGTTTGAAGTTATTGCGCCCCACATTCACCGGTAGGTTTGCCGCCCAGTAATCTTCCAATAGACCGTAAGTAACACTTTGCCCTGATTTATAATCAATCACTTTATAAGGACCACTACCAACTGGCGGTTCACTTAATGGATCACTTAACTTTCTATCTTGCCAATAGTGTTTGGGTAGTACACGGGTACCTTGCGCAAAGCTAAACAGCTTCTCTCTATTGGGTGTCGCCATTTCAACACGGACTATTAAATCGGAAATAGCAGTAACTGATTTGATATCTTTGTAGTAAACACGGTATTGAGGCACGCCTTCGGTTGAGAACTTGTCGAAGGTGAACGCGACATCATGAGCGGTAATAGGCACCCCGTCTTGGAAGCGGGCTTTAGGGTTTATATCAATTTCTAGCCAAGAAAAGTCATCAGCATAACGAACTTTGGAAGCAATAAGCGGGTAGTAAGCATCTATTTCATCACTTGGAGAGAACATCAACGTGTCGTAAAGCTCTCCTGTGTATTTCGCCGCAAGTCCACGAGAACCAAAACGGTTAAAGCTATCGAAAGTACCGGTTTCCCCATAGGTTACTTTGCCAAATTTAGGGGCATTGGGGTTCACGTAATCAAAGTGAGTGAAATCTTCTGGGTACTTTGCTTTACCAAAACCTACAAGTTGTGTGGTTTCAATTACTTTAGTTTTTTCAATTACTTTAGCCTCTGCTGCATTCGCACCGCTTATAGAAAAACAGGCTATAGAAAATGTTGCCGCTACTCCAAGCACTGAAAAGCTATTAACCAATTTTCTCTTAAAGGTTTTTTGATTGCCGAGGTCTTTATTGAAAGCAATGTTATGGCTGGATGCTTTACAAGCGGATGACTTTTCAACAATTGCTTGGTGAATAGTCGCTCCACCTCCCTGAACATTGTGAAGTGACTTACTTTGAAAACCTTTACCCATTTGACTCTCCCTTCAAATGTCTCAAGTGCTGGCAGCTCCATTAGCTGAAAGCCTTTGATATCTAATGTCGTACTAATACCATTAAAACTAGTATAGAGAAAAATATAACATCATGTAATAACTAATAAAAAACTCATCATATTCCTCTGTTTTTCCACATCAAAATACCAAGCTATTCACTTCATACTATTTAAATGCCAAACCATCACGCCAATTTATGCATAGAATAAACTCACTTTACTCATTATTATCCGTATAATATCTTATTAAATAACTCTATTGTTCTCAGGGCTGGATAGATGAAAACACGACTACTGGAGATGGCGATAAATGAAACTGAAATGGTGCGTCGTCAGTCTTTGATTCAACTGACTGATGAAGATTTATCCATACTTGAACAGCGTTTAAATTTGCTCTCTTTAAGCACAATAGACCTAGCAGAACACACCGTAGAAAAGCTAACTTCCTTAACGGTAAGTAAAGTCATGTTCAAAAGAGTTAAAGGAGAGCTAAACGTACTCGTCAGCCGTCTGCTCAACACGCTCTGTACACTCAATTTTAATATTGATTACTTATACACTCGTGCCGACATCAGCCAATTTTTAGTTACTCACGAAATATCGGTTATTGACCTTACTCTTTGTTTGCATAACACCTACTCACACATAGCTGAGCGCCTACATTTGTCTTTGGTGGAAGACAACCTAGACCCAACACCGACCCTTGCTGCGTGGAATAAACGAGTTTTGTTGGAGACTCAACTCCTCTCTGAAATGTTCCATTACCTGCATCAGCTTAACGGAAATAGCCACTTCAAAGCACAGCCTTTGAGGGACGAACTGACAGGGGTTTACAACAAACCCGCATTTATTGATGAATTAGATCGAACTATTGCACTTTGCGACCGTTCAAATGATTCACTGACTATTTTGCATATAGATTTCCATGCATTGGCAAAAATCAATGACCGGCTTGGCTATGAAGTCGGTAATGCAGTTTTGCAGCAATTTACCAATATTTGTGCAGAACAGTTACGCAAAACTGAAACCATCGCACGTGATGGTGGTGAGTTTTTTATTTTATTGCCCTGCGCGCCAATAAAAAATATACCGGTTATTTGCGAACGTATTATCCAAAGATTTGAAGAAACCGTAGAAACTCAAACGACTTTAAGAATTGGGGCGTGTGCTTACTCACCTCAAGGTGATATTACGCTTGAACAATTGCTTTGCTGCGCGGAAACACATTTGAAGTACGCGAAAGAGCGCTCACTGATCACCGATAATCATGAATTCAGCTTAGGTACAAAGAAAACCACTAATAATGTTCTACGACTGATCAAATAGGATTCAAGAAAATCTAAAGATAAGTTTTTATGGTTTTGCGTTTATTAAACCGAGAAACCAAGCCATAATCATGAAAAATCATCATATTGAGCTTAACTTGAAATTACCTTCGACTCTGACTTTTACTACCATCAACATGCTCAATTACCTTGAGCCACCAAATGCGTACTACGATTTTGAAAACATCTACAGTCAGGACGAGTGGCAGCAAAAACAAAATTGGTTTTCAAACGCGATACAAACACTCGATAGTGATGTGATTGGCTTTCAAGAAGTGTTCAGCCCAGATTCGTTAGCGTCACTTTTACAAACACTTGGCTACCCATATTTCGAGGTTGTTGATTCCCCTCATGTAGAAAGTGATTATTTGTATACCTCTCCTGTCGTAGCCATTGCTTCACGCTATCCAATAATTCAAGTTCGCCCAGTCACCCCCAACCTTGATTTGCTCAAGAGTTTCAATGCAGCCAGTGATTTTTCTTTTAATCGCACACCAGTACACGCCACGATTGATCTGCCTCACTTAGGCGCGACCGATTGTTATGTGGTGCACTTTAAGTCGCAAAGACCTTCTGAACCCCATACTGATACTGATACTGATACTGATAAGAATAAAGAGCCAAGTAGTGATTCTTTAAACCAATTACATACCGAACAACTGGGCAGGTGGCTTTCTACAGTGCAAAGAGGTTTTGAGAGTAACCTGCTGCACAAGTACATTTCTCAGCAACGCCTTCAATCTGATCAACCCATTATGGTTATGGGCGATTTTAACAAACCGATTTTCCATGATGAATTCAATGGGCTGTTGTCTTACATGTTGAATCGTGATGAAGCTAGTAAGAACTGGTTATCTCACTTTCGATTACGAGACAGTTGGGATCTCTACCACCAGCTTCACCAAGAAGATTTATTAGAACATCGAAAGCCTACGCATTACTACGGAGCGACAGGCTCTGTTTTGGATTATATTTTACTTTCGAATGAGTTCGATTGCCAAAATTCATCCAGCTTAATGGAAGTCCACGGATTCACCGTCACAGACAAACACATCGTTAATCCAAGCTTTGAGGTTGACCAATTTAGTACCGATCACGCTTTAGTGTCGGTGACAGTTCGTATTCGAGAATAACCTCACGCAGCCTTTGATTACCTCAAATCTATCGAAGATAACCCTAATCCTATTTTCGATAACTACGACTCAGCCATTAAGTGGCATTTCGCTGAATGTCACTTCTCCCCACTCCCTTATAAATATTCACTAGGCAACACTCTTGCCTGCCTGCTTCTATTTCTTCATCTTCATCTTCATCTTCATCTTCATCTTCATCTTCATCTTCAAGGATGTTCCCTTACAAATACGGTTTTGATGACGTTAATCGCGTGAGCTTCATCACCAAAAAACACGCCATCGAAACGTTTCGATGATCGTTATCACACAATTTAAAACAGAGAAGTGCAATTGATAAATGAAACACTATTATCACTATCGAAACGTTTCGATGGGTTTTATTTGAGCTTCTCTCATACCCACAGCGTTCTTTAAGTAGGTAGCAATATGAAAAAAAGTACTCTAATTAATTCAGACCTTTCATACCTTGTGGCAACGCTTGGCCACACTGATGAGATCACTATCTGCGATGCGGGTTTACCTATCCCTAACCATGTACGACGTATTGATCTAGCATTAACTCACGGAGTACCGAGTTTTCAGCAAACGGTACAAACGATGCTCGATGAATCACAAATTCAAGGTGTGGTTATCGCCGACGAATTCGTAACAGTGAGCCCGGAGCATCACGCCGTTCTTATCGAGCAGCTTAAAGCTGAAGAAGCGCGCTGTGGAAAAACTATCGCTGTCACTTACATCAGCCATGAGGCTTTTAAGGAACGTACCAATGACAGCCGAGCGGTGATCCGGACTGGTGAATGTACACCTTATGCGAACGTTATTTTTCAAGCTGGGGTGACCTTTTAACCACGTACTTTGACGTAATTCACTCTAACTTTATTTTAATTATTCTGGCCCCGAGTAAGGAACCAAGATGACTCAAGCCATTTTAGAACTTAGCGCTATTGAGAAAGCATTCCCTGGTGTGAAAGCCTTAGACAAAGCTAGCCTCAATGTTTATCCAGGACGCGTAATGGCGCTAATGGGTGAAAACGGTGCTGGTAAATCGACGTTAATGAAAGTGCTCACGGGTATTTATCACCTAGATGCGGGCAGCATTGCTTATCAAGGTCAGCCAGCCGCATTTAAAGGACCTCGTGACTCACAAGAAGCGGGAATCAGCATTATCCACCAAGAGTTAAACTTAATTCCGGAGCTGACGATTGCTGAAAACATCTTCCTAGGACGTGAAATTACCGGAACCATGGGTCGTATTCTTTGGAATGAAATGTACCAAGAGGCCGATAAATTACTAAAGCGTTTAAACGTAAACCACAGTTCTAAAACTCCTTTAGGGCAACTTAGCCTTGGTGAGCAGCAAATGGTTGAGATTGCCAAAGCGCTGTCGTTTCAATCTAAGGTCATCATTATGGATGAACCAACGGATGCCCTAACCGACACAGAAACCGAATCGCTGTTTAAGGTGATCCATGAACTTCGCGCTGAAGGCTGCGGCATTGTTTACATCTCTCATCGCTTAAAAGAAATCTTTGAAATTTGTGACGATATTACTGTGCTTCGTGACGGAAAATTCATTGGTCAATGTGAAGTAAAAGACACCGATGAAGATGGCCTAATCGAAATGATGGTAGGTCGTAAACTAGATGAGCAATACCCTCGAATCGATGTGCAATTTGGTGAGACTTGCCTTGAAGTGATAGGGCTAACAGGTTCAGGCGTAGATGACGTGAGCTTTACTCTTAAACGCGGAGAGATATTAGGTGTTTCTGGTCTTATGGGTGCAGGTCGAACTGAGCTAATGAAAGTGATTTATGGCGCTTTACCAAGTGAACGCGGTGTCATTAATTTAGATAATAAGACCATTAACCCAGCCTCTCCTAAAGATGGTCTTGCCAATGGCATTGCTTATATCTCTGAAGACCGTAAAGGCGACGGGTTGGTTTTAGGACTATCGGTTAAAGACAACATGTCACTGTGCGCTTTAGACCAGTTAACCATCAATGGAAAAATCCAGCATACTGATGAAGTCATTGCTGTGGATGATTTCATTAAGTTATTCAATATCAAAACCCCGACTCGTGAACAAATCATTGGCAACCTTTCCGGCGGTAATCAGCAAAAAGTGGCGATTGCCAAAGGGTTAATGACCAAACCTAAAGTACTTATCCTCGACGAGCCAACTCGCGGTGTCGATGTAGGTGCAAAGAAAGAAATTTATCAACTCATCAATAAATTTAAAGCGGAAGGCATGAGCATTATTTTAGTCTCTTCTGAAATGCCTGAAGTGTTAGGGATGAGTGACCGCATCATGGTGATGCATGAAGGCAAAATTAGCGGTGAGTTTGACGCTAAAGATGCGAACCAAGAATTACTACTGGCGTGTGCGGTCGGTAAAAAGATCAATAAGGATGCAGCATGAGTACTAAAACCATGAGCAAAACAACTGAAACTGAAGTACCAAAGAAAAAGCCGCTGATCAGCAAAGAATGGCTGATCGATCAAAAATCATTGATTGCTTTGATCTTTTTAATTGTTGTCGTTTCTTTCTTAAACCCTAACTTTTTCACAGTCGACAATATTCTTAACATCCTACGCCAAACCTCTATCAACGCCATTATTGCAGTTGGTATGACGCTGGTCATTTTAACGGCTGGCATTGATTTAAGTGTTGGTTCTGTCCTTGCTTTATGTGGTGCATTTGCCGCTAGTTTAATTGCTATGGAAATTCCGGTATTGATTGCAGTACCGACCGCGCTTGTTGCAGGTGCTGCTTTAGGCGCTATCAGCGGTGTGATTATTGCGAAAGGCAAAGTCCAAGCATTCATTGCAACTCTCGTTACCATGACTCTGCTACGCGGTGTCACTATGGTTTACACCGATGGTCGCCCTATTTCTACTGGCTTTACTGACACTGCGGATGCGTTTGCTTGGTTTGGTACTGGTTACGCTTTGGGCATCCCTGTTCCAGTATGGATTATGGTGGTTGTGTTTGCAGCGGTTTGGTACTTGCTTAACCACACTCGCTTCGGTCGCTATGTTTATGCCCTAGGCGGCAATGAATCTGCTGCACGCCTTTCTGGTATCGATGTCGATAAAGTTAAAATCGGTGTCTATGCAATCTGTGGTCTGTTGGCAGCCGTCGCTGGCATTATCGTCGCGTCACGTCTTTCTTCAGCACAACCAACAGCTGGTATGGGCTATGAACTTGATGCGATAGCAGCGGTGGTTTTAGGCGGTACAAGCTTAGCCGGCGGCCGTGGTCGAATTATGGGCACTTTAGTCGGCGCTTTGATTATCGGCTTCTTAAACAACGCCCTAAACCTATTAGACGTATCTTCGTACTACCAAATGATTGCCAAAGCAGTGGTTATTCTTCTGGCGGTATTAGTGGACAACAAAAACAAGTAACTGATAACACTGAATAATTATAAGAAACACATAACTATTTGATAACTGTACTACTAATAATATGACATCAGAGCTAGGTGCTAGAACATTTGGGCTAACCAGTAGAGCGTTTTAACTAACCCTTAAAATACTTGAACTAAAGTATTAGCACACTTGAACCAGCCCTAGCTCGCCCCCTACACAAAGGACTATAACGATGAAAAAATTAGCGACTCTTATTTCTGCTGCTGTACTTTCAACTTCTGTATCTGTGTCTGCACAGGCTCAAGATACAATGGCAATCGTACTATCCACTCTAAACAACCCATTCTTTGTAACGATGAAAGATGGCGCAGAAGCAAAAGCGGAAGAGCTAGGTTACAAGCTAATCGTTCTTGATTCACAGAATGATCCAAGCAAAGAGCTATCAAACATCGAAGATTTGACGATTCGAGGCGTGAAAGCCATTCTGATCAACCCAACGGATTCAGATGCTGTTTCTAATGCCATTCGTATGGCAAACCGCTCAAACATACCAGTACTAACGCTGGACCGTGGTGCAAGCCGTGGTGATGTAGTGAGCCACATTGCTTCTGATAACGTGATCGGTGGTGAAATGGCAGGGCACTTCATCATGGAAAAAGTAGGTGAAAAAGCAAAAGTAATTCAACTTGAAGGCATCGCGGGTACTTCTGCTGCACGTGAGCGTGGTGAAGGCTTCATGAACACGGTAAACGGTAGTGACCTTGAATTATTAGCAAGCCAACCTGCCGATTTCGACCGTACTAAAGGTCTGAACGTAATGGAAAATTTATTAGCAGCTAATCCTGATGTGCAAGCCGTATTCGCACAAAATGATGAAATGGCATTGGGAGCACTTCGCGCCGTTCAAGCTTCAGGCAAAGACGTGATGATTGTTGGGTTTGATGGTACTGACGATGGCATTGCTGCTGTTAACCGTGGCAAGTTAGCTGCAACTGTTGCTCAACAACCAGACCTAATTGGTTCACTTGGTATTGAAATGGCTGACAAAGTGCTGAAAGGCGAAACCGTTGAAGCTTACGTACCAGTTCCTTTAAAAATCATCGCTCAGTAATCCTGTTTAGCGCTGAAAATCTAATTAAGCAGGGAGTCCAATACCTCCCTGCTCATTAACTCTAAGCTTATTAACTCTAAGCTTAAAATTAAAAATTCAGATAGTGCATCGCTGTTTCTCATCCAATATCTAATGAGAGGAGCAACAGCCATGCATTTTCAAATACGATATATCATAAGGCTCGTATCATGACTCAACTGATTGTTTTAGGTAGCGTAAACGCTGACCATGTTTTGCAAGTTCCTTCATTCCCTCGCCCTGGTGAAACTTTAGTGGGCGGTAACTATCAAGTAATTCCAGGTGGGAAAGGCGCAAACCAAGCGGTTGCTGCTGCTCGTTTAAAAGCAGATATCGGCTTCATTTCATGCGTAGGTGACGATGCATTTGGTCTTAATATTCGCCAAGCATTTGCACAAGATGGCATCAATACAGATGGCGTGATCATTGCCGATAAAACCCCAACAGGCATCGCGATGATCCAAGTTTCCGCTTCGGGTGAAAACAGCATTTGTTTATCAGCTGAAGCCAACGACAAATTAACGTGTGAACAAATTGAACCACACTTACAAAAAATACGTGATGCAAAATACTTATTAACTCAGCTTGAAACACCAATTGAAGGCATCGAGTATGCAGCTAAAGTAGCAAAAGAAAACAGAACGAATGTTGTGTTAAACCCCGCCCCTGCCCGCCCTTTATCAGATGAATTACTGGCGTGTATTGATGTGATCACCCCAAATGAAACGGAAGCTGAAGTACTAACAGGTATCACAGTCACAGATGACCAAAGTGCTCAGAAAGCTTCAGAAGCATTGCATTTGAAAGGTATTGAAATTGTGATGATCACATTAGGTGCTAAAGGTGTTTGGCTAAGCCAAAATGGACGTGGTGAACTTATTCCAGGGTTTCGTATAGAAGCCACTGATACTACAGCGGCTGGAGACACCTTCAATGGTGCATTCGTAACGGGTTTGCTTGAAAATATGTCAATTGAGCAAGCCATCAAGTTTGCTCATGCTGCTGCGGCTATTTCAGTGACCCGTTTTGGGGCACAAACTTCGATTCCTAGCCGAGAAGAAACCGACACTTTTCTTGCGAAGCAAATGCAGTAAGCCCATAAAAGATATTACGTAATCTGTTGTATTTCCTTTAGAATGAGTTTCATGGAAAGATCTAAACGTAGTTATCTTTAATCAACACAGTTCTATTCGCGGGTTTATAGTCTGTACTTTTAGTGCTGTGTTTAAGATCATTTTCCGGCTACGACTCAAATTTAACATTCTCAATTGGGTACATTCAGTTTGAGCGCATTCAGTATCATCACAAGGACTTAATATGGCTACGATGAAAGACATCGCCAGGTTAGCAAAAGTATCGACTTCTACCGTTAGTCACGTGATTAATAAATCTCGGTTCGTCAGTGATGAAATCGCAGAGCGAGTCAATAACGCCGCTAAAGAGCTGAATTATGCACCATCGGCATTGGCACGTAGCTTAAAAATGAAACGCACCAATACTATAGGCATGCTGGTCACCACGTCTACCAACCCATTCTTTGGTGAAGTGGTAAAAGGGGTAGAACGTCGCTGCTATGAAAAAGGCTATAACCTGATTTTATGCAATACGGAAGGTGACAGCGAACGCATGAAATCATCCATCGATACTTTGCTACAAAAGCGAGTTGATGGGCTTATGCTCATGTGCTCAACCCTTGAAGGTGAACATTTAGATGTATTTGAACGTTATCCAGAACTACCCGTAGTGGTCATGGATTGGGGACCAATGCTTTTTGCCAGCGATAAGATCCAGGATAATTCGCACCAAGGTGGATATATGGCAACCAAGTACTTGATAGACAATGGTCACACGGAGATTGGTTGTATCACCGGTCCTTTACACCGAAATCAAGCTTCTTTACGTTATGAAGGCTATAAGAAAGCCATGGCGGATGCGAACCTAGAGCTAAACCCCCAATGGATTATTGAGTCTAATTTCATGTGTGATGGTGGGTTTGATTCTTACCATAAGCTCAAGAGCAAAGGTCAATTACCTAGCGCCCTATTTGTATGTAACGACATGATGGCAATGGGCGTGATCAATGCGGCTTATCAAGATGGTCTGCATATCCCAAGTGATCTTTCTATTATTGGATATGATGACATTCACTTATCTAAATTCATGACTCCCTCTTTAACGACTATCCACCAGCCTAAGCATCGATTAGGGAAAGCGGCTGTTGATACCTTAATCAACCGACTTAAAACACCAGATGCCTACCCGCAAGTTGTCGAGCTTGAACCTACGCTAGTAGTAAGAGACAGCGTACAAACGCTTTAAATTCAATCGGTCTCATTTCAAAAAACAATGGCATTTGTGACTCAAGGCAACGCTCACCACGTTGCCTTATTTATTGGCTTAACTCGCAACTTAAAGTACTCGCCGCCAAGACAATTCATCGCCGATGAGTACTAATGACCAAGAGTACCAGCTCCCTAATCACCAAAAGCAAGTTGCTGTAAAAACTCACTTTCAAAATCTTCTTCTATGGGCTTATTAAAGCAGTCAATCAGCCAATCTATTTTCTGCTGGCTCAATTGCCCACTGACCACAAAAGCTTGTTGCATACCCGTTGAAGCTAACTTCGCAGTGCCAAAGCTTTTCTCTCGCAAGTCATGACGTCCAGTTACAGATTGCATTGGATCTTTTCCTAGCTCTCCTCCTTCTCCGTGAAAGTGCAGTGTTTTAGATCGACTTGAGTTGTCCGTAGAAAGGGTGTCTAGTTTATTCGCAAGGTCAATAACCAACGTCATAGGGTTTTTATGTGAAGAGATTCTATATAGGAAGCCACCTTCGACTCTTTGCCTTACCCAGTAGTCAAATTCATCACAATCTAAAATTGACTCACTGATCAACGCCGCTTCACTTTTATACCCACACGCTTCTAAAATAATGGGTGTGTGCTTAAACTCTGGCTGCCCAGATGCGCTATCCACATTTGGTAAAATCAAATCACAAGGCTTAGTGTCTTTCGCTGTAGTGCCATTCCAATGTATCGGCATAAAAACCTGTTCTGGCTGTACATCTTTCGTCACCATCAGTCTTGCCTGACATTCACCTTGCCGACTTTTCACTCGCACCACTTGTGGTTGTTTCAAACTATTCAAAATCTGTTGAGAATCAGGCAAGTTAGACACATCTGGATGTAAACCTAACAGGCTCACTGTATCAGGATGAACCGCAACAAAAGGTTCAGGGGTATGCTCGCCTAAATCAGCCGCAAGCCCAGTACGAGACATAGTATGCCATTGATCTCGAATGCGCCCCGTATTCAGGAGTAATGGGTATTCAGATGATCTTGACGCGATTGGATCTTGATGCTCAACGGGCACGAACTGAGCTTTTCCAGACGCGGTGAAAAATTGATTATCGGTAAACATCCGTTGATTGACCAAATCCGTTTGTAACTGCATCACTGGCCACTGCTGGGGGGTAAGGCGGCTATAACCTTGATCATCTAACTGAGTTAACCCAATCAAACAGAGATCTCGCTGTTTACCACCTTGGTTCTCTAAGCTGGTCATGCGGCAGTATTCATTAAAGATCTGACCTTCATGTAAGTAATCAAACTGTTTTGAGAAGCCCATCTTTTGCGCAACTTGGCTTATCATCCACCAATCAGGTTTTGCTTCTCCAGGGCTGGGTAGAATACGCCTTTGACGAGAGATTCGACGCTCTGAATTGGTCACAGTGCCCGACTTTTCACTCCAACCTTGTGCGGGTAATAATATATCGGCAAGGCGCGTGGTTTCAGTATCTTCAATACAATCCGACACCACTACAAATGGGCACCTTTCCAACGCTTCTTTCACTTTCACACTATCAGGCAAACTCACAACTGGGTTCGTTGCCATTATCCATACCGCTTTAATCTTTCCTTCATGCATTGCATCAAATAAGTCTATGGCTTTAAGCCCTGCTTGCTCGGCTAAATTGTCCGTTTGCCAAAAGTCACTGATCAAATGGTGAGCTTGAGCGTCGCCAAATTCAAAGTGAGAAGCCAACGTGTTCGCTAAGCCGCCAACTTCTCTTCCGCCCATAGCGTTGGGCTGTCCGGTGACTGAGAAAGGTCCCATTCCCTGCTTACCTATCTTACCGGTCGCTAAATGGCAGTTGATGATGGCATTGACTTTATCGCAGCCTTGGCTGGATTGGTTCACACCTTGAGAATAGATCGTGATGACTTTGTTCGTGCGAGAAAAAGCTTCATAAAAGGATTCTAGCTCTTGTGAAGTCAGCCCCGTAATTTGCTCTGTGGCTTCACGAGTTTCGGCTTGTTTAGCCGCAGGTTTCATTGCTTTGTTAAAACCTTCGGTGAATTGATCAATGTAGTCCTGATCCAAGTAATCCTTTTCCTCTAGATACGAAAAAAGACCATTAAATAACGCGACATCCGAACCGGATTGAATCGCAAGGTGATGGTCAGCAATATCACAGGTTTCCGTCACCCGAGGATCAATTACAATGACCTTTAAATTTGGATTAGCTTGCTTGGCAGCCCTTAGCCTTTGGAATAAAACAGGATGACACCACGCGAGGTTAGAGCCCGTAATCACGACAAGCTCGGTCTGTTCTAGATCTTCATAGCAGACTGGTACAGTGTCTGAGCCAAATGCGCGTTTATGCCCAACCACACTCGATGCCATACATAAGCGGGAATTACTGTCGATATTCCCGCTGCCGATGAAACCCTTCATCAATTTGTTCGCGACATAGTAATCTTCTGTCAACAATTGCCCAGAGACATAAAACGCGACGGAATCTGGACCATGATCTTTAATTGTTTCGGCAAATTTATCTGCAATCAGTTGGGTGGCTTCATCCCAATCAACGGCTTTTCCATTCTCTGGAGCCTTTCCACTCCTAGAGGCTACAAGTGTCGGTTGTAGCATTCTCCCAATAGGCGTCACTGTATTGCCTAATGCCGCCCCTTTGGTACAAAGTTTTCCATAATTTGAAGGATGGTGTTTATCCCCTCTTATTTCTAATTTCCCTGAAGAGGTAGGCCTTGCTTCAATGCCACAACCGACACCGCAATAAGCACAGGTAGATTTTATCCATTCTTGTTGTGAACTCGTCATTCATCCCTCACGCAATTATCCTTAATTGTATGTAAGACACTACAGCAATTTGCACGCCAGCTTTATTACCAGTTTAAAATTAAAAAATTAACCAATTAAAACAACAAGATAATGAAATTAATCATATGAATCATTTTGATTAATTCATACCACTCGATATATAACCTTAAATTTGCACCAACTTACGCAAAGCTGCACCATTAACGCTCATTTTAATCAATTAACTTAAAAATAAACCTACCACTTTAGGGGTACACTAAAAACAAAGGAATATAATAAGACATTGTTAAGTAAGGATTAAAAATACAAATCACCTTATAAATATCACTTTGGCACCCTCCTTGCTGAACCAACACAAAGGACGAATAAATACAAAATTCAGAATGAACGATAAGTAAGAGAAAAACCTCTATTTACTCTCTCATTTATCATTCCTATCTGAACCAGTTGATAAAAAGGAATTTGCAATGAGCCAGACACCTACAAGAAAAACTAAGATTGTTGTCGTTGGAAATGGCATGGTCGGACATAAATTTATCGATAATCTGATTCAAGATAAATCCGATGAATTTGACATCATCACTTTCTGTGAAGAGTCTCGATTAGCTTATGATCGCGTACAACTCACTTCTTACTTTGATGAAGGTAAAGGGGCGGATGATCTCGCCCTAGCCAGTGAAGGTTATTACCAAAGTAACGGAATTAACTACTTACTCAACAGCAAAGTAACTCAGCTTGATACAGACAATAACCAAGTCATCACCGACAGTGGTCATATTGAAAGTTACGACAAGCTAGTACTAGCAACGGGCTCATTCCCATTTGTTCCCCCTATTCCCGGTAATGACCAAGAACATTGTCATGTCTACCGTACTTTAGATGATTTAGATGCCATCGAGTTATCAAGCAAGCAGAGCAAATCAGGCGTGGTAATTGGTGGTGGCTTGCTGGGTCTTGAAGCTGCTAACGCCGTTAAGAACTTAGGGCTAGAAACGCATGTTGTTGAATTCGCGCCTCGCTTAATGGCGGTTCAATTGGATGATGGAGGCGGTGCACTTCTACGCAGAAAGATTGAAGGACTTGGGGTTCAAGTTCATACCGAAAAAGCGACATCAGAAATTATAGCGGGTGACACTGCCCGCTACCGAATGAACTTTGCTGACGGTACTCACCTTGAAACCGATATGATCGTCTTTTCTGCTGGTATCCGCCCTAAAGATGCGCTGGCACGCAGCTCAAACATCACTATTGGTGAACGTGGCGGGATTGTGATTAATAACCATTGCCAAACCAATATCGATAATGTTTATGCGGTTGGTGAATGTGCACTTTGGGACAACAAAATTTTTGGTTTGGTGGCACCCGGCTATTCCATGGCAAAAGTGGCGGCATCACATATAGCGACCAATGGCGAAACTGAATCGAGCTTTACTGGCGCAGATATGAGTACCAAACTCAAACTGCTAGGTGTAGATGTTGCCAGTATCGGGGAAGTCCACGGGCGAACAGAAGGCGCGCAGTCTTACACTTACAATGATGAAATAGAGCAAGTGTATAAGCGTTTAATCATTTCTGCCGATGGTAAGAAAATTGTCGGTGCTGTACTGGTTGGTGATGCTGAAGCTTACGGCACTTTGCTGCAAACCAAACAAAATGATATGCCCCTTCCTGAAAACCCAGCCGTATTAATTTTACCCAATGTTGCTGACGATTCAGGATCCGCAATGGGCGTAGAAGCCCTGCCAGACACGGCGGTCATTTGTTCATGTTTTGATGTAACCAAAGGCGATATTAAACAGGCGGTTTCTGCAGGTTGCACCACTATGGCCGCGCTGAAAGAATCGACGAATGCTTCAACCGGTTGTGGTGGCTGCTCTGCCTTAGCTAAGCAAGTCTTAGATAGCGAGTTAAGCAATTTAGGCGTAGAAGTCTGTAACGATATTTGTGAGCACTTTGCTTACTCTCGCCAAGAGCTTACCGACATTATTCGAGTCAATAAGATCAAATCATTTGATGAGTTATTGGACTCTCATGGCCAAGGCTTAGGCTGTACCGTGTGTAAGCCAACGATTGGATCTATCCTCGCGTCATACTGGAATGATTACATTCTTGAAGATCAACATTTAGAGCTTCAAGACACTAACGACATTTACCTCGGCAACATGCAAAAAGACGGCACCTACTCTGTAGTGCCTCGTATTGCTGGCGGTGAAATCACACCAGATAGACTCATCGTGTTAGGTGAGGTTGCTAAGAAATTCGATTTATACACCAAGATAACTGGTGGTCAGAGAGTTGATTTATTTGGTGCTCAACTCAACGAATTGCCTGTCATTTGGAAAACTCTTATCGATGCTGGTTTTGAAACGGGTCATGCCTACGGAAAATCCGTTCGTACCGTTAAATCATGCGTGGGCAGCACTTGGTGCCGATATGGTGTGGACGACAGTGTTGGCTTAGCTATCAGGCTTGAAAATAGATACAAAGGGCTACGTTCCCCCCACAAAATCAAATTTGCCGTATCAGGCTGTACCCGTGAATGTGCCGAAGCTCAGTCTAAAGACTTTGGAATTATCGCCACCGATAAAGGCTGGAACTTATACATCTGTGGTAATGGCGGCAT
The DNA here is from genome assembly GCF_050337535.1 of Vibrio kagoshimensis. NCBI lineage: Bacteria > Pseudomonadati > Pseudomonadota > Gammaproteobacteria > Vibrionales > Vibrionaceae > Vibrio > Vibrio kagoshimensis. Next base: position 33,437 of record NZ_JAKJSZ010000004.1, read on the forward strand.
GCGCCCACGTCATGGTGATCTTTTTGCTACTGATTTAGATGAAACCACTCTTCTTAAATACATTGACCGAATCCTAATGTTCTACACCCGTACGGCTGATCGCTTACAACGTACTTCGGTGTGGATGGAGAATTTAGAAGGCGGTATGGATTACCTCAAACAAGTGGTCATTGAGGACAAACTTGGTGTAGCAGCTGAGTTAGAAGCCGATATCGAACTGAATATCTCTAAATATCAATGCGAATGGAAAACCACCATTGAAAACCCTAAAAAAATGAAGCGATTCCAACACTTCATCAATAGTGAAGATATGGATGAGAACGTCAGTTTTATCACCGAAAGAGAGCAACGCTTCCCAATGCCACTTTCCAGCTCTTCAATCAACGAGGCTGCAAACAATAAGTCAGAGCATGCGAGTAATAGATCAGAGCAAGAAAAAGCTCAAAGAATCGAAATCACTGAAGTGTCATAACGGTGGTCCTTCACGTCCACAATGATGCATCTAAAAACAATTTTAAACTCATGAGACAAGGAGAACGCCATGGGAAATTGGCTAACAGTCTGTAGCGCAGATGATTTAACTCCCAATGCCGGAATTTGCGCCAAAGTAGAAGATAACCAAGTTGCTATATTTTATTGTAAACGCAACGACAAACTCTACGCTTTATCTAATTACGACCCGATTGGTAAAGCCAATGTCATGTCGCGTGGTATCATCGGCTCGCTCAGCGGTGAACCTTATGTTGCATCGCCTTTATATAAGCAACACTTTCATTTAGAAACAGGGGAATGCTTAGAAGAACCAAGCCACCAGCTGCATAAATTTGAAATTCGAAGACAAGGAAAGCAAGTACAAGTGTTATCACCTGCGGCTTAACGCGCCCAGTCAGACTAAATTTGGTAAACACAATTTTAGTTTGATAAACACGATTTTAAATACTGGATTCAAATTTATTCGCGTTCTTCTTAAACGCAAAATTCGCTTACTAACGATTGTTTAATGAAAGTGCTTTTATTAAAAATTATAGGTTAATGGTAAACGTTACCCGACCGATAAAAGCCACTTTCACTCCATATATAAAGGATTTATTACATGGATAATACAAAGTTTTCGCTGCTGTCATTTACTGGGAAGATGAAGGTTTTACACCTCAGTTGGATGGCTTTTTTTATCACGTTTGTTGTTTGGTTTAACTTTGCCCCACTTTTGCAAATGGTTAAAACCACTTTAGGCTTAAGTACTGAACAAATTAAAACGTTACTCATTTTAAACGTTGCACTAACCATTCCTGCGCGTGTCGTGGTGGGTATGCTCACCGATAAATATGGACCAAGACTGGTGTACTCCACCCTGCTTGCGGTCTGTTCCATACCATGTTTCATGTTTGCATTTGCAGATTCCTTCATTCAAGCCGCTATTGCCCGTTTCCTACTTGGTTTCATTGGCGCAGGTTTTGTTGTTGGTATCCGTTTGGTTTCTGAATGGTTCCCACACAATGAACTGGGTACGGCTGAAGGCATTTACGGCGGTTGGGGTAACTTTGGTTCAGCAGCAGCAGCCTTTACACTACCGACTCTTGCACTGATGTTTGGTGGTGAAGAAGGCTGGCGCTATGCCGTTGGTCTTACCGGCTTAATGAGTTTAGTTTTCGCAGTTATCTTCTATAAAAATGTCACTGACACCCCTAAAGGCGCGACTTACTTTAAACCGAGTCAAGTGACCGCAATGGAAGTGACATCTAAAGGTGACTTCTTCTTCCTACTGATAATGAAGATCCCAATGTATGCCGCTTTAGCGCTATTGGCTTGGAAACTCTCTCCTTCTGGCATCAACATGATCACTGACGTCATGGTCAATACCGTGTATGTCACACTTATTGCCCTTTATGCTTATGAAGTTTCACAAGTATGGAAGGTAAACAAGAAGGTATTTAAAGAAGAAGTGCCTGAAATGCACCAGTACAAGTTCAAGCAAGTTGCCGTGTTAAATGTATTGTACTTTGCAACATTTGGTTCTGAACTTGCGGTTATTTCAATGCTGCCATTGTTCTTCTCGGAAACGTTTGAATTAACCCCAGTGATGGCTGGTATGGTGGCTTCTGCCTATGCATTTATGAACTTAATGTCCAGACCTGGCGGCGGTTGGATTTCAGATAGATTCGGTCGTAAACCAACACTATTAATCCTTACTGCCGGTCTAGCCGTGGGTTACTTCCTAATGGGACAAGTAGGCAGTGATTGGCCTTTATGGTTAGCAGTGGCTACTGCTATGGGTTGTTCTTTCTTTGTTCAAGCGGGTGAAGGGGCGGTATTTGCGACAGTACCTCTGATTAAACGTCGTATGACAGGTCAGATTGCGGGTATGACGGGGGCTTACGGAAACGTAGGTGCTGTGGTTTACCTTACCGTTCTTTCATTTGTTTCATACCAAACGTTCTTCTTAGTTATTGCTGGTACGGCTGTGATTGGCTTTGCAACCCTAATCTTTATGGAAGAACCAAATGGCAAAATAGCAGAAGTGAACGATGATGGTAGCGTGACATTAATTGATGTTTCTCACTAATGAACGTGCGCGTCAATCAATAACTAAATCGGGGGCAACCGTTCTAAGAAACGTTAATGCATCGAAGTGTTATTAGTGAATCATAATGAATGGCTGCCGTTCAAAAGCTCTGCTGTTACTTAGATTTACAGGTATTCGATCACCTGCCTATTCTAAATATCAGTCTGAGCTTTTGTTCTTGCTTCTACTCTTCAACCAAGGGAAGGAGCAATCAAGGGAAAGAGAAGACATGGATCAAGCTTTTAAAAATCCAGAACAAGATCTAAACACCAGCCAAACCAGCAATCAATTAGAGCTGCGTTACGGTGGGTGTTCTTTACAAGGTAGAAGGGATGAAAACCAAGACGCTCTCATTGTTAAGCACCCCAAACTAACTGCTGAACGTGAACTAAAAGGCAGCATCGCCTGTATTGCTGACGGAGTCAGTTGCAGTTCTCAAGGTCAACAGGCAAGCCACACAAGCGTGATGCAGTTTGTCACGGATTACTACGCCACACCCAATAGCTGGACAGTAAAAAAATCGGCTCAAAAGGTTCTAACCGCACTCAACTCTTGGCTTTTCAACTCAAGTAACAAACAAAGCTTATCGCATAACAGCTTAGTGACGACATTTAGCGCCGTAATCTTCAAATCCAATACGGCTCATATCTTCCATGTAGGTGATAGCCGAATTTATCGATATAGATCTCCTCAAGAGCAATCTTCAAAAAACCAATCTTCTACAAAAAATAATACCAATCCGGAGAATAGTGACCAAAAGCGAAGTCATACGCTGACTTTACTCACAAGAGATCACCAGCGAAAAAGCTTTGGTGATAATCACTTTCTCACTCGTGCTCTTGGTATGGATAATAAACTCGATATTGATTATCAAGCCATACCGTTACAGCAAGGTGATATCTTTCTACTCACTACAGATGGCGTTCACGATTATTTACTAGAGGCTGAGATTCTTACCGAATTGAATAAGATGAAGAACTCATCTTTAAATGGTAATCAAGAAGCTAGCGCCTCTGCTAAAAACCAACAAAACCTAGATTCATCAACGACTCAAGTAGCTACACAACCATTAGCCACACAACCATTAACCACACTAAGTGCTGACCACTTCGAAAACGCAGCTCAATCTCTTTGCCACAAAGCTCTAGCGCAGAATAGTAAAGACAACATCACCAGCTTATTGGTGGAAGTTTCCCATTTGCCTAAGCCTTCACACCTTGAATTTCAGGAAAATTTACGAACCCGAGTTATCCCACCAGCTTTAAAAATCGGTAATACCATTGATGGGTTTAAAGTAACAAAAATCATCCATGCTGGTGCGCGCAGCCATGTCTATCAAGTCACTGAGATTGAGACTCAAAAAGAATACATCTTCAAAACCCCCTCTCTTCATTACAGTGAAGATCAAGATACGATCACAAGCTTTTGTAACGAGCAATGGGCGGGCACTCAACTAGATAACAGCAAAATAATGAAAGTGTATCCATGCCCAGCCCACTCTAAATTTTTGTATCAGCTATGTGAGCCGATTCAGGGCATCACACTAAGACAATGGATGTTTGATAACCAATCTGTGCCGCGCACAGCAGCCAAGCTTGATGAGATAAGAAGAATAATTCGTGATGTAATCAGTGCGGTGCGTGTTTTACAGCGAGCGGATATGGTTCACCGTGATTTAAAGCCTGAGAACATCATGTTATTACCAAATGGAGAGATAAAACTGATCGACTTAGGTGCCGTTTTAGTTAAAAGCCTTCAAGAATTAGAACTTAAAGATGCAGTGAGTGGAAACCATTCAAAAAAAATCCCTTTGGGAGCGGCGAACTACATAGCACCAGAATACCTAAACTCTGGCGAAGCCAGTATTCAATCCGATTTGTTTTCAGTCGGCGTGATTTGCTACGAAATGCTGACAGGAGAATTGCCATACAAAGAAATGGACACTCAATCGCTTGCAAAGGCTCGCCATCAAGAATGGCACTATATATCCTTTATAAACAAACATTCTCATCTTCCAGCTTGGTTAGATTTAACCTTAAAAAAGGCTTGTCACCCTAGCCCTAACTCTCGGTATCAAGTATTGAGTGAGTTTGTTGAAGATATCTATTCACCCAATTCTGCTCTAGTTGAAAAACAAAAAAACAGCCCGTTCATTAACCGCCAGCCACTGCAGTTTTGGAAGTTACTCGCCTTGTTACTCGGCTTTGTCGCCATCGCAGAGTTTTTGTTGTTATTGCAATAAACTGCATAGCTAGAGTCTTTATTTATAACGAGTCATCTCCAATTAAAAAGCCTCTGATCACTTTCATGATCAGAGGCTTGTTTATCTCATCGAGTATCTTATAGCTTAAATTGGTCTACCAAGTTCTGTAGATTAGACCCAGCTGTCGATAGCTCATCGACCACATTACTGGAATCATGGCTTGCTTCGAGTAAAGAAGAAACAATGTCACGAATAGCGACAAGATTGCGGTTTATTTCTTCGGTTACAGAGCTTTGTTCAGTCGCAGCAGTGGCAATGTGATCCGTCATACTATTGATTGATTCGACCGCTGAACCTACGGCATCTAACCCAGCAGTAATATCCGAAGAAGAACTGACTACCTTTCCACAAGTGGTTTGGCTGTCACTCATCGATTGAACAGCTTGCTCAACAAGTTGGTGCAACTCATCTAGCATGGTTTTTATTTCATGCGTACTGCCTTGTGTTCGGCTTGCCAAGCTGCGAACTTCATCGGCAACCACTGCAAAGCCACGCCCTTGCTCACCAGCTCGCGCTGCTTCAATAGCTGCATTTAACGCTAGTAAGTTCGTTTGTTCAGCAATGTCGCCGATCACTTTCAGAACACCATCAATTTTCTTCGATTGCTCATGCAAAGAGCCCATGTGTGAGCTTGTTTTTTCAATGTTATCTTCTAAAGACGTAATAGAACCGATAGAAATGGTTACGCGCTCTTGAGCTTGTTGAGCATCTTTATTAGCGTCATTCGTAGCGGTAGAAACTTGATTGGCACTTTGAGCCACTTCATGCGCTGTCGAGCTCATTTCCGTTACTGCAGTCACTACTTGCTCAGTTTCGTGGTTGTGTGTTTGTAACTGCACTTTTAGGTTTTCAGTTTGCTGGTTAATAGTATTCGCCGCCTGAGTCACATGCCCCGTTGACTCAGTCACCTGTGACATAATGCCATGCAACTTACTAATGAACTTATCGAATGCTTGACCAAGTTGGGCAATTTCATCTTCACCTTGAGCGTTAATTCTGTGCGTTAAGTCACCCTCTCCACTGGCAATGTCTTCAAAGGTAGACAGCATTTTACGAATAGGTGCCGTAACCTTATTCGCCACATATGTCATCACTGCAGCCACAATCAACAGAATCGCAATTGAGCTTAGTAGTACAAACTGCATTTGCGTGCGCATCCGCTCGTTCGCCGCATAGCGATATTCTTCAGTCGCACGAATAATGTCATCCGTATATAGACCAGTTCCTAAAAACCATGAGCTACCCAATATTGGTGCTGAATACGCAATTTTAGGTTGTGGAGTACTTGCTCCTGGTTTGTCATATACGTATTCAATAAAGCCGCCACCTTGTTTAGCTTTTGATCTCAAACCTTGGGTGATTTTCACGCCATTTGGATCAACGAGCCCCAGTCCAGATGTGCCTTCGGCTTTTGGCTTCAAACTATGGACAATATAGGTGCCTTCTCCATCAAACATGAAGAAATAACCACTGCCACCAGCAGAAAAACGCGCTTTTTTAAGTGCATGTCTAGCCGCAATTCTAGCTTCATCACCAGTACCTAATCGGCTGACAATCTCTTCAATCACAGCTTGAGCGACAGTAGCAGCATCTTTAATGTTGTTTTGTCTTTCCTTTGTCAATGTCTCTTGGTAGTGACTGACTTCTGCTTCAACTGATTTCAATTGAAGGTTAAGGACTATAGACATAGCAACAGTTATCACGAGAACCATGGGCACAAGCGATGCGAGTAAAAATTTCAATTTCATTGATAAACGATTCATACATCCTCAATTATTATAATAAGTATGACTAACATTATTTACACAGCAGAATACCACACCGTAAAAAATCTTGGTCATTTATAGGCTTAATTATTAATCCATTCTAAATATCAATATCAAATGAAACTTGATGCAAACCAAAAAAACTGCATTAGCCTTCTTTAAATGAGGCGTTTTGAACAATTATGTGTTGCGTAAACACTGCTCAACTCAAATAAACCTTAACTAAGTCACCGAAATAAGCGCACAAAATTACTGACAAAAGTAGTATTAACAAATCCCTCCTAGAACTAAGTCTTAATAACTAGATTCTAAGTATTTATTCTATAAAAGCCTGTTCTAATTGGACTGAAACCATAAACGCTCCTACAGTATTAACTGGCATATTTTATAAATTTATCATTAATATTCGAATTCAGATTTTCCGTGATGAATACTAGATACCCATGACCGATTTCAAGGATGAAAATCGAAATGCTAATCAAGAAGTCATACCAAAACATTATACTCGCCGGTATTTTTACCAGTGGTGTTACCACAGCTAATGAAATAAATATCTACAACTGGGAAGGCTATATTGATCAGAAAATCATACAAGATTTCGAGAATCAAACCGGTCACACCATTACTATTGACACTTATGACAGCGATTCTATTCGTGATGAAGTGATCAACAGTGGGCGTGCTTATGTATTTGATTTAATCCTACTCGACAGCTGGACTCTAAAATCGATGGGCGAAAAAGGGTTACTGTATGACCTTTCTCATGTATCAAATGAGCTATCAAGTGTGATTGATGTGTCTCGCCAGAAAGATTGTGGGCGGTTCGGCCTCCCATATACATGGGGAACCATGGGCATTGCCTATAGAGCATCGGTTGCCAGAACGCCTATCACAAGTTGGATGCATCTATTTAACCCACCCAGCGAGCATCACCAACGTGTTGTATTTAGTGAGGATTTAGTGGATGGAGTAGCAAGTGCACTACTCGCTTCCAACTTACCCCCTTTCAGTTCCAGTAAAAATGATTTAAAAACAGCCTATAAATTACTGCAACAGCAAAAACCCCACGTACTTTCTTATGAATTTGGTGAGAGCTATGGGCTTATTTATGGCTCAGCTAGCCAAATGTCCATGACTTTGGCTTTCACTGGCGAACATTACTACATAGGTGAATATACGGAACAAAATGACTGGCAATATGTAGTACCTGAAGAAGGGACGTTAATTTGGACAGAATGTTTTGCCGTTCCTAAATCGGACAATATCAACACAGCTGCGATTAAGTTCCTTAAATACTTAAACCAACCTGACATAGCAGCTCGAAACGCTGAGTCTATCTGGTTCGCAACGCCGAATACCGCTGCCTTACCACTCACAAACCAAGAATACCGACAAGATATAAATATATTTCCAAGTGCAGAAATTCTGTCACGTAGTGTCCCCTATCAATCTTTAGATGGGGACGCTCAATTAATTCGCGAGAAGATGATTCAAGCTGTCAAAAGGTAGTGAGCTATGAATTTAACCCAGCGTGTAAAGTTTTTTATTTTACCCATCATCATTCTCACCTTTGCAACGGCGGGATACTTATCCTTCCAAGTTTTTAGGCAACATCAGGTTGATTACCATACTCATTTCATCAGTCATAGCTTGTATCACTTACATGAATCTTTGCAGATTGAAGACAGGTCAAACAATTCCCAGCTATCTAATATATTGAATAATAATGAATTTATTCGAATTTCCGATGAAGTGAATTGGGACTATCTTGATTATTCCCTGAACCCTGCCATTTATTCTATGATTGCGCGCTCTGTAGAAAACAGCGCCACTCAAAGTATTCATATCACTAATAATCGCGGTCGCATATTACTCGCCTTCGATGATAACGACCCTTTTAGTGAAGTTCAGCTCCCTCCCCATACTGAAGAATTTGTTAAGCACGCACTGCAACATTTCCTTTTGACCTCCTCTTTTTCTACCGTCAGCACTTTATTTAGAGACTCAGATGGAATACTCAAAATAGTGTATGCGCGATCTTTCTCTCCGAGACTGCTTCAGCATGACCTACGGAACAAAACCAACGAATACCTCGTTGCTATACAAGTCACTAACCTAGATAGCTTTACAACTTTTCAAAACCAAATTCGCCACGAGTTTGGAGACGAGGTCACTTTTTCAGTTCAACCTGAATTCTTCCCTGGCTCTTCACAAATAGACCAAACGGATATCAATGTTACTCTTAGCCAAGACAAATCCCTTATTGGTTCAATGGATGGAGGGGCGTATTTCTACTCTGTAAAAGTCCCTAAGCATTTAGTCGATAAGTCTACGACCACTTCATTTTACTTGGCTTTCTCAAGCGCCCTTGTCATGTCTGTTGTTACCTATCTGTTTTTACTTTGGGTAATAAAAACTCAGATAATCAACCCAATCCTATCTTTGGAGTCGAATGTTAGAGAGACAACACTCAGTGGCAATAATAAACTGATATTACTCGATAAAAATGACGAAGTGTCCAAACTCAATAACGCTTATTATCACTTGGTCAGTAACTTGGACCACCTTGCTTCACGAGACGTTCTCACTGATCTCGCCAATAGGCGACAATTTGAAACTTGGCTTGAAGAGCGCCTAAAGTTTGTTAATACCGTAGAATTCAAAGATAAAAGACCTCAAGACTTTGCCTTATTGTTTATTGATTTAGACAAGTTTAAGCAAGTGAACGATCACCATGGTCATGAAACTGGCGATAAACTATTACAAATATTCAGTAAACGTTTAACGGACGTGGTCAAAACGTCGGTGTCATCATCAAGCATAGAATTTTCAAGCATTGCTCGCTTGGCAGGAGATGAATTTTCCGTTGCGCTGCCTAAAATAAATGGACTTGATGAAGCAGAACATGTCGCTCAACAAATTATTGCCATGTTTGATGGTGGGTTCGAAGTTGGCGGAATATGCCATGATGTGAAAGCCAGTATAGGCATTGCAATGTACACGGAGAATATGAGTTCTGCTTCCCATCTTCTCAAATGCGCTGATACCGCTATGTATCAAGCAAAAGCGAATGGGCGTAATAGATATGAGGTTTTCACCAAAGCATTAGAGAACCAATTAAAACTAACCGAAACCATTGAAAACACGCTCCTTGAGGAGCTACTTGAGAATCAACTTGAACTCTATTACATGCCAATTTTCGAATCTCGCTCACTTGCACTTGTCGGCTATGAGACGCTACTCCGAAGCCCTACATTGATGGCTAAAGATATTGGACCTGAAACCTTTATTCAAATAGCGGAATCATCCAGCTTGATCAAGAAAATTGACCTTTGGGTGATTGATCGCTCTCTTCTTGAATTTACGCAATTAAGGAATGAAGGGTTTGGCGGTTATCTGTCTGTTAACATCTCATCTCTAGAACTCAAGAACAAAGAGTTTGCCCCGCAAGTAGCGCTTAAAATTAAGCAATCAGGCATTGAACCTAGTTTGATTCACCTAGAAATAACGGAAACCAAATTGGCAGCCCCTGACGCCGATTCTGTTCACATACTAAACCAGCTTCGAGATATCGGAGTAAAATTGGTATTGGATGATTTTGGTACTGGCTACACCGCTTTTAATCAGCTCGTTCACTACCCAGTCGATTGTTTAAAAATCGATCGCAGTTTTGTCGATACCATCGAAGTGGATCATCATAAAAAAATGGTCGAAATTATTATCACTTTAGCAAAATTATATGGGCTAAGAGTAGTGGCAGAGGGCGTTGAAAATGAAGTGCAACTTACCTATTTAGCCGACCAAGGTTGCCAATTTGTACAAGGGAACCTCCTCTCTCGTCCATTACCCTTAGAGCAGTTTAGAGACCGTTTTATCCGCCGTGTTAATTATTCAAACGGCTAACTATGTAAACGTCTAATTATTAGAGGGGCAATGCATACTGATTTCAAATAAATCCGTACCTAAAACTAAAAATGGCGACACTTTGCAGTGACGCCATTAGAAATAGGAACTTTCTGTTATCTGTTATCTGTTATCTGTTATCTGTTATCGAAACACTAACTTGTTTTATTCAGTGAAACCAAAGCTTCTGCTGTTGCATCTTGAATAGACAAAAACAGTGAGTTGATCTTCCCCGTAGGTGTTCTCATCGGGTTTAACGTCACATTCTGATACATGAAGTCAGCCTGCTGCGTAATCGGTCTTACATTACGGCACTTAAACAAATACGGGCGCTGCTGCCACGTAATGAAGCTTCGACAGCCTAGATCATAAACTGGCTTGGTTTTTATTCGGAACCAATCTTCAGGTATTTCAGGGAACAATTCAAAAATAGATTTGCCGATCGCATCATGTGACTGTAAGCCACTATGGTGAGTCATAAAACCATTCCAAACTTGAACGTTATAATCTCGGTCCATAACCACTAAACCCATATCAACGTTTTGTACCATATCCACCATCCAGTGGAATTGTTCAAATTCTGCAGGGAGATTGAGCATACTTAAAACTCCTCCATTAGGTACGCAAGCTTGTTGTCTAATAAAGGCAAAGATTCATCAACAAACATAAATAGTAAATCACAACGAATTGAAGTGCCGTCTATGTTATAGCTCACTTCGAATGTCATTGTTTTCTGAAATGATCCGCTGGTATTTTCGATAATAGAATCAATCGAAATATGCTGACCTAATAGCACAGGGGAACTTTGGAAGAATCGTACTTCGGACTGTTCACCTAAGCCATTTAAGAACGATCCAACAAGTATGTTAGACACATCCATTAATAGTTCGAGCTCTTCTAATTCTTCACTTTCAGTCGGCACTTTCATCAATTTTTTCAAGTCACTCACACTTGAGTCACTTAAAAGAACGAGAGCTTCACCAGCAATACCTTCACCACTAAAACCTTGGCATACACCTGAAACTTGGTCATTTTCAGCCAAGTCACGCAATGCCATATGTAGTTCACTTACCTCGAAAATATTCACATTCGGTAATGGTAAGTGCACAAACACATCAAAATGCCTTGCTAGCGCATCAGCAGCACGACCAATCGCAACGTTCGCTACTTCCATATATATATCGCGACGACGCAATACTGGTAAGTCAAGAATCGTTGGCGTAACAATTTGCGGCTGCTTCGGTGGATCAACTAATTCACGCAGTATTTCTTTTAGCGCTTCTTTATCTATCGGCTTTTTCAGGAAAGCTTTTGCCCCAAGAGATAACACTTTCTCTCTGGCTTTCGGTTGTATATCACCAGATACAACCACGACTGGTGTGTCATCACCCAGACGCTGCATTTCTTCTAATGTTCCATAGCCATCTAACTCAGGCATGGTTAGATCGAGGAACATAAGCTTAAATTTATTCTTTTCTAGCTCTTCCAGCGCATTCACGCCGTGAACTGCAAATGTTATATCTGCATTTAAAGATGCAGGCAGAGAGCGTGCCATCTGCTTTCGAGCTAACGCAGAATCATCACAAATGAGAATAGGAAACGACATTCATCCACCATTGATATTTTTAACTTATAAACATCAGTGTAACAGATTGTTATAGTATCAGGTACGGAGTTGCGGGGTTTTACAAGTTATATTTATAACTCAGAATGAAACTACTGCACTAGCCAAAATTCTAGCGCGTGGTTCGTTAGCTGTTAAAGTTATCTTTATAAAGTATTGTTTTAATGACAATACTAAAATCAATTGACTACTAAAGCTGATGCGTTGGCCATAAAATCAGTAACGCAAAGCGCATAATAACGGCGAAGACGAGAAGTGCTATGCCTAATCGGTACCACTTATATTCAGCAATACTCATAGGGATTCGTTTATAAAACATAGTCACGACACCTTTCCAGTCTTGGCTCCGTTTACCATATTGCATAACACCAGTTAAAACAAAAAGCACACCGAGAAGCAACATCCCTTTTTCTGCCCAAAATAAACCAACTTCCATTTTAATCTCCTACGGCACATTAATAGAGTCAGTTTAGAGTGCTTTCTAAAATATTGATGTACTACGATGGTCTAAAGCTCAAACCGAATCAATGAGTTCCGGTAACAGCTCAAATAAATCCCCAACGACCCCATAATCTGCCACATCAAAAATCGCCGCTTCTGAATCATGATTAATTGCGACAATCACCTTTGAATCTTTCATGCCAGCCAAATGTTGAATCGCCCCCGAAATACCCACAGCAATATATAGATCGGGCGCTACAATTTTACCGGTTTGCCCTACTTGTAAATCATTAGCCACATACCCTGCATCTACTGCGGCTCTTGAGGCTCCTATTGCCGCACCAAGTTTATCCGCAAGCTTTTCAACCATGACAAAGTTTTCTTTGCTGCCTAGCCCACGTCCCCCTGATACAACAATTCGTGCAGCTGGTAAGTCAGGACGAACACTTTCTTCTTTATGCTGGGAAACAAAGTCAGAAACCGCATAGATGTCGTTGTCGTCTGCTGTGTTATCAGCAATAGACAAGATAGTTAATGCGTTAATAGGTTCATCTCGGCTTTCATTAATGGGCACTGCATCAAATGCTGAGCTGCGGATGGTCATAACCTTCGTGGAATCAAAGCTTTTGACTTTAGCGAGAGCGTTACCTGCATAAATTGGTCTTATTACTGTATCGAGAGCTTGAATTTCTATCACGTCAGAGAGCTGACCAACATCGAGTAGTGCAGCAATTCGAGGCAATAGATTTTTCCCAAAAGTAGATGCCGGAGCCAAAATATGAGTGAACGGCTGATCCAGTGACACAATCACACTAGCCATTCTTTCAGCTAAAGGATTTCGATACATTTCGTGATCAGCCACTAGCAAATTATCAATGCCGTCAATTCCTTTAAAAGCATCTACTACGCTAGGCAAGTTATGTCCAATCACAGCTACATTAACTTCAATCTTATCAATTGCAGGGTCTAGTTTCGCTTGTTGTACAAGGTGGTTTGCTGCGCTTAATGTTTTGAGTGTTTCTGGTGCTAAATTAACATTATCGTGCTCAGCTATGATCAGGATTGAACAAAAGTTATTGTCCATAATGTGCTCCTTTTTAATCGGTTGAACACTCTCTCTGCATTTATTGACTAGATACAGATCCTTAAATTCAGGTCACAAGTTTTAGTCACTTACGGTGCCGTCAAACCATAATTCACTGACAATTTTTATTCATGAAGGCAAAACCTTCACTTCGTTTTTTAACTTATCAACCAGTTCACTAATCCCACTGACAATCACACCAGCTTTTCTTTCTTGAGGTTCGTAAACCTCTACTATCTGTTGAGAGCTTTCTATAGCAACACCTAACTGTTCTGGAGTGAGGACATCCAGCGGCTTTCTTTTCGCCTTCATAATGTTAGGGAGTGACGCATATCTTGGTTCATTTAAGCGTAGGTCGGTACTGAGTATCGCTGGCAAGCTCAGATTTAAAGTCTCCAAACCGACATCCGTTTCTCGGGTGACTTGAAGAGACGCTATTTGTGACCCGCCATAAGTGACAGCGTCACCCATTGATGATTCATTAGTCTCCGTTGAAGTGGCATCGGCGCCCATAGGGTGAGATTGAGGAACAATTGAAGAAATGAAAGTCCCCTGAGCGCAGCTAGATAAGGCAGCAAGCATCTGCGCGACTTGGTTATTATCCGTATCAATTGACTGCTTTCCGAGTAATACAAGGTCAGCCTCTTCTTGCTTCATCACTGATCGAAGTAATTTGGCAACATTCAATGGCTCTATTTGGTTCGGAGCTTCAATTTGAATAGCCCTGTCAGCCCCTAGTGCCAAAGCATTTCTTAGCTGCTCTTGACTAGATTGCTCACCGATTGAAACAACAATCACTTCAGATGCATGACCTGCCTCTTTTAAACGAATCGCCTCTTCAACTGCGATCTCACAGAACGGGTTCATGCTCATTTTGACGTTATTAACTTCAACACCTGAGCCGTCAGGTTTAACTCTAATTTTGGCATAAGGGTCAATAACTCTTTTAATCGACACGAGTATTTTCATAACTTCTCCCTACCTAACCACTATGCAATGCCACAGGTATCAATATGTGCAAAATTATTACTCACCAGACAGAAAAACCATATAAAACAGTTCTTCACTTGAGCTTAGTAAAGTTTACGTTTCCGTCAACTGGACTATATTTGTAAGACACTAAGTGGGTAATGGCTAACAGATAAGGTGCACACAACGCGGCGGTTTAACTTCCAATTCATTATCACCTTGGCTTCAATTATTCATATTTTCGGTACGTCATAGCTTTCTATACGCCTTTGTCTTCAGCAGAAAAGCAGGTAAGAATCATGGATAGAGAATGCATGGAATTTGATGTTGTAATTGTAGGCGCAGGTCCAGCTGGCTTAGCTGCGGCGTGCCAATTGGCTATGCTGAACAAGCCAGCACCTCTTCTTAAAAATGAATCTCAATCGCCCGATATAAAGAACAAGAATGAGCCACTATCAATCTGTGTCATCGAAAAAGGCGCAGAAGTAGGGGCACATATTCTGTCAGGTGCGGTATTTGAAACCTCTGCACTTTATGAGCTTTTCCCTGAATGGCATCAGATGTCTGCACCGATAAGCTCACAAGTCACCGAAGATCAATTTCTATACCTAACAACCAACCAAAATCATGTTGTTATTCCGCATTTTCTTACTCCAAACCCAATGCTTAACAATAGAAACGACCATAAAAACTATGTCATCAGTCTTGCCGACTTGTGCCGCTGGCTTACCGTTCAGGCTGAAGAACTTGGAGTGGAGATATTCCCAGGTTTTGCCGCGTCATCCATTAGCTATGACCAAGATGGTCGGGTTAGTGGTGTAATTACCTCTGATATGGGATTAGATAAAACCAATCAGCAAAAGCCTTCTTTTGAAGCCGGTATAGAACTAAAAGCTAAATACACGCTCTTTGCTGAAGGTGCTCGTGGTCATTTAGGCAAGGAGCTCATAAATCGTTTCCAATTAGACCATGAAGCTCAACCGCAACATTACGCGTTAGGCATAAAAGAGATATGGGAAATACCCTGCGAATATCATGAAGAAGGAAAAGTCATACATGCCACGGGTTGGCCTTTGAGTGAAACCAATACTTGTGGGGGAAGTTTTTTATATCACTTAGCCGACAACCAAGTGGCGGTAGGTTTAATTACCGACCTCAATTACCAAAACCCATATCTAAGTCCATACGATGAATTCCAGCGCCTTAAACACCACCCTACTTTTGCTCGTTATTTGAGAGACGGTCAACGAATCGCTTATGGCGCAAGAGCCATTGCTAAAGGGGGATTATCATCACTTCCCAAGCAAGAGTTTCCTGGTGGTATTTTAATTGGCTGCGATGCCGGGACTTTAAACGTAGCCAAAATTAAAGGCAGCCACACCGCAATGAAATCAGGCATGCTTGCTGCTCAAGCTGTTTTTGATGAGCTTAATTCGAATGAACCTCAAAGCGAGCCAAACTATCAAAAACATTTTAAGCAATCATGGCTTTATGATGAATTGAAAGACACTCGTAACTTCGGTTCTGGAATTCATAAATTTGGTCATGTTCTCGGGGGATTACTTGCCAGTTTCGAGCATAACATCTGGTCTTCTATGACAAAAAAAACAGTTCCATGGACAATAAAAGATCAAAAGTATGACCATGATACACTTCACCAAACTAACCAATCTTATAAGATCGATTACCCAAAGCCTGATGGCATATTAAGTTTTGATAAAGCGTCATCACTATTTTTGTCTGGTACTCAACATGAAGAGAACCAACCTTGTCATCTTCAATTAATCGATCAAGATATTCCAATCGAACTGCATTTAGATCTTTACGATGAACCAAGCCAAAGGTACTGCCCTGCTGGTGTCTACGAATTTATTCGGGAAGAAGTCAAAGGGGAAAATGAAAAACAAATAGCCAAGTTTCAGATCAACTCGGCTAATTGCCTACACTGTAAAACCTGCGACATTAAAGACCCCTCTCAAAATATCAAATGGCAACCACCAGAAGGTGGTGGCGGTCCTAACTATCAAAACATGTAGTCTATTAGCTGAAATCTGAAATTATTGGGATATGACGAATCTGCATGAAAGTGCGGATGAGACTAAAAAAAGGACAAAAAAAGTGAGAGTGTAAAAACACTCTCACTTTAAAATCATTCAAATACTAACGGCTTAACTAAAGGCGTTATTGAGGCTTCTTCGCTAGAACGGCATCAATGTCAGCCGCACTATGGCGTTCAGGTAGCTGCTCCCATTCTTCACCAAAAGAACGGTTCACAATGCGACCACGTTGCACACCTTCACGGCTTTCAAGCAATTTAGCCCAACGAACCACATTCGTGTACGACTCGACTTGCAAGAACTCTGCTGCGTCGTAAATTTTGCCCAACACTAAATTGCCATACCACGGCCAGATTGCCATATCGGCAATGCTGTACTCTTCGCCCGCGACATACGTATTCTTAGCCAGTTGTTTATCTAACACATCTAGCTGACGTTTTGCTTCCATCGCAAAACGATTAATTGGGTATTCATATTTGGTATCAGCGTACGCGTAAAAATGACCAAAGCCACCACCTAAGAATGGTGCAGAACCTTGAGCCCAAAACAACCAATTGAATGTTTGAGTCCTAGCACTGCCCTCTTTTGGTAAGAACTTGCCAAATTTTTCCGCCAAATGAACCAGAATAGAAGCTGATTCAAATACGTGGTTATCTTCCGAACCCGTCTTGTCTACTAAAGCTGGGATTTTTGAATTTGGGTTCACACCCACAAAACCTGATGAAAATTGGTCACCTTCGCCGATGTTAATAAGGTAAGCATCGTATTCAGCTTCTTTAATACCCAACGCCAATAACTCTTCTAAAAGAATCGTTACTTTTTGTCCGTTTGGCGTACCAAGAGAATAAAGTTGTAAAGAATGCTCACCGACCGGTAAATCTTGTTCGTGTCTTGCTCCAGACTCTGGGCTATTAATGTTTGCCCATTTATTGCCACCATTGGTGTCATTTACCCAAACTTTCGGTGGAGTATATTCATTTGTCATTATCATTCCTTAGTAATGTGGGTGTTTCATAAACTGATATCGGGGCGTTTCTACTAATTAAAACCCCAACCACTCTATTTCACTTACATTTTGTTACTGGGTGTTCTTTTGTGAATCTAAAGAGTAGTTCAAAGCGTAAGGTTTAAATGATCTAGATCCGGTGAAAAGCATCTACCCTTGTTAAACCATCCTCCTACTTTTAGAGTTATGATAAAGTACTTTGTATTGATATAGATTCATGAAGTAGGACGAACAAATGTCATCAGATTACACAGGCTCAAGTGCAGCCTATGCCCGCCAAGAAAGTGGGTACCGTGAAAAAGCACTGAAACTATACCCATGGGTTTGTGGCAAATGTGCTCGCGAATTTGTGTATTCAAATTTACGTGAACTAACGGTTCACCACGTCGATCACGACCACACAAACAACCCTCAAGATGGCAGTAACTGGGAATTGTTGTGCCTATATTGCCACGATCACGAGCATTCAAAATACACAGATCATGATCGCTATGGTGTGGATGCGAAAGCAAGCTTAGATGATCACCAGCAAGCAACGCACAACCCATTTGCTGATCTTGCTAAATTGATGAAGAAATGATCATTTCATAAAAAACCGTAAGTATTTAAACGGTTAAGCGAAGAGACTGCGTTCACTTTTTGCTGCATTGATTTTCAATAAACGCTCTAGGTATAAATACCAGGGCGTTTTCATTTTTAAAAGCCCGTAAATTTCTCCTCTGAACTCACCTCCACTTTGATCTTAATGCCGCCTTTCTCTGTTTATATTTCTACCTAAGCATTACATTCTTAACCCGCCGTCGACTTCTAATATACGACCGGTAAAGTAATCATTTTCAAAAATATATTTCGCTGCGTGCGCAATTTCAGCAGGCTCTCCAATACGCCCGACAGGCACCATGCTATTCAATCTTTCTATCGCTTCCGCCTTTAAACTTTCAGCCATCGAGGTTTGAACAATACCTGGAGCAATGGCTGCAGCTCGTATCCCATACCGCGCTAATTCCTTAGCCCAACACGTTGCCATTGCTGCTACTGCCGCTTTAGAGGCCGAGTAATTCGACTGTCCAATATTGCCTGAACGCGCAACACTTGAGATATTAATGATCACGCCTTTTCTCTGCGTCTCTATCATTTTTGCAGCTGCTTCTCTGCCACACAAAAATGTGCCTGTCAGATTGACATCAATGACAGAATTAAACTGCTCTAATGACATTTTCGTCATTTTTCCATCTTTGGATTTAACCAGCAGAGCATCACGTAAAATACCCGCATTATTAATTAACCCATCTAGCTGGCCAAAATCATCCACAATACAATTAAAAGTCTGCTCTACTTGAAGTTCACTCGTGACATCGACGTTATACACAAAAGCTTTGGTTCCAAGCATATGACACTGTTTCTGAGTATCCAACAAAGCTTGTTCATTCATATCCAGCAAGGCAAGTTCAGCTCCTGACTGAGCTAATACTATCGCCATCATTTGCCCAAGCCCTTGCCCTGCGCCTGTAATAGCGATCACGCTCCCTTTTAGTTCCATTCTACGTCCTTATTTTCAGTTATTGCTCTAGGTGAAAGCAGTCCGTGATTGCTCTTGATGAAAACTTTCCTTTATAGCTTTGCTTTCCGTTATAGCTTTGAAACGAACTAAAACTCACAGTAAATTAGAACCTTGAGTTAAAACATGTCTGGCAATAATGACGCGCATGATCTCATTCGTTCCTTCCAATATTTGATGCACTCGCACATCTCTAAAGTATCTTTCTACCGGGTACTCTTTAATATAGCCATAGCCGCCATAAAGCTGCAGAGCTTGATCGCATACCCTGAACCCTACATCGGTCGCAAACCGTTTTGCCATCGCACAATAAGCGGTTGCTTCAGGGTCTTGTCTATCTAATTTACTGGCGGCATATCGAACCATTTGCCTCGCGGCTATTAATTCGGTTGCCATATCAGCTAACTTAAACTGGATGCCTTGGAACTGAGCAATTTCCTTTCCAAACTGCTTACGCTGTTGTATGTACTCGATCGCATCATTCAGCGCTTGTTGAGCTGTACCAATGGAACAACTAGCAATATTAATTCGCCCTCCATCTAACCCTTTCATTGCGAAGGTAAAGCCGTCGCCCTCTTTGCCCAATAAATAATGCTTGGGGATCTCAACATCTTTAAAAATTACCGACCGAGTCGCTTGGCTCTTCCAGCCCATTTTCTGCTCTTTTCTTCCATAACTTATACCGGCACTATTTGCAGGTACAACAAAGGCAGAAATAGCTTTAGCACCACTTTCCTCTTCCGATGTTTTCGCCATAACGACTAAGATATCCGTATCACCCGCCCCAGAAATAAACGCCTTTTCACCCGTCAGTACATAGCTATCACCCTGCTTTTTCGCGAAGGTTGACAGTGAAGCAGCATCCGACCCTGAATTCGGTTCAGTCAGGCAATACGAACCAAGCCATTCACCAGCAATCAACTTTGAACAAAACTCCGTTTTCGCTTCGCTGGTAGCAAAATTTGAGATCATCCAACTCACCATGTTATGCACCGTCATAAAAGCAGTTGTGGACGTGCAGCCCATAGAAAGTTGTTCAAAAATAATCGATGAATCGAGTCGACTTAACCCTAAACCACCTTGCTCTTCAGGAGTATACAAACTCAAAAAACCAAGCTCTCCAGATAGTTTCAGCACGTCTTTGGGAAAGATTTCATCTTGATCCCATAAAGCTGCATTCGGGGATAACTTATCCAACGAAAACTGGCGAGCCATTTCAGAAAATGCTCGTTGATCTTCGCTTAATTCAAAGTCCATACATTCCTCCGGCTACAATTTTCAATTATGAATTAACCACTGAAACTTCAATTCCAACGGCTGTCGCTTCGCCTCCTCCAATACATAATGAAGCCACACCTCTAAGTACCAGAGGAGTCTTTGAAGGGGCGTTTGTTTGTGAAGCTAAAGCAAGCTGTCTGAGGCTATGAATAAGAGTGACTAAGATCCTAGTACCACTCGCTCCAATAGGGTGTCCCAAGGCACATGCACCGCCTTTTACATTGACTTTTGAAGGATCTATCGACAATTGCTTAACGGCGATTTGAGTCACCACGGCAAATGCTTCATTAATTTCCCAGAGATCCACATCTTCAATATCCCAGTCTAATTGAGAGAGCAGTGATTGAATCGCAAATACAGGAGAAAGAGTAAACTCCGCAGGTTCACGAGCATGAGTGGCATGACCTTTAATGATGGCAAGAGGCTCCAGACCATGGTGGCGTGCTAGTGTTTCATTGATAACAATCACAGCCGCAGCCCCATCCGCTATTGAGCTAGAATTTGCCGCGGTGATCGTTCCATCTTTAGTGAAAGCAGACCTCAAAGTCGAAATTTTAGTGGTATCGATGTCTCTTGGGTGTTCATCAAAATCAATGAGTTGCTCGCCTATATAGAAGTCATGGATCATTTCATCAGAAAATAGGTTTTGTTCTTGCGCAGTTACCGCCAAATTCACCGATTTTTCTGCCCATTCATCCATTTCTGTTCTGCTAAATTGAAACCTATCTGCCGATTTCTGAGCAAACACCCCCATTAATTCACCTTGATAAGCATCTTGTAAGCCATCAAAGAACATATGATCGTGTGTTGTTTTATGCCCAAGTCGCATCCCTTTACGAGACTCTTTCAGCAGGTAAGGGGCATTGGTCATGCTTTCCATTCCACCAGCAACGATACATCGAAGGCTGCCTGATTTGATCAGGTCATGAGCCAACATGACCGATTTCATTCCAGAGCCACACACTTTGTTGATAGTGGTACAAGCCACTGAAAATGGCAGCCCAGCTCCTAAAGCGGCTTGCCTTGCCGGAGCTTGCCCACACCCAGCCGGCAGTACACACCCCATAATTGTTTCATCAATATCTTCCATCGGAATAGCAACTGCATTTACCGACGCTTCAATGGCTAGGCTGCCTAGTTGTGGAGCACTAAAATCACTAAGCATTCCTTGAAAACTGCCCATTGGTGTTCGTTTAGCGGAAACAATCCATATTTCATCGCTCATTACTTAACCCTCCAGATGCAATATCTGATTTCGGTAATTCGATTCTGATTTCTTGACGTTTCCACAAGCATAGCACTAACATTTATAAACATAGGAACAAGTTAAATTTCAAACCAATAGCATCATTTAATGAACAACGGCAGTAGTTGGTTACTTAATAGCAACGCCAAATCAGTTGCATAATCAGATACATAGCACTTTCAGATAAATAGTGACGTCATCAACTATCACCACCACTTAACGCCACCAATAATAAATTGCGTTTAACGTTCCATCCATGTTCGGGAGGAGTTATGCAAGACACATTCAAACCACTCAATTTTGGCCTTGGCGAAACTGCCGATATGTTACGTGAACATGTTCAGGCTTTTGCTAACGAGCACATCGCCCCTATTGCGGCTCAAGTCGATATCGACAATCAATTTCCCAATCATTTATGGTCGATATTTGGAGAAATGGGCTTACTTGGTGTGACTGTTGACGAACAGTACGGTGGTGCAGGCATGAATTACCTTGCTCATGTAATTGCCATGGAAGAAATCAGCCGAGCTTCTGCATCGATTGCCCTCAGTTATGGTGCACACTCCAATCTATGCGTGAATCAAATTTTCCGAAATGGTACAGAGCAGCAGCGCGAAAAATACCTCCCAAAATTAATCGATGGTAGCCATATTGGTGCGCTTGCAATGAGTGAACCTAATGCTGGTTCTGATGTGGTGGCGATGCAATTGAAAGCGGAACTAAACGGCGATCATTACATTCTAAATGGCACAAAAATGTGGATCACCAACGGGCCAGATGCGCATACCTTAGTGGTCTATGCGAAAACAGATCCTGATGCGAAATCACATGGTATTACTGCGTTTATTATTGAAAGTGAGTTTGAAGGTTTCAGCCATGCCCAAAAGCTCGATAAGTTAGGAATGAGAGGTTCTAATACTTGTGAACTAGTGTTTAACCAGTGTCGAGTGCCAGTAGGAAATGTACTGGGAAAAGTAAACCATGGTGTTGAAGTACTGATGAGTGGGTTGGATTACGAACGTGTGGTATTAGCCGCAGGTCCCTTAGGCATTATGCAAGCATGCCTCGACTTAGTTATCCCTTATATTCATGACCGTAAGCAGTTTGGTCGGTCTATTGGCGAGTTTCAACTCGTGCAGGCGAAAGTTGCTGATATGTACACACGGACCAATGCCGCTAAAGCCTATGTTTATACTGTTGCTGCTGCGTGCGATCGCGGAGAAGCCACCAGAAAAGATGCCGCAGGCGCTATTTTATACGCAGCGGAACTTGCCACACAGATAGCATTAGATGCGATCCAATTATTAGGTGGCAATGGCTATATCAATGAGTTCCCCGCAGGTCGCCTGTTAAGAGATGCCAAATTGTATGAGATCGGGGCGGGTACATCTGAAATTAGACGGATGTTGATAGGTCGAGAGCTTTTCGAAGAATCCAGTTAACACTGCAGGTTAGCTATGCTTTAACAAAACCTAGAGTTTACTCGAACAAGATCTTGAACTTAACTCTAACAAGTTCTGGAACTTGAAAGCCTATCTGATGGGCACCTAAGGCAATGATGACATTCAATGAAGGAGTGCGACGATGGCAGTAATCCAAACGAAAATTAAGCCAACCTCACCTCTGTTTTTGAAGAATCAGCAGTCAATGGAAACGCTGGTCAGTGAGCTGCAATCCAATATAAACAAAATAAAACAGGGCGGTGGAGAAGCCGCTATCGCACGCCAGAAAAGCAAAGGAAAACTCCCCGTCAGGCAGCGCATTGAGAGTCTCATTGATGATGGTAATGATTTCCTCGAAATTGGGCAATTTGCAGCATGGGAGGTCTATGAAGAAGAGGTTCCTTGTGCTGGTGTCGTAGCGGGAATCGGTAAGATCCACGGCATTGATTGCATGATCATCGCCAATGATCCGTCGGTTAAAGGGGGAACGTATTACCCGCTTACAGTGAAAAAGCATTTAAGAGCACAAAGCATTGCAAAGAAATGCCACCTACCCTGTTTGTATCTGGTTGATTCCGGTGGTGCAAACCTTCCTCACCAAGCAGAGGTCTTTCCTGATAAAGAGCATTTCGGTCGAATTTTCTATAACCAAGCTCGTATGTCAGCACAAGGCATTCCACAAATTGCCATTGTTTTAGGCCTTTGTACCGCGGGTGGTGCTTACATTCCTGCCATGGCTGACGTATCCATTATCGTCCAGCAGCAAGGGACCATCTTTCTTGCGGGTCCACCTTTAGTTAAAGCGGCGACCGGTGAAGTGGTGACAGGAGAAGAACTGGGAGGTGCTGATGTTCATTGCAAAAAATCTGGTGTAGCTGACTATTATGCCGAAGATGAAAAGCACGCTCTAGAGCTAGCTAGACAAGCCATAAAAAGCGCTAACATAGATCATCCTAGTGGCCGTAATGAAATCAATAACCAAAGTACAGATTCAGCAGCTCAGTCATCAACAGTGCAATCTCCCATCTACAACCCAGAAGAAATGTATGGCATCGTCAATTCCGATCTGAGGTTGTCTTTCGACATCAGAGAACTTATCGCAAGAATTGTAGATGGCTCTGAATTTGATGAATTCAAAGCTCTCTATGGAAAAACCTTAGTGTGTGGCTTTGCTCACTTACATGGAAACCCAATAGGTATTGTGGCGAACAACGGCATTCTGTTTTCCGAATCTTCTCAAAAAGGCGCACATTTCATTGAGCTTTGCGCCATGAGAAAAATCCCCCTCCTCTTCTTACAGAATGTCACAGGCTTCATGGTTGGGAAAAAGTACGAAGAGGAAGGCATAGCCAAACATGGTGCAAAGTTAGTGATGGCGGTAGCGTGTGCAGATGTACCTAAATTCACTGTTGTGGTAGGAGGATCGTATGGTGCTGGAAATTATGGAATGTGTGGAAGAGCCTATGACCCGACAATGATGTGGATGTGGCCAAATGCGAGAATATCAGTCATGGGCGGACCTCAAGCTGCAGGAGTGATGGCACAAGTACAGCGAGACATAAAAGCCCGCAAAAATGAAGAATGGACCGAGCAGCAAGAAGCAGACTTCAAGCAACCTATTATTGACCAGTATGACACTCAAGGTAGCCCTTATTATGCCAGTGCAAGATTATGGGATGATGGCATTATTGACCCGAAAGAGACCCGTGACATTGTAGGAAAAGCCCTAAATTCAGCGTTAAGAGCACCAATTTCAGACAGTAAGTTTGGTATTTTCCGAATGTAGCTGTCCCGAATGTGGCTTTTTTAATGTAGTTTTTCTAATCCAGCTTTACGAATTCATATTTTGTATATGGCTCAGCTCAGAGGGATGGCTATGGACAGCAAATCAAACACATCTGGACACGTGATTTGTGATATCAACCACCAAGGTGTGGCGCTGCTCTCTATTAATCGCCCTGAGAAGCATAATGCGTTTAATGCTCAAATTATTCAGAGATTACTCAGCCACCTCTCCAACCTCGAAAAGAACCCGAAAGTTCGCTGTTTAATTTTACAAGGTACGGGCAAACATTTTTCTGCTGGGGCTGATTTAAGTTGGATGAAATCCATGGCAAGTAAAAGCCGAAGCGACAACCAAGATGATGCAGCTTCGCTCGCGCAGTTGATGAGCCACTTAGATACCTTTCCCCACCCAACCCTTGTGCGAGTGCAAGGGTTTGCGCTAGGAGGAGCGCTCGGGCTGATTTGTTGCTGCGACTTTGCGATTGCCCTTCACGACGCACAATTTGGACTAAGTGAAGTCAAAATTGGGCTAGTCCCTGCCACTATCGCCCCGTATGTGTGTCGTGCAATTGGGACTCGCCAAGCAAGGCGTTACATGCTCACCGCAGAGCGTTTTAATGCCGACACAGCGCAGCATATTGGATTAATCCATAGTGTCGCGCATGAAAATGAAATAGAGGATTTAACCAATCGCTTCATCGCCAGTGTTCTATTGAATAGTCCAGGCGCACTTTCAAAAACCAAAGCCCTTTGTTTACACTGTGATGCTTCGCCTATTGAAGCAGAACTGATTGATTACACCAGCCAGCTTATCGCAGAAGTTCGAGTTTCTCAGCAAGGTCAAGAAGGGCTTAATGCCTTTTTTGATAAACGGAAGCCTAGTTGGGCGGATGAGTCTTTTTCTTCTGAGCAGCCTTCTGCCGAATCTTCTAATGCAACATTCGAAAATCAAACAGGCAAGGTCGGCTTTAAGCTAGGTGATCTAGGTGAGCAAGGTGAACAATGAAAGCATCTCTACGGCACAGCCCCTTATCCCACTCATCAATGCCGAATAAGGTCACCATTGTTGAAATGGGGGCTCGTGATGGGTTGCAGAATGAAACCTTGGTCAGCACCGATGCAAAAATAGAATTGATCAATCAGCTTTCTGAAACGGGTCTTACGCATATTGAATCAGGATCATTTGTCTCCCCAAAATGGGTACCACAAATGGCAGATTCAGATTTAGTATTTAAAAACATAAAGCAACAGCCAAACATCATCTATTCAGCCCTAACCCCTAATCTGCAAGGTTTCGAAAAAGCACTTCAGTCTGGAGTAAAACAAGTGGCAATTTTCACTTCGGCATCGGAAGGCTTTAGCCATAAAAACATCAACTGCTCCATTGCTGACAGCATTAAGCGGTTTGAACCTGTGTTATCCGCTGCTCGTAAGCAAAACATTCCAGTAAGGGGCTATTTATCTTGTGTGATTGATTGCCCCTATGACGGTAGCACTTCTGCCGATCAAGTCGCTCACCTAGCACAAGTACTGATTGATTTAGGGTGCTATGAAGTCTCTCTGGGCGACACAATTGGGACTGGGACACCAATAAGAGTCGCCCACATGCTTGAGGCAGTGCAAAATAAAGTCAGCACAGAACAAATTGCGGTTCACTTTCATGATACTTGGGGACAAGCGCTCGCCAATATACATCAAGCGTTGGCTATGGGAATAAACGTGGTGGATAGCAGTGTCGCTGGGCTTGGAGGGTGCCCTTACGCTTTAGGTGCCAGCGGTAACGTTGCGACGGAAGATGTACTCTATTTATGCCAAGGGCTTGGGATTGAAACCGGGGTCAGCTTAACGAAAGTCGCGCAATCTGGCTGGGATATCTGCCGGGCTTTAAACAAACAACCAAGTTCAAAAGTATCACTAGCATTAATGAATAAAGCGCTCATAGCTAAATAACGAAAAAGCGAAGTAACGAAAAACCGTCAACAAAGTAAGCGAGTAACCAAACAATCAAACTAACAAGCAAGTAAACAAAGCCCGCACATAAATAAAAATAATACCCTTATTGACTAAATAGGTATTCCACATCAACAAAATAGAAACTAATACAAGTTTGCACTTTTACCACGCTGGTGAATGATTTAGCATTGTTGCGAATAATTCTAATTACTAAGAAGAATACAAACAATGAGACTTTTTTTCCTGATAGTAACCATGATTCTTTCCGCTCCAACGTTTGCTGAAACCAAAGTCATTGAACAAGTAATGGACATGAACGTTGAGAACATCGATAAGATGTATCAGTTCATTCCAGATTACGTAGAAATACAGCCAGGCGATAAAGTACTGTTTAAAGGGACTGTGGGTTCTCACACAGCACATAGCATTCAAGGAATGCTACCAGACGGAGCAAAACCTATTATGATTTCGGGTTCAAATGCTCAGGAAGTCAGCTTTGATAAGCCAGGAGTTTATGGCATAAAATGCAAAGTGCACCATAGACATGGCATGGTCGCCTTGGTGGTTGTGGGAGATCCGAGCGTAAACATAGTTGAAGCTCGTGCTGCGGCAAAGAAACGTGTAAGCCGTCGCTCACAACAGAAAATGCAAGATCTTCTTGATAAAGCAGAAGCGACGATTCAATAAATTGAGACTGAGATAAGTTGAAGCTAATACTCACTTCTTTCATATAAAAAAACAGCGCATTAAGCGCTGTTTTTTATTGGCATTTTGGTGAAGCGTTACCGCATTAAATCTAGAAGCAAAGAAACGTTAAATCTTGAAAAAATAACGTTATACAATATTTCTAGGGGCAAACGAGAAGCCTGTAAATTGGTGTTTATATTTTGACTCACCGATTTTTTTGAGTTGAGCAACACCCATCTTGAAGTTGTAATTGCCACTGATTTGATCAACAACTCTTGTGGTTAAAGCGTTTGCCGGGTTTTTCATGTCCATCATATTACAAAAAAGTACGCCTTTTTTCGTTGAACTACTCACAATAGCAACCGCTTTAATTTCAACACGATCTAATTGGATGTGACCATTTTTCATCAATGAACTAAATTGAAAGTCATCGGCTTCAACACCTAAAATCGTATCTTTAAAATTTGCGACTCGGTCGGAATACACCAATACCTCGTCACCCGCTTCAATACCGCGTTTAGCTGCATCTTCAGGGTGGATTTCAATCCAATTATCCGGCCATCGATTCTTAATGTAGCTTCTGCGTTCCACATCATCGAAGCCTGACTGCCAAATTTCATTCACACGTCCATTGGAGAACCAAAGTTCATCGTCTTTTGGTGTTAACCATGAATAGAAATCACTGAATAAATCCCAAGGATGTTTTTGTAAATTGACTTTGCCTGTTTGGCTATTAAATTGCGTAAGCTGTTTACGCATAATGTTAGCCCCTTGAGGACCGTCTTGAAGCCCTTTTTTAACTAAGTCATCCCAACTCATTTCTGTGTCATGCAGGCGTTTAGTACCAATCAATTCTTTGGTGTCGTAATTGTAGAAAACCGGACCTTGGATGCCTTCTGTACCAAATTCAGCTAATTTTTGATGCAATGTTTTGTTTTCTGCATGAGCCGCTATTTTGATCATATTGTAATCTTTACGGCTACCGCGGCTGAATCGAGAAGACTCTTCAGCCACATCATTAGAGTTCTGCCAATCAAAGCCGTCGTAACCCATTTTTTGTGCAAGATTAGCAATGATCCACCAATCTGGTTTCGACTGCCCAGGCGCATCATTAAATTTTTGATATAAACGTAAGCGGCGCTCACCATTCGCGCGCATAAAGTCTTCTTCACCCCAAGTGGCTGCGGGGAAAATAATATCGGCAAACTGTTTACCAATCGGATCACGCAAATAGATGTCTTGATTCACAACAACCATGCCACCTGAATCAGCTCTACGTTTCAGCGTATCAATAATGTGCTGTTTATCTCGAGAGGTAACTTGATGCGGATTACCGTTTGTTAACTCAACAAATTTATCTTTCAACCCATAGCTGCCACACATCGATTGAATCCAAGTGGTGCCAATAACATGCGCCATTCGGGTGTGACCAGAGTAAAGATAGCGATCGGTATCAATTGAACGGCGTCTGCGACCTGCTACTTTTTCAGGTGATTTATTACGAGGCAATTTACCACCAGCAACACCGCCTCTTTGGTGACCACCAAAACGTCCGATCACTCGACCTTCTCGACCGCCCGTACCAATCACCGTTGCTAATGCTGAAATCGCATTAGTATTCCCCGTATTATTTGACCAATAGAAGCCTTTTTCGATACCTATCGATGCTTTGACTCGTTGACCATTGACAGGTTTAGAGAGCATTTCTGCTGCTTGATAAATCTTATTTACATCAATTCCAGCTATGCCTGCTGCGTATTCAGGTTCAAATTCTTTCTGTTCAAAGTTCCATGATTTGTAGCTTTCAATCCCATCAGTTTGAAACTTGCCCCACGTTGTTCTCCATTGCCATGGTGTATTACGTGTTCCTTGACCAAAGCCAGAGTCAGATTCCCACTTATTGTTTACCCAATTCTTTAACCATTCACTGTCTTCCCACTTGTTTTGTAAAATCACGCGAATGATGGCGCCAATCACTAAGTTGTCTGATCCGGGGTTGATATCAAGATGCAGCCCACCTTGATTTTTCATCCAAGCAATACCCGCGGTTTCCCGTGGGTTCAATATAACGGTTTTCATACCTCGTTGAACCGCAGGCATGATGAACTGAGTAAAAATGATAGTCTTCGTTTCGTAAGGATCAGTTCCGCAGATCATTAACGTATCTGCAGCTCCCCAGTCTTCATAACTTGGGGCAAAGTTATCAAAGCCAGCGTCCCGGAAACCAGGCGTCGCAGTCACATCTGATGGCGTATCATGAAATGAAAAATTAGCGGTATTCACGTGCCTTAATGCGTACTTAGTGATCGCGTAGGTATTCTCAATATATTGGTATGAGTATGTTTTTACGCAATAGCTATTTGAGCCGTGCGTATCAATCACATGTCGGCCCACCTGCGCGGCAATATCTAATGCAAAATCCCACTCTACCGGCTGTAGCTGACCATTGATTCGTACCAGAGGTTGCTTCAATCGATCTTTAGTCGGTGTTTTAGGGTTATATACCTTTTGAGCTAAAAGCCCACCACGGATAGAAGAGTCGCCTCCTTTATTCACTACTTTTGCATCTCTATCTGCAATGATAACCACATGATGCGGCTTACCATTATGCGAGACTATATTGTGCTGCTGAGGCGATACCCATGCTTGCAAAGTGCTTGTTGGAAAATCCACACCAAAGGCGTTTTGGTGAGCGAAAGCCCCACCAGATTGAACACTTACCGGCCATCGATAGACTTTATAACCACAAGCTACAACGCAGTAATCACAAGCTGTTGTGATTACTTCTGCATTCGCGGGAGGAAGAAGTGTATGACTTAATTGATTATACTCACTCATTCTATGACTCCCAGCTCTTAAAGTTTGCTAGTTCGTTAAAGCCAGCTTTTTCTTTTGCCTGATCCGCATCTTTAGCCAGCTCTGTATCTTGAACTTCATCCAGTCCTTCAATATTTTCAATTCGC
Source organism: Vibrio kagoshimensis (assembly GCF_050337535.1). NCBI lineage: Bacteria > Pseudomonadati > Pseudomonadota > Gammaproteobacteria > Vibrionales > Vibrionaceae > Vibrio > Vibrio kagoshimensis. The sequence goes on from NZ_JAKJSZ010000004.1 coordinate 64,025, forward strand.
CCGAAGATTAGCCCCATAACACCAACGGCATAAATGTCGTCACCTTCGAGTTCCAGTAGAACTTGTGGCAAGCTTTCGAAGGCTTGGCCAGAAACGATGATCCCATGCCTTCGTATGTCGAAGGTCGACAAATGATAAGGGCATTGCCCCACAACACGGTGTTCATCTATTGCCTTATAGTTACCGGTTAACGGCCCGCCTTGATGAGTACACATCATTGAAAACGCGACCACATCCCTTTGTTCACCAATACCACCACCGCAGGCAATATCCGTTTTTGTCAGCATAGCGATAGAGTTAGGACCATTATCAGGATATTGAAAATACACCGCTTCATGGTTAATTAACTGACTCATTTTTGCAATTTTTTTACGAGGATAGCCCGCCACTCTTCCGTGAGCCTCTTGCTGTTGCTCAGTACCCGCAAACAAAGTGATAGGTACCAAAGAAATGGCTGTCGCAGCGCCTGAATAAAGTAGAAAGTCACGACGAGAAAGCATGCACTTAGCATGACCTTTATCTGATTTTTCACCTGTAACCGATAAAGGCTCTGGTGATGTTTGAAATATTTGTGAGTTATGAATAGCCAAACTAGAGGCATTGGATTTTATCGACATTATTTTCTTGCCTCTAGGATCTGTTCTTTTGTATACATCGCTTCGTAAGGCGGAAGTTCAGGCTCTTCAATTGATATCTGTTCCCCAGAGAAGGCTTCGACAAAGCTAAGCAAATCTTGTTTCTCTTGGTCATTCAAGCCTAATGGTACGATTAAAGGTGACTTGGTTTGCGGAAAACCAGTTGAACGACCATCACTTGCGATGCCGCCACGGTTGTAAAAATCAATCACATCACTGAGCGTAGGGATCGCACCATTGTGCATGTAGGGCGCGGTATATTTTGTATATCGGATGCTTGGCGTTCTGAATTTCCCAAGCATTTCTTTGCGCTTCGCTCTGAAATACGCGCCTGGGTCAGCCTTAGTTTCTCGGTACATTTTTTCCGTTACGCCTTTTGAATAAAGCTCGAAGCGGAAGGTAATTTGCGCCAACTCATCGTCTTCCCACCATAAACTTGGTGGTACGCCAATGTTGTAAAACTTTTGGTCAGACGCGAGAGGTCCATTATGGCAAGCCAAACAATTAGCTTTGCCTTCGAACAATCGCTTACCTCGAATTTGTTGCTTGGTTAGTGCTGAACGGTCGCCTCGTAAGTATTGATCAACCGGTGTATCTGTTTGCACTAATGTGCGTTCAAAGGCTGAAATTGCACGCCAAGCATTATGGATTTTCGGTGTGTCATCACCAAAAACCTGTTTAAATCGCTTAACGTATTCGGGTACTAGCGCTAAACGGGCTTCCATGATGTCATCTTCACCATTACCAGCTACAGCACCTTTCGCAGCGTCTTTCGCTTGAGCTTCTAATGACATCGCGCTGCCCGCCCAAAAAAATTTATCGTAATACGCGGCATTAATAATGGTTTGGCTATTTCGCCAGTGAACGGTACCGGGATACCCCATAGACAAATCGTCAGGAAACCCCCAACCTTGAGTTTGAATATGACAGCCAGAACATGGGCTGCTAGTGTCACCGCTCAATCTCCCGTCATAAAACAGAATTTTTCCTAATTCGATTTTCTCTGGTGTTTGTTTGTTATCTAACGGAATTGGCACTTCCCCTAGTGGGGCTAGACTGTGTCCTGCATTCGCGAAAAATGGGAAAAACGCGGCCAAAAATAAAATTAGAGTCAACGATAAACAGGTAGAGTTAATTCTTAGCATTTGACCAGTCCTCTGTGTATTCATAGCCAAAGTCATATTCTAACCATTCGTATTCATCACCTATTAACGGATCGCCTGATAAGGACTCCAAAAAAGCCACTAATGCAGCTTGCTCTTGCTTGCTCAACGACAATGGTTTCATCCGCTGATCTTTGTTTGAGTCTTGCCCTCCACCACGATTATAAAAATCGACAACCTCATCCAATGTACTCAACATTCCGTTGTGCATATATGGCGCGGTATAAGTCAGCTCTCTGAGGGAAGGAGTAATGAAAGAGCCTCGGTCCGAACCGTCTGCTTTATGAGTTTGAACATGAGCCCCGACATCACGCTTTAATGCCAAATAATCTTGTATACCCATAAACATGTTGAATGCTAAGAAGCTTTGGTGACGCATAGGGTCGGTAAAAATATCAGGGTTCTCAGGCACACCAGTATTATGCGCTAACCCATCACTGAATAACTCCCCTGTATGGCATTGGCTGCATCCAGCCTTTCCAGTAAACAAAGCATGACCTTGAGAAGCCAGAGCGGAAAGGTTATTCAAATCATAAGGGGAGTTTTTAGACGTTAGAGTTTTTAAATATTCGGGTAAGGCTTTACGCACACCACCATTGGATGGCTCACCTAGACCTGCTTTTTGAAACATTTCAACGTAGATAGGATCTTGTTTTATGCGCTCTTGCATGAGGCGCATATCCATATTCATTAGCCAATCTTCTGTTATATTTTCTCTTACTACATCATTTAAGTTGGTGCCAATGCGCCCGTCATGAAACCAAACTTCTTTATATGCCGTATTAATCAAAGATGGGGAATTACGAAAGCCATCACTGCCCGTGTAAGCTGGGCTTAGTGCTTCTGGATGTGAAAATCCATTTTGAGGAATATGGCAGCTTGAGCATGATATTGAGTCGTCACCCGAAAGACGAGTATCGAAAAATAGCCTTTTCCCTAGCTCTGCTTTTGCAGAATCCACCGCTAAAGGAGGTAATTTGGCTTCCACACTGGCGCTCAACAATATACAAACACCCAGAATAGCCTGAGTAATTGCTTGTTTTGTGGTCTTCATTCCCTTCCCCATAATCATGCTACTATTGATGTTCTATATTATTCGGCTACGGTTCATCATTGATATGATGGTGATCATACAAATCTAAATGATATCCGTTAGTATTCTAAATTAATATTCAAGACCATGTTGTTATTACTATGATTTATGCCAGCCTCATCGACCTAACACTCAATAAATTACAACACGGTAATGAACTTGAACAAATATCCGCCGCTAGTGCTCTCCACCAATGCGACAAAGCCACAAACGCATTAATATCTCAGTTGCATAATGATTCTGAAGAAATAACTATTGGCTGTTTAAATGCTTTATCGTCTTTATCCAATAGTCCAATAGAGCCACTCATCAAATGCTTATCTTCGGCTCATGACCCAGACGTCAAATTAGCGGCAATTCATGCCATTTCTACAAACCACCGCATTGATGATGCAAAGTCAGCGTTACTTGAATTAGCAAATGGGGACAACGAATGTTGGGACGGTGATTGGGATGATGGCATTGATATCGCTCTTGCCTCCGTCAATGCTTTACTCAAGACGACACAGGGCTTTGTAGAAGAAGAGCTAGCTCAATTAATTACGCTCATTCATAGCGACCCTGAACCCGAATTAGAGCAAGCCTTGTATTACTTACTGGCTAAGGTTGCCCCAAATAAACTTGATGACTTAGTTGAACAAGAATGGAATCGATCTTTATCATCTCCTTTAAAAACCAGTTTGGGATTATCACGAACCAGAAAGTTACTGAAAGCCTCCTCGAATAAGGTTCATTTGTTCAAGTATCTTGAAAACGATGACTTACTGATTCAAAGAATTGCATTAACGAGACTGTCCGATTTAGATGCACGAGAGTACCTGCAAAGCTTTTTAAGCATGCTATCCAGCGCCCAACAACCGATGCAAGATATCGCTATTTCGACACTATTACGCTGGCAATATCCAGTCGCTCCCCAATACTTAGAGTCGATCATCCGCAATAATCATCCAATCTCAAAAGTACTGCCATTTATAACCAAGGAAAGCTTCTTATTACTTTTAGAACAATGGCAATCTGGAGAGATGAATAAGAGTAATGTTGCCTCTTTTCTTAGCCTAACAAGCCGGTTTGATTGTGATTTATCCGAGATAGTGAAGCATTTCTTTGCCGAGTTTGGACGTTTAGAGCCACAGCATCAAATAGACTCATTGACTGAGTTATGTCAAAGCCGTGAGATGCACATTCCGGTTTCATTTTTACGCATGCATCTTCAATCACAGACTTTGGATAACAGCGTGCGGCTTTTACTGATAAAAAACTTAGCTTCACAAAACGCTCCCGCTTCTAAAAGCTTAATCAATGAACTTATATTTGATAATGCATACATTGATTTTAAGTCGACTGAAAGATCAGATTCAGAGGTCAACAGTCGATTAGAAGAAATTGAGACGAAGAAAGCAGAAGTAAACACGAAAGATAATAGCTCTAAAAACAGTAACCTTAGTTCGATAAAACCCATGTCTACACTTGCTGCTTTATCAATGCCATTAGATGAGAAAACCACCTCACCGGCTAAGCAGCCATTCAAAAAGTCACAAAGAAAAATTGCGATTATTGAGAGCCTCACCAACCGTTCAAAGGTGATTGAGTATTGCGCCTCTCAAGAGCAGCTAATTGAATTATGTACCGCCATTTCAATTGAGCAATTAGACGAAGAAGATTTTTTTGCCATTGTAAAAGCTTCACTGCGGTGTAACTTGGCATACGCCTCTATTCGTTCAGATGAGCTAGACGACTATGCACATAAACTGTTAGTTAATTCAGATTACCGTACAGAATTGAAAACGCTTGTAGAGTGGCTAGGACCAGTTCATTTACAAACTGAGATACCGGCATTAGTTGAACTCAGCTCTCCGTTGCTCGTCTCTCAATTAATACCCTTCATCGAGGATCTTGATGTACTCAACATTTTATTAGAACATCCCTATTTAGGCGTTAAACAACAAGCGATCATCAAGTTAGAATCTCTTATGAGAAGCGATAAAACTCGCTATATTGAACTCATTCATTTTGCTTTAAGTTCACCAGACCTTCATTCGACGGTGAATCAATTTGATCACACAGTACTTGAAGAAGAGTTGGTTTTATTGTTAAACACTCACCCTTTAAAGGCTCTGCAATTTATGGGGGATTTTGGGGAGATGAAAGAAAGATTTGATCTTGAAATGCATCTCCACCGTATAAACGATTGTGATGATACCAAAACCGCTATTCATAAAATTCAGTGAAAAAAAGTTAATATAGAACGGAGAATGAATGACTCAGTTAACTATCTTCTATGATGGAACATGCCCACTCTGCGCCAAAGAAATGAATGCACTAAAAAAGCATGATAAACAGAATTTACTGAAGACAGTGGATATCTACAGTGAGGACTTTTCAGCATACCCAGAGATTGATGCAGAAGCTGCTAACAACATTTTGCACGCCATCAATCACAAAGGACAATTACTGCTTGGTTTAGATGTGACCTATAAAGCATGGCAATTAATGGGACGCGGTTGGATTTATGCCCCACTTCGTTGGAAATTAGTTAAACCACTAGCAGATTCACTCTACCTAAAATTTGCCCGCAATCGGTATAAGGTCTCATTTTGGCTGACAGGCACTTCACGTTGTGGCAGCAACAGCTGTTCGCGGTAGTGTTTCTTATCACTGACTTAAGACCGATATCAATCTAAGTCTAGGTAAGCCTTATCATAAACCTATGATTAACCGTTACCACATCACCAAGATTGCAGCGATTGCGATAAAAAATAAAGCCAGCATATCCTTTCTTTTTACGCCTTCTTTCAGCCAGAAAAATGAAATTAAAATCGTAAAGAATACTTCTATTTGCCCCAAGGTTTTAACCAACGGCACAGTTTGCAGTGACATAGCACTGAACCAACCGAGAGATCCTATAAAACTGGCGATACTGGTCATCAACACCAACTTAGGTGTAATAAACATCGCTTTTAATGTTTGGCGATCGCGAAACAGCATAAACAAAACGAGCATTACCGTTTGCAAAAAGATAACCGAGAATAGCACCCACGCAGCGCGATGAGGGAAAGGAACGTCTAACGTTAAGCTCGCTTCTCGTACCCACAAAGACGTTAACGCAAACGAAGTACTGCACGCTAAACCTATTAATGCCGTTTTTAAGGAAATACTGCGAATACCATTTGGACAGCTCAGCATGAATACCGCTATTGCCCCGATAAGTACGCCAATCCACCCCAATAGTGATAACGAAGTACCAAAAAATAAGACACCTAAGAAAGCAGAAACTGGCGCTTCACTTTTTGCAAGCCCTGCCCCAATGGCAAAATTTTTCTGTTTAAATAGAACAACCATTAACCCCGTAGCCACAATTTGCATGACCGAAGCACCAATAATAAAGAAGTAAGATTGATTGGAAAAAATAGGTAAAGGTGTGGGTTGATACCAATGTAAAAGCACTAAATATGCCGCCGCTAACGGACCTGCCCATAAAAAACGAGCCAAGGTAACACCAACAACATTCAGCTCTTTACTTAATCGACTTTGAAAAGCGTTCCGCCAAGATTGACTAAACGCAGCCAAAACCGTGAAAAATACCCAACTCATACTATTCCTTTATTTTTGATTCCCTAAGCCCTTCATCGAACCTAACCAATTAAATCTATTTAATCACTTTCTTAATCACAATCTCGGCAATTTTAGGGCTTGCTACTTTTAAGGCCTCTGGCGCCTTTTTTAACGCTTCCGGAGCTACTTTTTTACTGACTTTAGCCATTCGATTAAATTGCTTTTTAATCGACGTTCCTCTTTTCATCGCCTCTGTTCTCTGGCGGTTTCGTTGCACGTTATTCGCTTCTGATATTTCATTAACGATGGTTTCCTTCAGCGTATCTACACCAAAATGAGCACGTTCTGGAGAAATAGACAAAGGCAAAGCCCCATCAGTAAGTAATAACTCCTGATTGTACTGTAACGCTTGCGCAATCACTTTTTCTTTAGCTGAAATGGGGTTAACCAAGTTAAATGGAGGCTCCCATTCAGTAAGTGGCTTCAAATTATCAACCTGATTGACCACGGCTAATACTTTTGGTTTTTTACGTGATACGTTTTTTGGGTCCGCGTAAAAGCCATCAAATTTGTCTTTTAGTTTTTTATCTAAATCACGAGCAGGTTGATTCGCCTTGAGTACCCAAAGCACTAAATCCGCTTGTGTCATTTCTTGCAGCATTGCCTTTTCTGTTTTTTCAGTGCCATCCAAACCTTTAAGATCGATAACTCTGACTTCGTTATCATCCACTTCCGCACTGTAAACGGTAGACGCGTCCGTAGAGGGTAATACATCGACCTCCGCAACCATTTCATCTTTTAGAAGATTCACTATTGAGGATTTACCCGAGCTTGTTTGACCGACCAACACGACTCGGACCGGCTCTAGTTCAACAGCAAAACGCTTCTCATCTAACTTTGAAGCATCTGTGATTTGCAGGTCATCTTCTTCTAAACTGAATCGTCCGCTGTATAGATCAATTGCAACAGCAGCTATCTCATCTAATAAGGCTTCTTTCGCGACCTGCTGCATGTCTTCAACCACGCCTTTCGTCATCGACGATGTGGCTTGCTCTCGGCTTAGGTCAGACAACACCTTTAGTGGGTTGTAATATAAATTTTTAGCGTGATTAGCCCACATAGCCGCTTTAACAATTTTTTGACCTAATTCCCCATACTTATCATAAGCTTCATAGCCAGCTTTAATGTATGAGAGCTTAAGGTATTCAATGCCCGGAATGTTCTCTTTGACAACTCGCTTATATCTAAGACCCACTTCTTCAAATAACTTTAAGCCTTCTGGAATAGAGAAATCTAACGTCTTCTTACCAAACTCCTTTGCGACAAATTCAAGGATCTCAATACCAACTTTATCGAGATTGACCCAATCAATATCCGTTTTTAAATGTTCCCGATTATGCAGCTTCGCTTGATTCCAAATAACCAATTCAGCTTGAGACCATTCAGAGGATGCTTTAACAAGACCATCACCGACTTCTTCTCCTACTAAGCCATTTTCATTAAGAGCAGACTCTACCGCATCTTGGGATTCGCGATCACTCACGCGGCTTAACAAAAACAATGGAATAGTCGTCACTAGAGTGCTCACCGCAATAGCGATAGACAGCTCCAATACATACCCATATTTAAAGGCAAGAAAAAGCCCGAATAAAGCCATAAGCAATACAGGCAAAATCGAGGATATGAGAATAATGCCCCAGCGCCCACCTGATAAATTGGAAAGTAAGTGATAAAAGCTTCTAATTTTCTTCATAGCCAGACGCTGCCTTACCTTTTTTCAATGAATCTTTATATACCGTTTGCATCTCTTCTTGAGAGATCTCAGTGCCTTTGCTTTTGTGGTAAAAGTAAAAACAGGCTGCTCGTCCCAAGCCATAAGTGGTTCCAAAGCTCATGGCTGCTGCTGCAACAGCGCCAACGGTTTGCCCATAGCCAGGAATTAACTTAACTAACTGTCTCGCGCCTAACTTAACGCCATATTGCAAAGCAAAGCTGCTCCCAAGCGTGCTGACCAATTCTGTGAAAGCTCGCTTGTTCCATTCAACGCCATATTGATTGGCTAAGCTATGCAGCATTTTCGCTTGTATCGCTGGCACAGAAACAAGTCCAACGGCAGGAATGAGATCACTCGCGGAAGCACTACCTGCATACCAAAGCACTTCATTTTCTACTTTGTCAAAATTGGCTTCTTCAACACTTGAATGTTCTTTATCTTCAATCATCATTCCGATAACAGGAAGGATATGAGTTAGTTTTTCAATCAGCTCATCGTAGTGATAAACCTGCCCTTCAGGCGCTTCAAAATCAACCGTCACAGAATCAAACGCGTTACCCCACACCTTTTTCACTTGGCTTTCGTTGAAAGAAACCTGACGTTGGCACTCTGACTCTTCAGACAACAATGCGCCACTATGAACAAGTAGTAACTGCTTAATTTTCTTTTGCTTCTTAATCAACGTTAATGCGCTGAGTACCGATGATTGTTCAGGTTCATCGACTTTCATCACCACCACTAAAGCATGCCCAGCTTTACCTGTCTCATCGAGATCTGGCGTAGGGTCATATTCAGCCTCACCCAGCCCTCTAGTATCTAAGAAACGCATAACCGGCTTACCTTGGGGAAACTCGTAGCTTTGAGCCGTCATTGTACATGGAGCAAAACCATTGCCGACTTCTACTGAAGAAAGCCCCGTTACGGATTGAATAAACGAGGATTTCCCTGCCCCTGTTTTCCCTAAGAGCCATAGCGTAGGTAGGTGCTGGCGCTGAAATTCATGAGCTTGAGTCAAGTCTGGATTTTTACTTGGATTAACAAATTCTTTAATTTGGTCAAACATAGGCAATGAGTATTAACCAGCAACGGTAAGAGAAAGTTAATAGCAGAATAGCGATTGATTACGAGGAAAGAAACAGGCACGTTCACTTTGTACAGAAAGCACATATTGATTAACAGCCGAGAAGCGTATTTCATTTTTCAGCAAAACGGAAAATGCTAAATAATTGGTTTTAAGTAATTAACCTTCTAAAACATTTACCACAGACTTAGACGGTGGTTTAGCAACTAATAAAAATTGCGAGCTGTAGTAGCTCGCCTCTTTGCATATTTTTAGTCGGTATGGACAATGACTCAGGTTGAGCCCTTCGCTTATCTAACCATCGCTATTACGTAATTTAGGATCATCAGTTAAATATTCAACAAACTCTACTTCAAACCCCGCGGGGTCGAGGAAATAGATATTTTTCCGATATGAACTATCAGTTCCATTTTGATAAATTTCGAATCCAGCTTCCGTTAGCCTTGCTATCACACCATCAAGATCATGCGTCACGTAAGCAAAATGAGCCAAACCGACTTGGTGACCAGATAAGTCTCGGTTTTCCCCTTCACCATGATCACTTATCGCTAAGTATTGGTATTCATCCCCGAAATGTAGCCAATTTCTCGGCTTACCTGACCATTCACCATGCCCCTCATCTCGTACATACCAATGTGGAAAAACAGCCTGGTAAAATTTCAGCATTTCTGGAATATCTTTTACGACTAAATTTACGTGTTCTAATTGGATCATGCTTCTCTCCTTAAAGTCTTTTTTGGCAACGTTTCTCAGCAACGAAACCAATCTTAATACTTAAAGTTAACTTGAGGTAAAGCGTTAATTCCCATTAATCTTAAATAAGTTTTAAAAACACTTTTAGCGTTACTGCCTTTAGGTTAAAAGCATCGTCCCAGATATGTTTTTTGCCTGCTATCAGTTTTGTCTGCTATTAACTCTGCACAACGATTATTACAGTAATCGATGCAGCAAAAACAAACGCTAATAATGCGCGCCATTGAGAAACAAAATTAACCGTTCCTTCAAATTTTATTCGTCCCTGAACCCCAGATATCATCGCCCAAGTTAATGGCTTTGAGCGAAGTTTATAAAACAATACTGCTAAAACATGTACTCCAACCAGTGCTGGAAGCACTTTTATCATGGTTAAGTGAATGCTCTCTAGAATTGAAAATACGAGATCTGTTAACCATATATCCGCAAATGGGAGATTATCGAGTAATCCAGCAAGGGCTAAACCGGAAACGCATTGAATGGTTAATGCAGACAAAAGTGTCACCACCATCCAGCCACCAGCAGGGTTATGCCCAGCTTTAGCTTCCTCCTTTCCTTGTAAATACCTAACTACCGATTTTGGCGGGCGTATAAAATGTTGAAATCGGCTGGTTTCGCTACCAACCCAACCCCATATAAATCGCCAAATAAGCAACGTCATCAGCGCTAATCCCAACTGTACATGTGGTCCATTACCGGAGAGACCGGATGCCATTAATGCAATAAACAACGCAGCTTGCATCCAGTGATATAAACGAGTTGATAGATCCCAAACTTTCATAATTTAACTCTCTCTAGCCATTTCTTTCTAGCCGAATGTCGACCTCAATTTACGATAATTTACACAGCAATAGTTGCAATTGCAACTATTGCTGTGTAAATTACAAAAACTTTAAGATTGATGACTAATTAGGCAGTGAGGGTGATATGAAAAAAATGACAGTCAGGCTTCTATGTGTAACGACCGCTTTACTGGGCGCTCAAGCGTTCAGTTCACAAGATATGAACCAAACAGATACAGGCTCAATTCAAGTTGAGCAACGTCAGCACGCTTTTAAACAAATTGAGACTTTTGTCGACAAGGCAGATGACACTTTAAGTGGTTCAGACACAGATTGGGCTGCATTGAACTCAATCAGCCTCAATTTAGCGAATCATAGCCAAGAATTAGTGACACTTTTCCCTGCAGGGAGCCAAGAAGGAAGTAAAGCAAAAGACACAGTTTGGACAAAGCCAGAGAAGTTTAATCAGCTCATGAAGCAAATGAATGAGGGTTTTGCAAAGCTCCATCAAGCCAGCAAACAAAGCGACGTTTCACTGGCAGAGTTAGGGCTAGAGACCGCACAAGATACCTGTAAAAGTTGCCATCGTTCTTATCGTTCACGTTGGTAATCACAATAAACACAATAAACACAATCTAAGTCAGACCATTTAAGGAATTAAAATGAAAACTATAAAACTCATAACCTGCATCACCACCATCCTTTTCTCTACCTTCGCGAGCGCTCAAGATTATGCCGTTGAACTAAAGTGGAATACCGAAGATTTTCAGCAAGTACTCAATACAATGCCAGAGCAAAAAGCTGAGTTTAGAAAGCTAATAAACCAAGGTGAAATAAAAGATATGTATGTTTCACGCAGCGAAGTAGACGGTAACCCTGTTCAGCTGTTGCGCTTTGTTATTGCAGCCGATAGCGAACAGCAAGTACAAACTAAACTTGCTCATTTACCCTTGTATGAAAAAGACTTAGTCAACATCAGTAAAATTACACTTCTAGGAGCTAAGTGGTTGGATAACACACCTAATTACAATAACTACGGTGTGACAATTACTTGGAAAAACGGCATTGAAGCGCTCGAAATAGACCGCGTACTGAACATTGATTTACAGCGAGTAGTCAGTCTTAACCAAGCTGGTTTAGTGACTTCCTCGTACATTGATACTCAAGATCTAGGTAATCATGTCACAAGACCTATCTACTCTGTTTCATTTATAGCGAAAGATGCACAACACGCAAAAGAGCTGAGCCATCAATTTGAAGCCGTTACATTAGGCTATGCAAATATCGATGTTCAGTACCTTGGTAAAAAGCTTTCTCTTACAAACATCCACTAACCGATTCTGAAGTAATAGAGAAGCATAAATATGAATAGAAAAGTGATCAGATTCCTTAATGAAATCGGCACCATTATGTATGTGGGTGGCATCTTGTCTCATATCGTAATAGGTGCGACTTTGGGGCATGAAACAGCATTAATGGCTTATCATGTTGGAATGTATAAGGAGTTAAGCGCTTATATTTTAATTTTACCAGGCTTAGGGCTAAAGCTATTCGCAGATTTATATGACTATTATTCAGCTCAGCAAAAACCTATGTGGCTCAAATTAAAACTCCTTATGCTAACTACTCTAAGCATTAATGCGTTTGCTTTTCTTGTTCCCATGATGCCTGAACTAGTTGCTCTGGCAAAAGCATCCATCCCACAAGGTGAAGTTAGCCAAGCCTATTTAGAAAAGGCAAAAATTGAACAATGGATAGGCATGTCCAATGCACTCCCACTTCTAGCAGAGTTACTGCTTGGTTCATTTAAAAGCAGCTTGATTAAGAACAGGGCAACGTCATAAAGACAAGTAAAGAATAAGAGAGCAGTAGAAAGGATTAAACATAGCTTTAGGTCACATATAAAAACAACCTAAAGCTATGTTCAAAAAGAACTATTGAATCTTAATTCGAGAGTAAAGCCTCACTTCATTTACACTGCTAATAGGATATTGTTTAAGCGTGACCTTTTTAATAGCTCGCTAAGTCATGAATAGTTCTATTTTCACATCAATAGCATGATTTAATTGACTAAAAGGTATATACATAATGATGTGTAATCTAACGTATGAAATAGTCTATGACGCTCAAAGAGATCCTTCAAATTCGTAATGTTCGCTACTTCTTGATGTTCCGAAGTAGCTACTTTGCGCGATTCTATTACCCTATATTTACCTTGCTCTATTTAGACTATGGCTTAACTCTTTCGCAATTTGCCATGCTTAATGTCGTTTGGGCGGCAACCATAGTGCTAGCTGAAGTACCATCTGGTGCCTTCGCTGATACCTTAGGGCGTAAAAAGCTCGTTGTTTTATCTTCGATTGTCATGTTTATTGAAATCGCAATGATCGCAGTCGTCCCCACTGAAGATCCCAACCTGGTATTCATAGTGTTTTTGATCAACCGAATATTAAGTGGCTTAGCAATGGCATTAGCAAGTGGCGCAGATGAAGCTCTTGCTTACGACACGTTAAAAGAACAAGGCAAAGAGGAATTGTGGCCCAGAGTTTTACAAATCCAACTTCGAGTTGCTTCAACTGTTGGGATATTTGTCACTCTAATAGGCGCGGCAATGTACGATGTTAACTTTATGGCTAACCTCTACCATATACTTGGATTAGCGAAACCAGAAAATACCCAAGATCTAATGCGCATTCCTGTCTATGCCACTCTATTTGTTGCATTGATTGCCATTTACTCTGCGATAAGCATGAGGGAACAAAAGAAAGTATTGCCAAGCAATCAAACCAAACTCGCAACCACTCTAACAAGCCTAAAGTTAACAGCAACCACCGCTAAGTGGGTCATCGCAACCCCTTACGTGCTCTTCATATTGCTTTACTACAGCCTATTCGAACATACCTCGCGGATGTTTTTAACAATGAACAGCCAATACTACCTCGCCATTGATATACCGATTATCTACTTCGGCTTTATTGGCGCAGGGATAAGTTTACTTAAAATTATATTGGCAGGCCAAAGCCGAATATTAGCGGAAAGTATGGCGCCCAAAACATTCATAGCTTTAATGGGCATAGCGACAATGGCTACTTATTACTGGATTAGTTTAGGTTGGTCTATTTACGGCGTAATACCGGCTTTGATATTAATATTCATCATCATGACCATGAATATTTTCATTAGTTATCACTTAAATAAAAAGACCGAATCACACAATAGAGCGACTGTATTAAGTTTCAAAGGCCTGATGTTTAATCTTGGATACGGCATGATAGGAATTTTGTATGCTTACTACTACAAGCTGGTATCACAGAACTACACTTCAGAAGAAATAGAACAAAACATTGATTTCTTAGCGTCGCTTTCTTCATTTTTCTATTACTTCACGTTTTTGTTCCTATCAATCAGTGCCGTTTTTTATTTTAGGAATAAAAGGAAAGCTATTTTTTAAGTCATAAGCCAGCTAAGCGTTAACAAAATCTCACCACAGTGAGAATAAGGGGTCATCTTCATACCTTAACCGCTTTCACTGCATGATAAATAGCCGTCAGGCGACGGCTATTTAGGGAAGCATCTAACCCTGTTCAGACAGTTCAGCCGCGGTATCAACAAAAATCCCTTGGATATCTTTTGCTTCACGCTCTGTTTGTCCACCATGTTTTAAAAATGCAGAGATAATAGCGGCTGTTTTTTGCTCTTTAGCACGTTCTAAAAAGTAACGTAACTCTAACTCTGCACCCGCGTCTTCATCTTTAATTGATGCTGCAATGATCTCTTTGTACATCACAATATCACGCACTTCTAATGTGCTTATCACACCTAAAGTCATCGCTAAAAAGTTATCCATTTCCGCTTTAGGTACAAATTGAGTAATGATGTTTAGGTTCTCAGCTTGTTGTGCTGTGAAATCGTTACCCACCAGTAGAGCTTGTAATGCTTTGTTTTTGCCCATTCTTCTTGCGAACTGAACCGCACCTTGTCCGCCAGTCGGAATATTTACGTGAATTTCTGGTTGAGCAAACGCTGCATTCTCGGTGCCGTAAGCAAGGTCACACGCCATAACAAATTCATTGCCGCCCCCACGAGCTACGCCATCAACCAAAGCAACAGACACTTGTTTCATCGCCTTGATGTTCATGATCATGTGGTTGAACTCAATAGACGCTGCTTGACCACCTTGCGTGCCGTTAATCACGTTCAGATCAAGATGTGCTAAAAAGAAGGTTTCATGCAGTGATTTAAACACCACCACTTTAGTATCTCGGTCATCTTTTAAAGAAAGTACATATTCATTAATTTCGTTGATTAGATTAATGGTTAATACATTCACTGGTGGGTTGTTGATAGCAACCGTTGCGATACCATTTTGATTAGTGATTGATAATGTTTTCATAATGTACTTCCTCTAAATCGCCTATTGGCTAGTTAAATATGGTTACGTTGAAAGGTCATCCTCTCCGTCAGTGAGATAACTATAAGCAATCCATTAGGTGAGAAAAATACCGTTAATGGCATAAGATTGATGCTAATATTGCACCAATACTATTTTCATTTATTCTCATGAGGTTCAAATGGATTTTTCTAATCGCTTACTTTTATTGCTAGAAGTTACTGAACTTGGCTCTTTTACTAATGTTGCCGAGCAAAAGAACCTAGATCGCTCTGTTGTTTCAAAGCAGATAAGTCGTTTAGAAGAAGAGCTAGGTGTCCGCTTACTTAACCGCACCACGCGCTCGTTATCGTTAACAGCAGCAGGTAATGAAATGGTGAGCCAAGCAAAACTGTTACGTGATTTACTTAATAACACCCACCGTTTAGCGCAGAACTACCATTCAGAGCCAAGAGGGATATTACGAATTACGAGTTCAATGATGTTTGGTCGTCAGTACGTTCAAGATGCGATCTCTGTTTTTCAGAAGCAATATCCAGATGTGAAATGCGAGCTGAGATTAGAAGATAGAGTGGTGGATATTGTGCAAGAGGGTTTTGATATTGGCTTTCGTATTGGCAAACCAAAGAACTCCAGTTTGATCTCTCGTAAGATTGCCAGAAGCCGCTTACTTATTGTAGCTTCACCTGATTTCATTCAACAGCATGGGAAAATAGAGACGATTGAAAAGCTAGAATCTCTGCCAGCTACGATTTACTCGGCTCCCGGTTTATTCATAGACAAATTTAGTTATCTTGATGAGAACAATATGGAACAGCAATTTCAACTTAATGCCGCTTATAAAGTGAATGATGTTGAGATGGTAGTAAAAAGCGCGGTGGCGGGTAATACGCTTGCTGTGATCACTGCCCAAATGATTGAGAATGAAGTCATCGACGGAAAGCTTAAACCGATAATGACGCATTTGAATCTTGAAGATTTTGGCACTTTTTACGCCGTATACCCGCACCGAGATGCACCCATTAAAACTAAGCTATTTATTGATGTTTTAAAGTCAATTATCGGAGAGGATTCCCCTGTTTGGGAGAAAAATATACCAAATCTTGAACAACTTTATTCCGCGAGAAGTGATTAACAACTGAAATATCTGAAATATACAGTACTGCCCCGAAGAAGAGGTTCACTTGCAATTAAATAGTTATCCAACGCTTATTTCGTATTAGCTGTTCATAGTTTTAGGCGGTACCTGTTATTGAGTCGACGAAGTGTCTTTTACTTTTATCTCGCTAACCTTGTGATGGTATAGCCAATAGCAAACCATCCCTACACATAGTCCCCAAAAAGCACTGCCTATCCCCAGTAAATTGACACCAGAGGCTGTGACTAGAAATGTAAACAGTGCTGGCTCGCGGCATTGGCTATCTGCCATAGATACCGCTAAACAGTTCATTAAGGTCGGCATCACCGCAAGACCAGCAATAGCAATAACAACCGCCTCAGGAACCGAACTAAATAAAGAAACAAATGACATCCCCATCACCCCTGCTAAAAGGTAAAACACACCCATAAAAATTCCTGCTATGTAGCGTGTCTTAGGATTTTCATCCGCATTTGGTCCCATGCAAATTGCGCCAGTTATCGCCGCAAGGTTAAAAGCAAAGCCACCAAATGGCGCTAACAATAGACCTGTAACGCCTGTTGTTGTGATAATTTTGGACGAACCAACTTGGTAGCCATTCGCTTTCAATACAGTAAATCCCGGTAAATTCTGAGAAGCCATAGTAACGATAAACAGCGGTATCCCAACACTCACCAATGAGAAAAACTCGAAATCTGGAGCGATGAATACGGGAACGGTTAAGCCCATCGTCACTGCACTTACATCTAGCTTTCCCATCCCGATACACATTATTAAAGCGACGATGAAAATACTGGGGATCAATAAGTTTCCAAGCCGAACCCTTGCAACCATATAAATGGCCAGCATAACAAAGATAATTAGTCCCTCTTCCATGACCGATGTGAACAAGCCCAATCCGAATTGCAGTAAAATACCCGCTAACATTGCCGATGCTATCGACGTTGGTATTTGTTTTAGCGCTCTTTCAAATATCCCAGCTAAACCTACTAACGTAATTAACAAAGAACTAAACAAGAACACGGCAACTGCCTGATTCATTGTCAGCCCCTCAAGCGATGTAATTAACAATGCCGCGCCAGGAGTGGACCACGCTGTAACGATAGGCTTCTTGTAGTGTAACGAGAGCAATATAGTGGTTATTCCCATACCAACCCCTAACGCCCAAAACCATGAAGCGACCTGCTCGTTGGTTGAGCCAGCACTCATCGCAGCTTGAAAAATTATCGCAGCAGCACTCGCATAGCCTATAAACACCGCAATAAAGCCGGTACTGATATGGGAAAATTTTATCTTCATCATATTAATTCATTCCTATGTGCGTTATAACGTCCATACAAACAACTTAGCATTTGTGCGTTATAGCGCACAAGTTATTTATTGAGAATAATATGCACAGAGAAATAAAAGTTGGCGATAATTTAAAGACCCTTCGTAAAGAAAAAGGGTGGAGTTTAGATAAAACAGCGAAAGCCACCGGGGTTAGTAAAGCCATGCTTGGGCAGATCGAGCGGGGAGAATCGAGCCCGACGGTAGCAAAACTATGGCAAATAGCGTCGGGGTTCGAGGTGTCATTTTCTAGCTTTATCACTGGCACTTCTAACAATGAGCTCACCAGTATGTTCCGAGATGCAAATGAGCTAAGGCGTGAAGAGTACAATACTGGTTTCTTCGTAAGCTTGTTATTTCCCTTTGAACAGGCGCTCGGATTTGAGATATTCGAGCTAACCCTCGCGCCCAATTATCAGCACGAGTCTGACCCGCATAACATGGGCGTAACTGAACACATCCTCTGTATTTCTGGTGAAATATCGGTACTGTTTGATGATGAATGGCATACATTACTTGCAGGGCAAGCCGTACGCTTCAATGCTAACCAAATACATGGTTACAAGAACATTGGTAAGGAAAATGCCGTGTTTCATAATGTTATTCACTACCCAGAAAAGTAAGCAAAGACTCAGATTTTGCTTCTTACAATATAAAGCGCCTTCCTTACCCCGAAAACAAAAAAGCGAGCACTAGGCTCGCTTTCTAATAATGTTAATTACCACTTAGGCTACAGTAGCTCTACCGACTGTTGGGCAATTACAAATTCTTCGTTGGTTGGGATAACCATAGCCACAGCACCTAGAAGCTCTGATTTAGCTACAATGCCAGATGCGCCAAATCGTGCGTCTGCATTGCCTTTTTCATCTTCAACAAAGCCAAGTAACTTAAGGTTACGCAGTATTTCACTACGGATCGGTAATGAGTTTTCACCGATACCACCAGTAAAGATAACTGCATCAAGGTGGTCTAATGGGATCATGTAAGAACCAATGTATTTAGCCACACGGTAAGTGAAGACTTCAAATGCAAGCTTAGCACCTTCATGCCCTTCTTCCATCGCTTCTAGCACGCCACGAGCGTCAGAAGTGATACCAGATACACCAAGGAAGCCAGATTTCTTATTCAAAGCATCAAATACTTTTTCTTGGCTCCAACCTTTCTTCATTAAGAATTCGATGATGCCTGGATCTAAGTCACCACAGCGAGTGCCCATCATCAAACCAGATAGAGGAGTGAAACCCATAGAGGTATCGACACTTTGACCATTGCTTATAGCACATACTGAAGCACCGTTACCAAGGTGAACTGAAATGAAGCTCGATTCTTCAACTGGCTTGTTAAGCATTTTTGCAGCTTCACGGCTTACAAAGTAATGGCTTGTACCATGGAAACCGTAACGACGAATTCCATACTCAGTGTAAAGCTCATTCGAGATAGCACCTGTAAATGCTTTTTCTGGCATTGTTTGGTGGAAAGCAGTATCAAATACAGCAAACTGAGGTAAAGACGGGAAAGCCGCCATAGCAGCACGAATGCCAATAGCTCCTGCTGGGTTATGCAGTGGTGCAAGATCGGCTAACTTTTCAATTTCAGCCGTTACTGTTTCAGTGATACGAACAGTTGAAGTAAATTTCTCGCCACCGTGAACAATTCGGTGACCAATAGCCACTAGGTCGGCAGTAAAGCCTAGTGAATCCATTAACGCTACAATTCGATTAATTGCATGCTGGTGGTGGTTGTCAGGTTGGTCAATCGACTCCTCAACTTTCTCACCGTTATGCTTCCAGCTAATTACCGCTTCTGGTAAGCCAAAACACTCCCCAAGACCACTGACAATTGCATCACCGCTAACAGAGTCGATAACTGCGAATTTAAGAGAAGAACTACCAGAGTTGATAACCAGAACGAACGAATTAGACATTGGATATGGATCCTGTTTCAGTACGAATTTAATGAAGTTTTCACTTCAATTTTAGTTATGTTCATTATTCAATAATTTTTGAATCTTTCAACTTTTGTTTTACTTAAAATCCATTTATCCAGCATTTAACTTGATCTAAGTCATAAATTGTATTTATTCGACTAGGAAATTAAAAAATAGTTGAATGATTTATTCGAGTTTAATCAAAAGTGGGGGTGACTTTTAAAATTTATTTTAGAAGATAATTTATTGGCTCAAGTAAGAAAAAATAAGCGTGGCACTAGGAAAGCATTCGCTTTCATCGGTGTTTTTACCAAACAATTAACTACAGATACAAAAAAGCCGAGCAATCGCTCGGCTTTCAAATTCACTGTTTAGGCTATTCGCTTGTAAGCATTTAGTTTATAAATACTCAACTTGGAAGCTTCAACCTAAAGCTATAGGTTGATTAACCTTCGCTACGCTCTGGACGACGACCACGGTTGCCGCCATTGCCTGCTGCATTACCATG
The DNA here is from genome assembly GCF_050337535.1 of Vibrio kagoshimensis. Classification (NCBI taxonomy): domain Bacteria; kingdom Pseudomonadati; phylum Pseudomonadota; class Gammaproteobacteria; order Vibrionales; family Vibrionaceae; genus Vibrio; species Vibrio kagoshimensis. The sequence continues at coordinate 84,150 of NZ_JAKJSZ010000004.1, forward strand.
ACCACGTTCGCCACGGTGGTTTCCACGGTGATCACCGCCACGGTTGCGGTCAAAACGACGCTCACCATCACGACCACCAGCTGAATTACCATCACGTGCACCATCACGGTTGCCACGGTATCCACCACGGCCGCCTTCACGGTTGCCACCTTCGCGGTTACCGCCTTCACGGTTACCACGGTAGCCGCCACTATCACGACCGCCACGACCGCCACCACGGTTGCCATCACGACCGCCGCCGCCACGACGAGGCTCACGGAAGTCGTTGAAATCAACAACTACAGCGCCAGCTTCTTTTTGACGAATGCGAAGTTTGCTTAGCTTACCAGCAGTCTCAGAGTTCATTGCTTTAGGCAGTTGAACGTAAGTAGAACCTTGGTCTAGCTTGATAGCACCGATAGAACCTTTAGTTAGGCCAAGTTCGTTTGCTAATGCACCAACGATATCTTTAACCTGAACACCTTGCTCACGACCAACTTGTAGTTGGTAAGTATCCCAATCTTGAGTATTGAAGTTGCGACCACCACCGTCACGGCCGTTGTCACGATCTTCACGACGCTCTTTGCGACGGTTCTTATCACGCTCAATAGCAGCGATCATTGGGTCTTCGCCAACGTAGAATAGTGGGCTCTTACCTTGCTGACGCTTAAGAAGCATTGCAGCTAGAGTAGCCGCATCAACTTCTAGAGACTCTTGAAGAGTAGAGATAAGACCTGCGAAGTTTTCTAGTGCTTTGCTTTCTTTCTCAGTTTCAAGTTCAGCGCCAAGCTTAGCAACACGTGCAGCAGCAACTTGGTCACGTAGAGGAAGTTGAATTTCTTCCATAGATGACTTAGTTACGCGCTCGATAGTGCGAAGCATGCGAATTTGGTTTGTGCGAACTAGTAGAATCGCTTTACCTTTACGTCCAGCACGGCCAGTACGACCAATACGGTGGATGTAAGATTCAACATCGAATGGGATGTCGTAGTTGAAAACGTGAGTGATACGTGGAACATCAAGACCACGAGCAACAACGTCAGTTGCAACTAGAATGTCGATAACACCTTGTTTGATGTGATCAACAGTGCGCTCACGTAGAGACTGAGGAATATCACCGTGCAGAGCAGCAGCTTTGAAGCCACGTGCAGATAGCCAATCAGCTAGACGCTCAGTATCTTGACGAGTACGTACGAATACGATTGATGCGTCAGTTTCTTCAGTTTCTAGAAGACGAGACATTGCTTCGTCTTTTTCTACGCCTTTAACAACCCAGAAGTTTTGCGCTACTTTATCAACAGTGTGGTTAGTACCAGCAACGTCAACTCGTGCAGGGTTACGTAGGTAACGGTCAACAATAGTCTTAACCATTGGTGGCATAGTTGCAGAGAAAAGTACGCGTTGTGCAGTTTCTGGAGCTTGCTCAAGAATCCAAGTAACGTCATCCACAAAACCCATTTTTAGCATTTCATCTGCTTCATCAAGAACAAATGTGTGTGCTTCATCTAGGTGTAGGCGGTCACGAGTTAGTAAGTCTTTAACACGACCTGGAGTACCAACAACAATGTGAGCACCACGGCTTAAAGCACGCATTTGGTCAACAATTGAAGCACCACCATAGATTTCAAGAACTTTAAGGCCTTTAACATCACGGCCTAGGTTTTTGATTTCCGCAGCAACTTGAATCGCTAGCTCACGAGTAGGAGCCATGATAATTGCTTGTGGTTTATGTTGGTTTAGGTTGATTTTGTTCAGTAGCGGTAGAGAGAACGCTGCTGTTTTACCAGTACCTGTTTGTGCTTTACCTAAAGCATCACGGCCTTCTAGAAGAAGAGGAATAGCTGCCGCTTGGATTGGAGTTGGAGAGACGAAACCCATGCTATCAAGTGCTGAAAGGATGTTTTCGTTAAGGGCTAATTCATTAAATTGAATTACAGATTCGGACATTGGGATCCCACTATCATATAAGTAAACAAAAGGTCCCAGGTGCTCTACCAATTCCAATACTGATCCAATCAGATACTGATTCCGTTCAGTTGCGAAACAGTAATAAAACGCATCAAGCCGTTAGGGACGTCTAAGGGAGGCGGATTATTCCTTAAATGCATAAAAAAATCCAGAAAAAATTGAAATACATCACATATTTTTCTGTTTCCTCGATAAACTGTCTATCATATCGTCAAATTTTGATGAATATCGCGTCACCTCCTTTATTTATGGATTTGAAACATCAATTCTACAAATACTCGACCATATGATTCAGCATGTACTTTATTCAAAGGCCTTTATTGGCTTTAAGTAGTAATCGGCTCTCGCAATGATTATAGTGTGCAGAATTATTCTCGTAAGATAAAAGTCAAATGTTTCAAGATAATCCTCTACTCGCTCAACTTAAACAGCAAATCCAAGAAACACTTCCTAAAAAGGAAGGCACGATTAAAGCTACTGAAAAAGGCTTTGGTTTTCTAGAAGTCGACAGTAAGGCTAGCTACTTTATCCCGCCGCCATATATGAAGAAATGTGTGCACGGCGATAAGGTCGTTGCAATTATACGTACTGAAAAGGAACGTGAAATCGCTGAGCCAGAAGAGTTGATTGAGCAAGGTTTGACCCGATTCATCGCTCGTATAAAGCTATTTAAAGGTCGATTGAACGTTGTTCCAGATCACCCACAGCTTAAAAAGCTTCAGTTAAAGGCTAAAGCTAAAAAAGGCTTAAACCCTGAACTTCTTAAAGAGGGCGATTGGGTTGTAGCTCATATAGTAAACCACCCTCTTAAAGGTGATGATGGTTTCTTAGCGCAGATTTCTGAGAAAATTACCGACGCCGACGACAAGATTGCTCCATGGTGGGTAACACTTGCGCAAAACGATCTGCCTAACAGTGAACCTGAAGGCATTGATAACTGGCAAGTCAACGATGATGTCGACCTTCAACGCGTAGACATGACTCATATTCCGTTTGTGACCATTGATGGTGAAAGCACCAAAGATATGGATGACGCCTTATATGCGAAGAAGAAAGATAACGGCGATTTTGAATTAACCATCGCGATTGCCGACCCTACGGCTTACATCTCTCCTGATGATGAAATGGATAAGGTCGCCCGCAAGCGTGGTTTTACTATTTATCTTCCAGGCCGAAACATTCCGATGCTGCCTCGTGATCTTGCCGATAACTTGTGTTCACTTATTGAAAACGAAGAGCGCCCTGCTCTTTGCTGTACTGTTACCGTTTCAAAAGACGGCGTGATTGGCGATGACATTAATTTCTTTGCTGCAAATATTAAATCTCATGCCCGCCTCGCATACAGTCATGTATCAGATTGGTTAGAGAATGGGACTTCTGAAAAATGGCAGCCAAGTGAAGAGATTGCAGTAATCGTTAAGGATTTGCATGAGTTCGCTAAAGCTCGTTCAGCATGGCGACAAGCCAATGCCGTTGTTTTCCCAGACCGCCCTGATTACCGCTTTGAATTAAGCGAAGACAACGACGTTATCGCTATTCACGCAGATATGCGTCGTAGTGCGAATAAGTTAGTAGAAGAAGCAATGATCAGCGCTAACATTTGTGCTGGCCGTGTATTAAAAGAAAGCTTCGGACAAGGCGTGTTTAACTGCCACTCTGGTTTCAAGTCGGAAAAAGTAGCTGATGTACTAGAGCTAGTAAACCCTGAAGCTGAAACCCCATTTACGGCTGAAGAGATCATTTCTCTAGAAGGTTTTGCTTCACTTCGCCGCTGGTTAGGTACTCTGGACACTAACTACTACGATAATCGTATTCGCAAATTCCAAGCGTACAGTGAAATCAGCAACGAGCCTTTACCACACTTTGCTATGGGCTTAGATATCTACGCAACTTGGACATCACCAATTCGTAAATATGGCGATATGATCAACCACCGTATGCTTAAAGCACACATATTAGGTAAAGAGCCAATTCAAACACCAGACGAAACGATTGGTGATGAGCTTGCACTTCATCGCCGCTACCATGGAATGGCAGAGCGTAACGTCGGTGATTGGTTATACGCGCGAACTCTAGTTAATGCGCCTAAGGAAGAAACTCGTTTCCAAGCTGAAATATTTGATATTAATCGTGCGGGCATGCGCGTTCGCTTGCTAGAAAATGGTGCCGCTGCATTTATCCCAGGCTCTCTCATTATTGATAATAAAGAAAGAATTGAATGTAATAGTGACATGGGTACTGTATCTATTGATAAAGAGATGGTATACAGACTGGGAGACGTATTAGAAATTGTTCTCTCAGATGTGAACCTAGAGAATCGCAACTTGGTAGCAAAACCAACGCAAGTTTTTGCTGAACAGCCGAGTAAAGAACCAAGCGAGAGTTAACTGAGAAACACTTTAAAAGGCGCTTTATAGCGCCTTTTTTATTATTAAAAATAAATCGTCATATTGTCGCTTTCAACTGTAAAAGAAGTATCCGTATGCCATCTATCACAATCAGTCGATTTACCAATTTCATTCACAGAAGAAAAGAACGCTATCCAGCATCTAAGAATGGTTTATTCCTTGTCACTAAAGGCAGCATATCTTTTTCTCTTGCGCATGGAGTAAACGGAAGCCTTAACTCGGGAGATTTTGCCCTCTACACCTCAGGGGAAATTCAAGATATCGTTATCAATACAGAACGAGGTGAATTCTCAGGAATGTGCTTAGATTTCGATCTATCGATTTTCCAAAGTTTCCTAAGCCAATATTCTGAAATTGAAATACCAAGACCCTCTAAAGAATACATCAAGTTCAATAAAAGCAACGTCAATATTCACCAGCTGAAAGAGCTGATGTTAACGTTAGCAGAATTAGAACAACCCAATGATTTTGCCTTAGCGAAACTCGCAACAGCCTTACTTTCATTAATCGTTGAAGAACAACCAGCTTCACTTGCCATCATAGCAAACGCTGCTCAATTAACTGTTACCCAAAAAGTCATTCGCTATATCGAACAAAACATAGATAACGATATTACTCTCGACTCATTAGCCGACTATATGGGCATGTCACCTGCAACCCTTAAACGACGTTTATCTGCAGAGAATTTGTCATTTTCGAGTTTATTAAAGGTAAAAAGAATTAGCCATGCCGCAACTCACTTGAGAACGACAAATAAATCCATCACGCAAATTGCTTATGAATCTGGCTTTAAAAGTGCAGCTCACTTTAGTACAGCATTTAAAAATTTCCATGGGCAAACCCCAAAGGATTTCAGGGTTAAAGTAGAAAATAAATTTAATACCTAACTAAGAACTATGTAGCTAGCGGGTAAGAGATGTTACCCCCAAAAGTAGGCATGAGGATCTTTTTCTATTTCTTGAAGAATAATATCAATGTCATGGCATTGAGGTAAGAATGGATAAGGTCCCCACTTTAAGTCCACTTGCCCCTTATCCATCGGCATAAATAATAACCAAATCTGGTTGGCTTCTTCAAAAACAACTTTGGCAACTTCGTTGGTATAATCGCAGTGCGAAGAATCCAGTAAATAATGCGCTTTTGAAAAAACAGCACCATTCAGACAAGGTTCAAAAAGAGACTTCCCGAGCGCAACAGGTAAACTAGTATTCCTCGAATGGCAAACTCGCTCAGCACCAGCGAGTAACCGACCTATTTCCATTTTAACTACAGACATAAAGACCTCGCACCGATAAATTTACTATAGCGAACCTATAGAGATGGCTTATTCCCGTAACGAAAACGAGCAAGGCAACTTTGTTTAGTTTAGAACCATCCTTACATTAATACTACGACTTCCCTCGCAGCAATCCATTAACAAGAGAGGTTTTATTGCTTCACAAAAATGTCATATAAGCCCCCTATGATAGTCGAAAATAATATTACTAGGAGTTGTTTATGTTACGAGTTGCACTTGCTTCTCTCTTAACCCTTGCCCTGTCTTCTCAGGTCATTCTTGCTCAAGAAACCAATATCTCAGGTTCAACTTCTGTTGCTAGAGTTATGGACGTACTAGCGGAAGAGTATAATAAAACTCACCCAAATAATTTCATCGCGGTACAAGGTATAGGTTCAACTGCCGGTATTACTATGGTGACAAAAGGTGTATCAGATTTAGGGATGAGCTCTCGTTATTTAACTGAGCGAGAACAAGGTGAGAAACTGGATGTTTTTCCAATTGCCTTCGATGGACTAGCGGTGGTTGTTAACCGTTCAAACAGCGTAAACAACATCTCTAGAAAGCAACTTTTCGACATATACAAAGGCAATATAACAAATTGGAAGCAAGTCGGTGGTGCAGACCAGGCTATTGCAGTGGTCACTCGTGAAGCATCTTCTGGCTCTCGTTACAGTTTTGAAAGCTTAATGGGGCTCACTAGAATTATTAACGATCGATTAGTATCCGATATCAACCCAAATAACCTTGTCGTTAACGGTAACAGTATGGTGAAAACCATTGTTAACCATAACCCTCACGCCATTGGCTTCGTTTCTGTTGGGTCAATCGACCGCTCAATTAAAGCCATCACTTTCGAAGGTATCACTCCAAGTTCTAAAAACATAGCGAACCACACTTACGAACTCGCTCGCCCATTCTTAATATTGCATCGTAAAGAAGCATTATCAAAAGAGAGTCTAAGTTTTATTAACTATGTGAAGTCACCTGAAGGTCAAAGTTTAATTGAAGAGTATGGCTATACGAAAGTTAAATAAGGCTGAACGAAAAGTCATTTAGCTTTAAGACATAAACGGTAGCGAATAAAAAAGGGAGAGCAATGTGCTCTCCCTTTTCGTTTTAATAATGTGTTATGACACAAGTTTAAAAGTGCAATTGAATCACTGAAACGACAACACAACCAGGGCGTCGAATACCTTCAATTTCTACCTTAATCTCACGTTCAATCTCTAAACCTTTCTTAATTGGTGTCACTTTCAATAGCGTACTCTTTGCTCGTACGTTATTACCTGATTTCACAGGGTAAGGAAAGCGAACTTGGTTCAAACCAAGGTTTACCACCATTTTAGCTGTCGGGAATTGAGAGTTTTCAGGGTCAACGCTATCTGTCAATTTTGGAAGCAAAGATAACGTTAGAAAACCATGAGCGATAGTCGTCTTAAAAGGAGAGTCAGTTTCAGCTTTGCTTGGATCAGTGTGGATCCACTGCATGTCTTCCGTTACTTGCCCAAACTGATCGATGCGTTCTTGGCTAACGTTCATCCAACCACCAGTATGGATAACCTTACCAATTTGCTCGCTTAACTTGTTAAACACAGCCTGCGCTTCTGGTTTGAGTTCGATCGGTTTTTCTACAGGTACTTCAATCTGAATATCAGGTTCATTGACTGCAGGCTTATGATGATCACGAACCCAAGCAAAGAAGTGACTATTTTGCGTGCGGTTCATGAAGTCACCCCAATACTCTTTTAGAGTAGGAGACATCCATTGCATAAACTCTGAGTGCTGTGCAGAAAAACTGTCGCCTCTATGTTTAAGTAAATCAATGACCTTCATAAGAACCTCAGTAGAAAAATATACTCTAATATAACGTTGTAATTTTGAAGCACTTCACACTAATCTGCAAACACTTTCGAGCCTACACCTGTTAGCTCAAACCTTATTAATAATTAAAAATCAACAAGATAACAATAAAACACCATTTTATTACAATGCTGTCATTAAAGTTTTAGCTCTATTTTTTAAGAACGAATAATTCTTTATTTATGACTTATTATTCTTTAAACGAATAATAAAGGCTTAACATTACGTCAAGCCTTTTAGTTATGACCTTACAAGTTATTACTCATCGTCTAGAGCAACTAACTTAGTATTGCCACCATGTGCTTTTTCTCGCTTACGTTGCACAAAAGCGTAGAAACCTGGAATTAAACATGTACCGGCGAGTAACACACAAAGTAAACCACCGATAAGTGAAATACCCAGGGAGTTTTGACTCACATGCCCCGCACCAGATGCAAAAATCAGCGGGAAAATACCTAGAATAAACGACCACGATGTCATGTTCACAGCTCGGAAACGTAAGGTACCTCCTTTGACTGCAGCGTCATCAATTGGAATGTCTTTTTCTTCACGTTCAACTTTTGCAAATTCAACGATAAGAATCGCGTTTTTCGCCGCCAAGGCTATCAACAAGACGAGACCAATTTGAGCATAAAGGTTCAGCGGTGTTCCCGTTATATTCAGCGCAAGGAATGAACCGAGAGTTGCAACAGGTACCACGAGTATAATCGCAAGTGGAATTGTCCAACTTTCATATTGAGCAACCATAAACAAGTAGATAAATATTAGCGCCAAAGCAAAAGCAAAAATCGCTTGGTTACCTGCTAGCACTTCCTGATAAGCCATACCAGTCCACTCATACTGGTAACCCTGAGGAAGCACTTCTGCAGCTACTCGTTCCATTGCAGCAATAGCATCGCCACTGGAGTAACCTGCTGCTGGTTGCCCTTGAATAACAGTACTGCGATACATGTTATATCGCCACGCTACATCTGGTTCAAAAATTTGATCGTAAGTCACTAATGTACTCAGTGGAATCATCTCACCACTTGAAGAGCGTACGTGGAAACGTTGTAAATCATCCATGCTGCTTCGATGTTCACTGTCAGCTTGCATCGTCACACGGAAATTTTTACCGAACATGGTAAAGTCATTCACATATAATGAACCTAAGTTACCTTGAAGCGTTTGGAAGATAGACGACAACGGGATACCTAACTGTTGCGCTTTCTCTCGATCAATATCGACATAGTAATGAGGTACATTGGCACGGAAAGTACTAAATGTTTGTGCAATTTCAGGCTGCTTATTTGCTTCTTGAATCACATCACCCATCACCATAGCTAAATCACTACGGCTTCTACCAAGCGTATCTTCTAGAACAAACTCAAACCCAGAAGCGGCACCCATACCTGGCACGGCTGGAGGTCCCATGGCAAAAACAATCGCTTCAGGGAGTTCTGTTGCAGCTCGTCTATTAATTCTTGAAGAAATAGCTTGAGCGGCATGCTCACCGTCTAAACCGTTCCTCGTCTCCCAATCATGTAGCTTAATGAACAACGATGCACCGTTCGATGCTGAAGCTCCTGTCATGAATGCATAGCCATTTACAAGCGTCGCACCATCAACACCAGGCTCTTCTTCCACCATTTTAAGCAATTGCTCCGTCACTTCCTCTGTACGAGACAGAGAAGCAGCATCAGGCAACTGAACATTAACCAGTAAAATACCTTTATCTTCTTGTGGTACAAATGCTGTTGAAGTGGTCTTCGCAAAATAAGTGACCGCAAGCAATGCAACGAAGAAGAAAGTCACGAGTAGGATACTTTTCTTAACCAAAAAGCCAGCAACCTGACCATACTTGGTCGTTACTTTATCTAACCCACGGTTAAATGTGGCATACCATTTTGATGTATTTCCACCGCCTTGCTTCAACACGAGTGAACATAGAGCTGGAGATAACGTCAATGCGTTAATAGAAGAGATCACAACCGCGATACAAATCGTTAATGCGAATTGTCGATACATGATACCCGTAATACCAGGCAACATCGCAACCGGGATAAACACAGCCAGCAATACTAGAGTTGATGTAACAATCGGACCCGTCACTTCTTTCATCGCAATTAGAGTAGCTTTACGCGGTGAAATGGTCGGATCTTTCGCCATTGTGGTGTCAACGTTTTCAATAACCAAAATGGCATCATCAACAACTATACCGATCGCCAAAATTAAGCCGAATAAAGTGACGGTATTTATGGTGAAACCTGTCATTTGCATAATGGCAAACGTACCAATCAAGGATACAGGTATAGCAACAACTGGAATTAGAGTGGCGCGAGCACTACCTAAGAAAAGGTAAGTCACCGCAATAACAAGTAGAATCGCTTCTATAAGCGTCTTAACAACCCCTTTAATCGACTCCGCAACAAACAAAGTTGTATCGTAGCTGGATTCATAAGCCACACCTTCAGGAAAGTTCTCACCCAACCTTTCAAGTGTTTCCATCACCGCTTTACCACTTTCCAGTGCATTTGCATCCGACTGAAGTGATAAGGTTACGATAGACGCATCTTGTCCACGGTATTTACCATTGCCATCATAGAATTTTTTACCCAATTCCACTCTCGCAACATCTTTCAAATAAACCGTTGAACCATCATGATCAGCTCGCAGTACTACATTTTCAAACTCGCTAGCGCTCTCTAAGCGTCCTTTTGTTACTAGGTTAAATTGCACTTCTTGTGGGTTGCTATAGGGAGCAGCACCAATTCGGCCGGCAGCAACTTGGACATTTTGTTCAGCAAGAGCTGAATAGACGTCAGAAGTCGTTAGCTTAAGGTTCGCCATTTTCTCGGGATCTAGCCAAACACGCATCGCGTATTCACCACCACCCAAAACATTCACTTCACTGATCCCGGTTACACGAGCCAGTTGGTCTTTAATGTTCAAGTTAACGTAGTTGATTAAGAACTTATCGTCATACTCACCATTTGGTGAATAGAAGTTGAGAACCATCAATAAGTCGGGTGAGCGCTTTTTCACTGTCACGCCGACCATGCGCACTTCTTGCGGTAGCTTAGATTCGATCTGAGCAACACGGTTTTGAACGTTGACTTGTGCCATATCTGGGTCAGTGCCCACATCAAACGTCACGTTCAAGTTATAAGAACCATCATTAGCACTTTTTGAAGACATATAGATCATATCTTCAACGCCATTTACTGAGGTTTCTATGGGGTCCGCTATGGCTTGCTCAACAACTTCCGCACTTGCACCTGTATAAAATGCAGAAACACTAACCGAAGGAGGGCTAATCTTGGGGTACTCAGCAACAGGTAAAATTGCTAACGAAATAGCACCGGCTAAAGTCAATATGATTGAAATAACCAGTGCGAATTTAGGTCTTTGAATAAAGAAACGACTTAACATAATTCAGCCTACTTTTTATTTGTCTGAAACTGGCTGTTGCTCTCGCACAGGCATACCATTACGCACTCGTTGCAGCCCTTGTGTAATCACTACATCGTCTGGAGTTAAACCAGAAGCAATAACTCCACCTTCGACTTGATGACCCATTTCAATATTGCGGCGTTCAGCTATTAACCCAGACTCGCCTTCAATAACCACCATCACAAAGTTACCCTCTAAGTCCGTTTGAACGGCTCTGCGCGGTACAGTCATCGCTTCAATTGGCTGCTTATCACGTAAGTTCACACGAACGTGTTGCCCAGGTAGAAGCTGTTGATTAGGGTTTTCTGTAATTGCACGCATTGCTAATGTGCCAGTATTCAGGTCAATTCGGTTTCCTAAAAAATCTAGTTGTCCTAAGTGTTCGTAGGCTGACCCATTTTCTAAGATGATCTCAACTTCAACGCCACTCGACTCGGAAGAGCCATCACCTTCGATCTGGTCTAGCCCTAGATTCAGGCGTTCACGCTCGCTGATACTAAATGAAGCATGGATGGGGTCTAAGCTTACCAACGTGGTTAATGCGCCAGAAGAAGGAGAAAGTAAATCACCTTGGCTTACTTTAGTGTCGCTAATTCGACCTGAGAACGGTGCCGTAATTTTGGTATGAGAAAGGTTAACATTTGCCAAATTTAGCTGTGCTTGACTAGATTCAAGTTGAGCCTGAGCTCCAAGCAATCCGGCAGTTAATGAATCAAATTCAGACTGAGAAATACTTCCTTTCGGTAGCAAGTTCTCACCTCGTTTGTAATCCAACTCAGCTTTCTTTAGTGAAGCTTTAGCTTGAGCTACAGATGCTTTCGCACTCGCGACTTGAGCTTCAAATGATGAAGGTTCAATCGTATAAAGTAACTGCCCTTTTTCTACCATTTGACCTTCGTTGAAATGGCGACCTTGTAGATACCCTGAGACTTGGGCTGTAATTGCTGTATCTTCAACCGCTTCAATACGCCCAACATAAGATTTGCTTTGTTGGTGAGAAATAACATTAACATCTTGCGTAACCACTAGGGGTAAAGGCGCTTGCTTATTTTGTGTGGAGTTGTCTCCACAACCAGCAAGAATCAACGAGCTTGCAATGACGGTGAATAGAATCTTTTTACGCATATGAATACCGATAAAAATAAGGAACAGGAATAATTACTTAATTTAATTAACGTGTTGCGTATAAATGTCCGAGTAATATCAGAAATCACATTTTAAAGTGTTTCTAACTATTAACAAAGATGAATAATAACAAGGCAGTTACCGCCAATTAACTAACGTAATCATTTTCCTTAAGGTATGATTGAATATGTAGCTAACAAATAATTTAAATTCAGTATTGAGGAAACACCGATGATTTCTAAATGGGCTAAGCGATTTTACCAGATGGCCGAGCTTGTAGGCTCATGGAGTAAAGACCCATCTACTCAGGTTGGTGCCGTAATCACTAAGCACAACCGTATTGTGTCAGTCGGCTTCAACGGCTACCCACACGGTGTATCAGACAGTGCGGATACTGATGATCGTGAAATGAAATATTTAAAAACACTTCACGCTGAAGAAAATGCGATCCTTTTTGCTAAACGAGATTTAGACAGCTGTGAAATCTGGGTTACTCATTTCCCTTGCCCAAATTGCGCCGCAAAGATCATCCAAACGGGCATATCTGCCGTACATTGCCCAGAGCAGAGTGAAGATTTCTTATCTCGCTGGGGGGATAAGATTAAAGTCAGCCAAGATATGTTTGAACAAGCAGGTGTGACTGTTGATTGGCTACCTTTAAACGAACTAGATTAATTCGATTGGAGTAATAGCTTCTCTACTTCGACATTACGAATAACGAAAGAAAAAGCCGAGCATTGAAATTCCAATGCTCGGCTTTTTTATAATCCTTTATCCGTTTTCTTTCTCTGGGAATGCCAAAGAATAGGCTTCCATAAAGTCTTTACGGATATCTTGCTCTAAGTGAGAGGCCTGCTCCGTGGGACAGAAAATCATGAAATGCATAACCTGCTCGCCCGTGGCACCACTGGTAATATGAATATGCGGCTCTGAACCAGGTAGATCAACGCCAGCATGTCTTTCAATAACACTGTTATAACGCCGTGCAACCTCGATGAACTCTTCACTGTGAGCTTCAATTTTTTCAATCAAATCTGGAATCATCGGATAAAGGTTTACAAAATTATTCACCACAATAGAAAAGTCATGGTAAACATAGCGCTTCATGAAGTTAAGATTCTTTACTGGGTAAGTAAAAAACATACTATTAGGTAAGGTCGCTGTTTTACCTGTGAAATGATATTGCCCGTGGTAAAGGTCTATTTCCTGAATAACCGTGGCCATTAGGTTGTGTTCAATCACTTCACCGCTGATTTTCCCTACTTCAATCCAATCACCAATACGAAATGAGCGAGAACTTGCACGTTGAATTGAGCCAGTAAAACACAAGATAATCTCTTTAGAAGCGACAACAATGGCAACAGCAATCGCAGTAACAGATAGAGCAAACTCGCTAATTTCTGACTTCCATAACACGAATAAGGTCACAACAATAATGGCAAACGTACCGTTTTTAGTTCGTGACATCCAATTGCGCTGCTCTTCAGATAAGAACGCTACGTCTCCTCGGATTTTAGACAAGGTGACTCTTCGCACTATCAAAATTAAGACAATAATAAGCGCACTAAAAATAAACTTATGAGCGAGTAAGAAATCAAACACTTGCCACAACTTTTCCATTATTAACTCCATTTGGCTCTACGACGCAGTGACGCATTAAAAAAGCGCTCAAGAAAGAAGCGCCTATTTTGTAATGACACAGGTTTTTAATGACACCGTTTTTTAATGACAAAAATAGCTATGCCAAGGCTATCATTTTATCTTTGCAGACGTAATAAATTGCCCAAAAGTTTCACACCAAATCACAACCGTATTGTACGCATTAAGATCTAGATCTTCAGGTAAACCAACCATAAAGCGATCAAACGTTTTCACCTCTCCAACTTGAAGCATTTCTTGCTTGCTGTCATTAAAAGCCTGTTCTGTTTCTATGAAGACTGGAGATAGATAGAGCCTATAGTCAGGTCCTGGAGCCAGTTCACCTTCAAAGGCAATAGCATTGTCACTAATAGAGACGACCCCCTCACCCCAATGTAGAAAATCACTGTCTTGCCTATCTTTACTGAACTCTCCAGTGTAGATAGCATGCTGACTAATACTTTGAACTGAATCCGAAGACGGAGAGTCTGGTTCGATTAGTATTGGCAAAGCATAAACACCTAACCCAAAACCAAAAGCACCCACAGCTAAGTGGGTGCAAAGTAAAAATAACTTTTTCATCGCTTACTCCCTTATTGCTTTTATTCAGTATTATTGATTCCTGAAAAAAATTCAAAAGGGAAAGCGTTTCATATCAATTAATTATCGATACGTAATTACTTACCATATCTAAATATTATGATTTATGGCTGTCAGTTTTTATGAATACTCACTCGAATGTGGTTGATAGCTCAAAGCCGTTTTTTGCGATAAAGCGACGATAACTTTTACAGCTTGTTCCATACCTTGAATAGTGATGAACTCATGGATGCCATGGAAGTTGTAACCGCCAGTAAATATATTCGGGCAAGGTAACCCCATAAAAGATAAGCGCGCTCCGTCTGTACCACCACGAATTGGTTTAATCATCGGTTCTACATCGCACTCAACCATCGCCTGTTTGGCAAGGTCAATAATATGTTGATGCGGTTCAACCATTTCTTTCATGTTGTAGTAGCTGTCTGATAACACCAACTCAACTCGACCTTTTTCTAACCGAGCATTCAGTTCATCAACTTTGTTTTGCATGAATGCTTTGCGCGCCTCTACACCTTCTCGTTCAAAATCACGAATAATATAACCAAGTTCAGATCGTGCTACGCCCATTTCTGCTGATTTGAGGTGATAAAAGCCTTCATAGCCTTCAGTACACTCAGGCGTTTCTTCAGCTGGCATCATTAATTGAAATTGAGCCGCAATGTTCATGGCGTTAACCATTTTATCTTTTGCAGTCCCTGGGTGAACATTCACTCCATGGCAAATCACATCAGCACTGGTCGCATTAAAGTTTTCAAATTCCAACTCGCCTACTGGTCCACCATCAATGGTGTAAGCCCACTCTGCACCAAACTTCTCAACATCGAATAAGTTAGCACCGCGCCCTATTTCTTCATCCGGAGTAAAACCAATGCAGATATCACCATGTTTGAGTTCAGGATGAGCGATCAGGTATGCAACAGCAGTAAGGATTTCAGCGATACCAGCTTTATTATCAGCGCCTAGCAAGGTTGTACCATCTGTAGTGATCAAGTCATGACCATGCAATGTGTTAAGATCTGGGTATTGTTCAGGAGTGAGTTTTTCACCGCTCGAACCAAGAAGGATATCTCCTCCTTGATAGTCTTTAATGACTTGTGGTGACACATTTTTACCAGATGCATCCGGCGCGGTATCCATATGAGCAACAAAGCCGATTGCAGGTACTGGGTAATCAACATTAGAAGGCAAGAAAGCCATCAGATATCCGTTAGCATCTAGAGATACATTCGATAAACCTAGAGTTTCTAACTCTAATTTAAGCGCATCTGCAAAGACCAATTGTCCAGAAGAACTCGGGCAATGTGGATTAGATGGGTCCGATTTAGTATCAAAAGTAACGTAGCGAAGGAAACGTTCAACAAGATTGTCCATGATTAATCTCACTTTGGAATATAGAAGGAACATTCACTGGTTATTAATTTTAGTTATGTGCCACCAGCAAAAAGAAAATTTATCTTACGCCCCTAAAACCTTAAGTTTTTGCTCTAAATCAGTTTTTTACTGATTCCCTCGAGATACCTATACTCAATGAAGAGGTGAACGTCAGCAATACAGCAACAGACGAATAAATCAGGATGATCATGACAATATCTACGCCCTCTATCTCAGCCTAAAAAAAACACAAAGTGGATGATGATCACATTTTTCAACTCCTGCATGATTCGTATACCGTTACATGAGGGTTCGTTATGACTATCAATAAATACTATGTTTTAGTTCCTCAACATTCTGAGGATTCGGTTCAACTAACCGATACTGATACAGATAAAGAGATCCAACGCCAAGAAGCTTTGAAGCAGGCACAAATCCAAGGTGGGTTTGACTCTTCAAACGATGCTTAATATTTCAAGCACGTCAGCGTAAATAAGTCTTAAATCCTCTCATAGCATGATGCGATGAGAGGGTTACTTCCCTCTCCTTAGTCACTAACGTCCAACCTCCTCTTAATCACTACTATCCAACTTATCCTTAAAATTCTTGAACTTTCTTAGCCATTCTACCGATTGGCTTTAGGCGATTTTTATTTACTTAATACCTAATAAATACTTAAACCCATTTAATATTTCGTACCCTGCCTTTGTTTTTTGTGTTAATTATTTGTATATGCATTTTTAATACTCCAGTTCACTTATCTGTAAGATTTGAACCAATGCTGGGGGTATATCGTTTATGGGAACCAAATAGAATGGATTATTCACCACTAGGAAGCAGCCAACTCTCTGTATCACGCATTTGTCTAGGCAGCATGACGTGGGGTCTTCAAAATACCCAGAAAGAAGCGGATCAGCAGATAGAGTTTGCTTTAAGCCAAGGCATCAACTTTATTGATACCGCCGAAATGTATGCAGTTCCACCATCGCCCGACACTTATGGTAAAACCGAAGCCATTATTGGCGATTGGCTTTCAAGAAACCCTCAGCGAAGAAGTGAAGTCATTATTGCATCTAAGATTGCTGGTCCTGGTCTTCCTTGGGTAAGAAATGGTGGACCAATTACAGGCGAAGCGGTAATCGCGGCTGTGGATGCTTCTTTAAAGCGATTACAAACCGATTACATCGATTTATATCAACTTCACTGGCCAAACCGAACGACCCCACATTTTGGTAAGCATACTCCAAATCACATCTCATTTTCTGACATAGACCGACACGCACATGAAGCTCAAATGCTAGAGATCCTTCAAGCACTTTCGGCTTGTATGAAAGCAGGAAAAATCCGTCACTGTGGCTTATCAGATGATTCTACTTGGGGCATTAATACGTATCTGAAACTCAGCAATAAACATGACTTGCCACGTATGGTGTCTATACAAAATGAATTCAGTCTATTACATACTAAAGATTGGCCGTACCTAATTGAGAACTGTGTCCATGAAGACATAGCCTATCTTCCTTGGTCTCCTTTAGCTGCGGGCATGCTAAGTGGTAAATATATTGATGGGGCACGACCAGAAGGAAGCCGATGGACATATATGCAGCGTAAAGGGATTTTCAGAGATACCGAAGCGGCAAATGAAGCAGTGAAAGGCTATGTTGAAGTCGCGAAAGCCCATGGCTATACCCCAAGCCAATTAGCGCTTGCATGGTGTAACCAAGTCGACGGTGTGACTTCTACAATCATAGGTGCAACAACGATGGATCAACTACGTGAGAATATTGCGGCATTCAGTAAGCCTTTATCGGAAGAGATACTCACAGATATCAACACAGTGTTTAAGCGCTACCCTGTGCCATATTAAACACTCGGTAGAGCTTAACCTTCTCGGTTCGGCATCACCTTAGATAAGTAAAGTTAGGTAAGAGCGTGCTATTTTGTACGCTTTTCTTTTTTAGTGGACCGCTTTGAATTATCACGCTTTTGGTTCTCTAACCTTTGCTCTATAATGCGCGGGCTTATATCTAGGATAAAAACATGATTTCAAAAAACCAGTTAAAACTCCTTCGCGCTTTGGGTCAAAAGAAACAGCGTAAAGCCCACGGCTTATTTTTAGTTCAAGGTGAAAAAAACGTTCTTGAGCTGTTCAATAGTGACTTAGTCGTGAAGAACGTCTTTGCTACCGCTGATTTCTTATCTGAAAATCATGCTTCACTGATTGAGTTTGATTGTGTTGAAGCCTCACTAGATGACCTGACTAAAGCAAGCACATTAGTCAGTAACAATGCAGCCATCGCAGTGGTTGAAATACCATCATTTGATCTTCCTAAAGCGCAAGGCTTAATGATCGCTTTAGATGGCGTTTCTGACCCGGGTAATCTAGGTACGATCATCCGTGTAGCCGATTGGTATGGCATTAAACACATTGTCGCTAGTAGTGACTGTGCTGATCCTTATAACCCTAAAACGATCAGCGCAACAATGGGCAGTTTTGGCCGTGTTCACGTCAGTCAAACCGATTTACCTAGCTACTTAAACCAAGCTAATCTACCGATTTACGGTGCTTTCCTTGAAGGTACTAGCACCCACAAAACTGAATTCTCCGCTGACGGAATTTTATTAATGGGAAGTGAATCTCATGGTATTCGAGAAGAAGCCGCTAAATTCGTCACCGACAAAATTACTATACCTGCATTTGGCGGAGCTGAGTCTTTAAATGTGGCAATGGCAACTGGCATCATTTTAGATAACATTCGTCGCCAGCATAGCGAGTAGCCAACTTCTAACGTTGAGTAGGAAAACCAGCCGACTCATTGCTTGTATGGCTGATGTTTGTGCTTCATAGCTTATTATTGTGTTTAATAAGCTATAAGCCTCCACCTCTATAAATACACTTTTGGTATTTCTACCCTTTGCACTTCACCTTCTTCAGATTTACCTTCTAAGACTCATGCCTATAATCATAGGGTATCGATTTGCCAGCCTTCTCTTCTTGTATGCCAAACAAGAAGTGACACTGCAACTTATATAATTATTTGAGGATTATCCCGGATTGCATTTCACATCAACTTTATTGATAATAAAAACCATTATCAATAAAAGTAAAGAATGTATGTTTCTCACTAATGGTTTTGCCTCACCCGAAAGTTCTTCTCAAATATCTTCCAATGCAGATCCTATATCATTACTTGTGGTTGAAGATGACATAGCACTAAATGAGCAACTCACCGATTTACTTCGGGCAAAGCAATACAAAGTGACAAACGTTACCTGTGGTTCACAAGCTCTAGATCACCTGCAACAATCACAGTACGACTTAGTTTTACTTGATGTTGATGTACCTAATATTGATGGCTTCAGCCTATTAAACTTTATCAATGCAAATGCTAAGACCCCTGTCATTATTCTTACTGCACATGGCGCTGAAGAACATCGAATACGGGGCTTTCAATCCGGTGCCGATGACTACATCTCTAAGCCTTGTAGCTTTACTGAAATTAGCTTGAGAATTGAAGCGGTATTAAGAAGAACAAAACCAACAGCATCTACAACTTCTCATAACATTTTGCGCTACCAAGAATTGGAGCTAAACAGGCTCGAACAGACTGTTGAAATCAATAACACTCAATCACACTCATCTAATAAACCGATTCAATTCACGCCTACACAATTCAAATTGCTATGGGTACTTATGCAAAATGCAGGATCGGTGCAAACCAAACCTTATTTATATCAAGCCGTTCTCGAAAGAAACTTCAGCCAATATGACCGCAGTTTAGATATGCATTTAAGCCGGGTTCGAAAGCGTTTAATTGCAGATGGAATGGCAGCAGATCGAATTCAAACTGTTCACGGGAAAGGGTATATTCTGAAATGAAGAAGCTACTCTTTTGGCGTTTATTCATCGTGTTATCTTTAGGCGTTGTGATCTTTTTTTCTTTACTACAAAGTGTTGCCATACTCTCGAATGAGAAAATGAGTTACCTCAAAAAGTCCCATCAGCAAGAGTTACTTAATTGGGGGAATACAGCACAGCAATATGTTAAAAACAAAAAATTCAAAGAGTTAGATACTTGGATTAATAAACTCTCTGAAACAGAGAACACTTGGGTTACTGTTGTTCAGTCCGATATTCAAGTACTCGCCGGCAACACTCTTAGCGAGCGATTTTGGGAAGGCTATGGAATTGGGCGTAATGTAGAATGGAAAATACACTTAGATTTTCCAAATAATCCCATCATGGAAATTGCTCTTACACCACGAGATCATCATTTCCTCATCCTACTCCCTGATCGAATGCGCCCAGGCACTTATATGTCGCATGCCTTCTGGCTATTTCGCGTGATTATTCCTTTTACCGCCCTTCTTGCATTAACCATTTATTTATACCGCTACGTTATGCGCCCTTTGCAGCATTTCCATCGTGCAACACAAGAGTTCAGTAAAGGTAACTTTAATGCACGAATTGGTGATCACCTCGTTTTAGGATCGGATGAGATAAGCCTAGTTGCAAAGACATTTGATCATATGGCAGAACGAACTTCTAATATCATTGAACATAATCGAAATTTATTATCGGATATGTCCCATGAAATTCGAACTCCGATCGCAAGAGTTGAAATGGCTCTAGATTGCATTGATCAGAATATCAAACCTGATCTTATGCTTGAACGTATAAAAAACGAAACTCAAAACATGCGAATGCTTGCAGAGGATACACTCACTTTAGCGTGGATTGAAAATGAACGCCCCGACTTACGACAAGAGTCATTTGACCTAACAGAGCTTATCGACGCTATCATCGATGATGCTTCATTTGAGTACCCGAATAGAATTATCGATGTTCAATCGGTTGATCACCTCCACCTTTCTTACTCCAACCAAAGGGCACTAGGGCAAGCGCTTGAAAACATTCTACGCAATGGCTTACGTTATACTCCGGAGCAGGAAACATTAACTGTCAATATTCAAAAGGTGGGAAAAAAAGCTCAAGTGACTTTCACTGACAGTGGTCCAGGTATTGAACCTATTTTCTATGACAAAATTTTTACTCCATTCTTTAAAACCCCGACCCAAGTAGGCACGAGAAAAGGGTTTGGTGTGGGTTTAGCGCTTGCTAAGCGACATATAGAAGCTGTTCATGGCACAGTCACAGCAAGAAATGCCCCAGATAAAGGGCTATGTATTAGCGTTTTACTTCCAAGTTAATGGAAATGCCTACATGCTTTGAAAATATCTACATATAGTGAAAGCATATGGATATGGATATGGATATGGATATGGATATGGATATGGAAAGTATCTAAGTATGGTGAGATAAGCCTTAAGTATTTTAAAAGACCATCCTCCTAAAATTAGGGCTCAGCGAGTACTCGCTGAGCCTTTTTTCCCCATACCTTCTATCGATATGTAACATTTGTAAAATTGATTTACTCAATACTTATTAATCACCAAAATCCAACTCGATAATAATTCTCATTAACATCGGAGGTTTCGGTGAATTTTCAAACCGTATTTAAATTAAGCCCTATCGCAAGTGCTTTACTACTTGCCCCTCAGTTCAGTGTTGCAGCCCAATCGACTGTCAATGAACAGCCATCTAGCTATGAACAAGAAGCTAACTCGCAAGACGTTGAAGTAGTTGAAGTCATAGGGATGCTTTCCCCATCTTCAGACATCAATATTTCAATTGATGACTTAGATAAGCGACAAGCTCAAGATCTCAATGACATTTTCCGCCAAGAGTCTGAGATCAGCGTGGGTGGTTCTTCTGGTATTTCTCAAAAAATCTATGTACGTGGTCTTGAAGACACAATGCTGAATATTTCCATTGATGGAGCAGAACAATCAGGCAGCCTATTCCATCACCAAGGTCGATTATCTATTGAGCCAGAACTTCTTAAGCAAGTAGAAGTTGCTGCTGGTGCAGGGCGAGCAACCAATGGTCCAGGAGCATTAGGCGGTGCTATACGCTTTGAAACAAAAGATGCACATGACCTACTTCACCCTGGTGACAAATTCGGATCACAGATTAAAGCAGGTTACTACACAAACAACAACGGCTATAAAGGCACTGCCAGCCTATTTGGCGAAGTAGCAGAAGACATAGGTTTGCTTGCTTCATTCAGTTACGTTGACGGTGATGACATTGAAGATGGTAAAGGAGATGAACAACCCTACACCGCTCTTGAGCAAAAGATTGCCTTGCTAAAACTGTCTGGTCAGCTAACTGACACCCAACACGCTTCAATCAGCTATGACTACCGCGAAGATAACGGTCGCCGCCTTAACAGACCTCACTTCCAGCCAAGTTTCAAAAATGAGTCACTAAATCAAGAAGCTGAACGTCAAACAATCACGCTCAACCATAGTTACCGTGGTGGCGAAAAAATCAATATTGATTCAACGCTATACAATACTGATAACCGACTGGTCCATAAAGATCACCCTCGTTGGGGAACCACAGATGGCTCCATTAAAACGAATGGTGCGAAAGTCAGTAATACGGCTAATTTCTTAAACAACACGCTTATCTTCGGTGCTGACTACAAACAAGATGTAGCAGAGCTTATAACTGGATCTGGCGCAGCTAAGGCAGAAGATAAAGGCACAGTGTTCGGACTGTTCATTCAAGATGATTGGCATTTAACGCAAGCTCTAACACTTACCGCAGGTGCTCGTTACGATTGGTATGAACTGAAAGACAGCCAAGCTTTAGAGCTAGATGCAAGTGGCTTCAGTCCAAACGTTGGACTTGATTTCAAAGCAACGAATGACCTCAACCTTTTTGCTAGTTACGCACAAGCAATTCGTGGTCCGCAGATCAAAGAGCTTTACGTAGTAGACTACAAAGTCAATGATCCAAACCGTAAAGAAGAAACAGCCCACAACACCGAGCTAGGCGCAAAATATCAATATCAAAACTTCGTAGCTGGCGTGACATTCTTCTACAGCAAAATTGAAGATGTAGTCGGTAATGAAGGTCGTGCCATCACCAATATCGGTGATTTAGAAAACAAAGGTGCGACCGCTTATCTTGGTTATTCAATCGAAGATATTTCCGCTCGCTTAAGCTACAGCCAATCTCGACCAGAATTGAATGACGTACCACTTTCAGATAACGATATGAATATTGGTACATCTGTTGGTGACACTTGGGTAGCAGATATAGCTTACACACCAATGCATGACCTAGAGTTCGGCTGGAACGCAAAGTTTGTCGAACGATTAACTGATGTTGCCGACCCTGCGGTTAACCCGGAAAAACCAGGTTATGGTGTACATGATCTTTACGCACAATGGCTACCAATCAGTGATGAAGAACTTGTACTCACTATGACAGTGAAAAATGTCTTCGATAAGTACTACTATGACCATGCATCATACAGCCAATTTATCGGCAGTGTCGTGGCTCAGGGATACGCTAATGCAGGCCGAGATTTTCGATTCAACGTTAGCTACGCATTCTAAATTGTCTGTTTTCTCTTAGCTTCTTAGCTTCTTAGCTTCTTAGCTTCTTAGCTTCTTAGCCAAGATTAAAATACAAACCCGCACAGTCAATAATTATTGGTCGTGCGGGTTTTGAATTAAAGCAAGCGGACTCCCACCCTAAAACTTATAATTACGTCACTTTTTCATTAACTCAAAACTTACGATTCGAGAATTATCAGTGATTTGAGATATACTTAGATAAAATTAAATCTATAAATATCTCGTATGAATCTACAAAGAATCCTCTTACTTGCGGTAGTCAGCCTTTTCTCTGGTTGTGCAGTTTACGCTGGGCTTAATTTTAATGAGCTATTCGGAGAGCCAGAAGTCCGCGAGAGAACCGCTCCTTTCGTTTCGGTGCAAGCGCAACATTTTATCAATGAAGTAAAACCTATCATTGATAAACGATGCGTTGTTTGTCACGCCTGCTATGACGCTCCATGCCAGTTAAAAATGTCTTCTGTTGAAGGGATTGACCGTGGAGCAAGCAAAACGCTTGTGTATCAAGGGACACGTTTAAGCGCATCGACACCATCGCGGTTGTTTGAGGATGCAACCTCCACACAAGAATGGCGTGATGCCGATTTCCACCCGATCCTGAATGAACGTGAGCAAATTGCTTCTGCCAATTTAGATGCTGGTTTAGTTGCCCGTATGTTAGTTCAAAAAGAAAATCACCCACTGCCCGATGAAACACAGCTAAAAGGGTTTGATTTCGCGACAGACAGGCAGCAACAATGCCCAACCATTGAAGAGTTTGCTCAATACGAGAAAGATTACCCAACCTGGGGCATGCCTTATGGTATGCCTAACTTAGAATATTCTGAATACGATACCTTAATGGCTTGGTTGGAAAATGGTGCCACAATGAACGCACCAATGCCGTTAAATAAAGATGAGCAGCGACTGATTACTGAATATGAACAATGGCTTAACTACGGCGCAAATAAAAATCAACTTGCCGCCCGTTATATTTATGAACACCTATTTCTATCGCACCTTTACTTCTCTGAACTCAACGCACCAGCTCGTTTCTTTACCCTAGTCAGATCAGCAACTCCACCGGGTGAACCAGTGAAGCGAATCTCAACAAGACGTCCGTATGATGACCCTAAAGTTGAGCGTGTTTATTACCGTATCATCCCGGAACAAGGCACAATCGTTGATAAAACGCATATGCCTTTCGCACTTAATACATTACGTATAAGCAACTGGAAAAAGTGGTTTATTGATGCTTCCTACAGCGTTGATCAATTACCTAGCTACAACATTGATGTATCCGCAAACCCGATGACATCTTTTGAAGCGATCCCTGTTAAATCTCGTTTCAACTTTATGTTAGATAATGCACAAAATACGATAATGGCATTCATTAAGGGACCAGTCTGTCGCGGGCAACTCGCATTAAACGTAATTAATGACCGATTCTGGGTAGTATTTGTTGATCCTGAAAAAGCTGATTTACCTGAAATCAATGAATTTTATGCCAATCAAATAGAGAACCTAAAGCTACCAAGCGAGCTAGAAAGTAATACAGTTCCTGCTACCAATTGGGTGAAATACGCTGCTCAACAAGCGCGCTATTTAGATGCTAAATCAGAATTTTCGAACCAATGGTTTAAAGATGGTGACGGGCTAAATACAGATATCATTTGGACAGGTAACGGCACAAATGCCAATGCTGCCTTAACGGTATTCCGACACTTCGATAGTGCATCAGTAGTCCAAGGATTAGTCGGTACGCAACCCAAAACCGCTTGGGTACTAGACTATGCGCTTCTGGAGCGGATTCATTACTTATTGGTGGCAGGCTTTGACGTTTATGGAAACTTCGGTCACCAACTGATCACTAGAATGTTTATGGACTTCCTTAGATTAGAAGGTGAAAGTAACTTCTTAACTCTATTACCTAAAGAAGTTCGGCATATTGAACATTCAAGTTGGTACAAAGATCAGAGCCCTCAACTGAGTGATTTCTTACAACGAAATATCGCTCCTTTCGATCAACCGACCAGTGTTCAATACTCGACTGATGATCACAAATCAGAGCTTTACGGCATGATCAGGGAAAAACTAGATCCAGTACTATCTGATCGTTATAACATAGTGAATACTGGGTTTAGCGCTGAAATGGAAAAGCAATTACAGTCAATCAACGAGATCAAAGGGGAAGGTCTTCGCCAAGTCCCTCAACTCATGATGATAATGATCGAAGGTAAACAAGGCGGTGATCAGCTATTCACCCTAATACACAATAACGCGCACAGTAATATCTCAAGTTTATTTGATGAAGAAGGAAACCGAGATTACGCGAACGATGACTTAACCCTAGTTCGAGGTGTTGTAGGCAGTTACCCAGCGGCTTACTTATCACTTGTAGAAGCCGATATACCAGTATTGGTGAATTCATTAAAAAATATTTCTACTGAAGAAGATTACGTTAAGTTATTGGATAAATTTGCAATTCGCCGCAGCTCAAATGCATTCTGGCCATTCAGTGACCGTGTTCATCGTTGGTATCAAGACGATCAGCCGATCGAGTTCGGATTATTGGACTACAATCGTTTTGAGAATCGATAGACTCACGGGAGGATCCTATGAGAAGTAGAGAACACATCGAAGCTCTAGAACAGCAAATTTATATCGCTTTTTCTGAAGGCGATTACGAAACCGTTAACTTACTAGAAAATCAGATAGAGTTGTTAAGAGGAAAAGCTGAACATCCTTTTGATGACGACCCGAATGGGCCAGACTCTCCGATGTTCACTTCAGATAAGTGGTACTAGGATAATAACTGGTACTAGAGAGTACGATGATTTTCGATAGTGCTGCATCACTATAAAATCACCGTCGTAATATACAAAAAGCCCCAGAGCAATACGCGCTGGGGCTTTTTTATAGGTTCATTGCGGTTCAGCAAAACTAAATGTAATTTTTCAATTCACGAGATGAAGCATTCACTACAGCCTCAAGTTCCTTATTCTGCCTCTCATATTGATCCAAAGGCGAGTTACTTACCTCTATATCTCGACAAATAGAAAATAGCCTTAGCAAGCCTAAACTCCCTGCTGAACCTTTAAGCTTGTGTGCCAGAGATTTAACTTCTGCAGAATCTTCACACTGAGCAGCAGTACGTAAGCTTTCTAAAATTTCGTCACTACTCTGATCAAACAGCTCAATAATATGAGTAATCTGGTCTTGCCCTAATACAGCCAGGTCACTTTTAATGATTTCTGGGTTAATAATGTCCGTTGGATCTTCTGAATGCATCACTTTATCTCCTACCGTCCCATTAGCACCTGCATCGGCGTTATCATCAACACTCTCAGTTACATTTAAAAGATTGCTTGGTGGAAGATTCTCTTCTGCAGATTCCTCACCTTGAATTATTTGTGGAAGCAATAAAGCTTTGCCTGCTAACTGAGCAATAATAAGGTTTTCCAACGCTTCTTTTTCTAGTGGCTTAGGCAAAAAGCCATCAAAACCACTTGCTAAATACTCTTCAACTTCTTCATTAAAAACATGCGCGGATACAGCAATCATCGGAGTCGTCATAGTCTCTATTGACGTTAACTCTGGCTCTAACGGACTCGACTTTGTTCGATCGGATCTTAACTCTGAAGATGGCGTCTTTTTCTCACCTGCCAATAAACGCCCTTGTATGGCTTTCAGTTTCTTAATTAATTGTGTGCCATCACAATCAGGTAGGTTAATGTCAACTAAAGCTATATCAAACAGCTGTTCTTCAAAGATTGACTCGGCTTCATTACCCGTTGTTGCGACCACAACTTCATGACCTAAGTTTGTCAAAAAACCTTCTGCAACAATGCAGTTTACGGGGTTATCTTCAACCAAAAGAACTTTAGCTCTAACTGAATCCTTAACGACGGGCTTGGGTGTTGTTATTACTTCACCGTGCTCCATTGGCAATACAAACCAAAACTGGCTGCCTTCCCCTTCTTCTGAATGCACACCAATTTCACCTTTCATAGCGTTCATTATTCGTTGGCTGATGGCTAAGCCTAAACCAGTACCGCCTGTAGTGTTACGACCACTTTCTGTCTGAGAGAATGCATCAAATAAGCACTTTTGCTCGCTTGGTTTAATGCCAACGCCTGTATCAGACACTTCAAAGGCCACTTTTTGAGCATTATCTAAATCTAAGCTGATGAAGATATCGACCGAGCCTGACTCAGTAAACTTAATGGCGTTACCCACTAAATTGTTAAGTATCTGGCTGATCCGAGTAACATCACCTCGCCAGTATTTTTGAACATCACTTTCTATAAAGTAACTAAAATCGAGCCCTTTCTCTGCCGCTCTACCTTCCATCAGCTGGTAAGTATCTTGAACCATTTGGTGTAAATCAAATGATGACACTCGTATTTCAAGATGACCCGCTTCAATCTTCGAGTAATCCAATACATCATTCAAAATCGCTAATAAGTTTTTACCACTGCGGTTAATAATGTCTGCATATCCAGACTGCAACTTATCCAAACCAGTATCTTTTAGTAACCTTGCCGTACCCAGCACCCCATTCATAGGCGTCCGAATTTCATGGCTCATTGTCGCAAGAAATGCTGATTTGGCACGGCTGGCTTGCTCTGCTGAAGAGCGGGCTTTGGCGTGGTTAATCACCTCGACATTGAGCTTCTTATTCGTTTCCTGAAGTTGTACTGTTCGTTCAGTAATTAACTCTTCTAAGTGCTCTTTATGATCTTCTAACTCTCGCTTTGCTTTAGCTTCCCCAACCGCAACGACTTGTAGCGCTTGTGCGGTATTTCTAGCAGTAATTATGGCTTCGCCCATATGCGCCAACTCATCATTACCTTTTACCGTAATATCAATGTTCAAACGCCCCTGAGCAATAGAGAGCAACGCGGAAGAATATTCAGTTAAACGTTTGACCACTGAGATATACACCACTCGCCAAACAATCAAGGCAACAATAATAAGACCCACTACAGAAATCAGTGATAAAGACCATTGAGCATAGTTCAAGGTTGTCGTGAGCTCTTCAACCGCTTTAGTTGTACTTAAGTTTGAGTCATCCACCAGCTTGTTCACCGTCGTATTCAACTGTGAAAAAAGCTCTAGGGTATTGCGCATGAGAAACTCAGATTTTTGAGTATTTTCATACTGTTCTAACAGGATATTAAAAACGACTTGACGCTTCTCAAGCTTAATGAGTAACTCCGACATTTGAGCAGAACGAGTCGGGTCTTCTACTGCCCTCACTCGCCTCATCATAATTTTGAGATTAGATTCAAATTCAGCTTGGATTTGATGAATTCGTTCCACATTGGTTA
Source organism: Vibrio kagoshimensis (assembly GCF_050337535.1). Lineage (NCBI taxonomy): Bacteria > Pseudomonadati > Pseudomonadota > Gammaproteobacteria > Vibrionales > Vibrionaceae > Vibrio > Vibrio kagoshimensis. Next base: position 112,616 of record NZ_JAKJSZ010000004.1, read on the forward strand.
CGGTTTGAGTTTCTTCAATTTGGTTCAGCATTTTAAATGCCAACAAATGCAATTCATGTAGACGTTCAGAAAGATCTAAATCCACTTCCACCAATGCATCTAACGCTTGGTAGGCTTTATCGATTTTCTGAGATTCTAAAAGCGCATAAATATGAGTGACATTTGCGACCGCTATCGTACTGGTGTTCAATACTTGTGTACGGGTAAGTTGTTCTAACTCCTCTCCAAGCAATCGCATTTCCGAAACTCGCTCAGACAAGTCTTTTACAAGCCAAAGTTTCCGTTCTACTGACAGCCCAAGCTGAGCAAGGGTGTCTATTACATTTTGAACGTTGGTTTCCAAAGTGCTCAGCAATTCGGAATCAAATGAGTCAGAGCCTAACGCCTTAATATGAGTTAAAAGCAGCTCTAATTGTCCAAATAACTCGATACCTGCGGCTTTACGCTGCTGCTCATTTTTCGCATTTGAAAGCGTTTGTACCGAGGCAATAATACGGGTACTCAGCTCTGAAACCTGACGAGCTTCTATCATGGCGGGTAAAGCAGAATCCACAACGTTACGCTCAGTTTTTGCTACAAAACTGAACCCTGAAACTCCAATCAATGCAGAAAGGAGAACCAACATTGCCATGACTAAAAATGAAGCGAGCAATTTTCGCCCGATACTCGCGGAGGCTAACAACATATCACTTAAACCTTAAATCGTTCTTCTTTACCCATGCAGAATACGCTATATTTTGCAGTGTTTACTTATTCAATGCCAATAAACGGCCTTTTCATGCTAATCAAACGTTTTGCTTTACCGATTCTACTTTCCGTACTCTACTCATCGGCAGTTTTGGCTGTTAGCTTGAATACATCTACTGAACATGCCCCTCCTTTGCTTAATGCTACAGAAACAAATAAAGAAAAAATCTGTGCGATTTATCCACACCTAAAAGATTCTTATTGGCTATCCGTTAACTATGGCATGGTTTCGGAGGCTGAAAAGTTAGGTATTGAATTAAGAGTATTAGAAGCAGGCGGCTACCCAAATAAAGCAAAACAAGCCAAACAACTTGAATTATGTACGCGGTGGGGAGCGGATGCCATCATCCTTGGCACAGTATCTCCAGACGTATTTTATGACAACTTAAATACTTGGGTTGGCACAACACCTATTTTTGCCACAGTGAACGAGCTTTCTCTGAATGAAGAACAAAGCAAGTTGTTAAAAGGAGTCGTTGGGGTTGATTGGTATGTCATGGGCTACAAAGCCGGTGAGTATCTTGCTCAAAAACACCCTAAAGGCTCTGGGCAAACGAATATAGCGCTTCTTCTTGGTCCAAAATCCAGTGGCGGAACAAAACCAGTAGCGGCCGGTTTTTATGATGCAATCGAATTTAGTGACGTTAATATTGCTGTAAGCTACTGGGCTGATAATGATAAAGAGCTACAGCGAAATTTAGTGCAACAAGTCATTGATACTCCAGATATTAAATACATCGTTGGCAGCGCAGTGGCTATTGAAGCCGCGATAAGTGAAGTGAGAGCTGCCGACAAAATGCAAGATATCGGATTAATCTCTAGCTACTTGAGCCATGGAATTTATCGAGGGTTATTACGTAATAAGGTGTTATTTGCCCCAACAGACAAAATGGTAAAACAAGGTCGCCTATCCGTGATTCAAGCCGTTAAGTATTTGCGCTCAGAGCCATATCAGTTAAAAGAGACACCTAAAATTGAGTCTTTAACGCCTGATACGTTAAACAAAGAAACCATTGCAGATTCTTTATCGCCTTCGGCTTTTAGACCAGAATTTAGTGTAAACCAGTAGAGCATCACTATAGGTTCTCAACCTAATGAAGCCATTAATTTTTATATTTTATTTTGGCTTTTGGCTTTTGGCTTTTGGCTTTTGGCTTTTGGCTTTTGGCAATTATCGATAAAACGAAATAATCAAAAACAATACAATTTTAAATAATAAGAAACACACCAATAATTTAGGGAACATTCATGCAAAAAACGACTCGCACCTTGCCGGCGCACAAACATATAGCCTTAGTCGCACATGATAACTGCAAGCCGGAATTGCTAAGATGGGTAAAAGAAAATAAAGAAAAGCTTCAACGCCATTTCTTGTACGCAACAGGCACAACAGGCTCAATGCTGAGTAAAGATACCGGGCTTGCGATCAAAAGCATGATCAGCGGACCTATGGGTGGCGACCAACAACTTGGTGCACTTATTTCTGAAGGTAAGATCGATATGATGATCTTCTTCTGGGATCCACTGAATGCCGTTCCTCATGATCCAGATGTGAAAGCACTACTTAGAATCGCTAGTGTTTGGAACATCCCGGTGGCAACGAACCGTGCTACTGCCAACTTTTTATTCAGCTCTTCTTTACTTGAAGAAGAAAGCTCAATTGAAATTCCAGACTACGAAGCATATTTGGCAGAGAGAACTTAACCGTTTCACGCCTTATCTCTGATTTCTGGCTTCTAGCTTCTAGCTTCTAGCTTCTAGCTTCTCAACGTACTCGCTTAGTAAGCTCCAGAAACTAAAAAAGCGTACTGACGGTTAGTCACTACGCTTTTTATCGATGATAAATCAGTTTACTAAGGGTTACTTCTCTAGCATTGCCAATTTGTCCGCAACACCATTCCATTTATCCGCATCGTCCATCGCTGGCTTCACTTCAGTTTGTACTGGCCAAAGTTCAGCAAGCTCGGCATTTACCTCGATAAAAATCTTTTGATCTTCTGGTAACTCATCTTCTTGGAAAATGGCTTGTGCGTCACACTCAGGGACACATAAACCGCAATCAATGCATTCAATTGGATTAATGACCATAAAGTTAGGGCCTTCATGAAACGCATCAGCAGGGCATACCGCCACACAATCAGTGTATTTACATTGTATACAATTATCGCCTACGACAAACGCCATGATAAAAAGCTCTTAAGTTAGTCAAAAATTAAAGAATGGGGATAATACTCATCCCAAAACAAAATTCAACATTATGTGGAATGAATATTCACTCAAATTGCCGTCTACTTCCAATTTAGTATGACAGACAAATCAACTTAACGTAAAATGCGCGCCATTGTGAGCCTTACTGCTTTCTGCATAAACGAATTCTAAATAAGCGAATTGTTTACCGCTAGAAAACGTAAAGCTAAGACACCTATTAAAACGAGACATCAGCATGATACGTTTAACCGAAATTAAACTTCCTCTAAACCACGAACAAGAAGCTATTCAAGCGACTATCACCAAGAAGCTAGGTATTAGCGATGAGCAAGTTCTGTCTTATAACATCTTTAAACGTGGCTATGATGCTCGTAAAAAATCTAAAATTCTTCTGATCTATACACTTGATGTAGAAGTTGAGAATGAAGAAGCACTACTTGAAGAATTCATCAGCGATCCTCATGTAAAAGTCACTCCGGATATGGAATACAAATTCGTCGCTAAAGCGCCTACCGTTCAGCAAGAGCGCCCAGTGGTTATTGGCTTTGGTCCATGTGGTTTGTTTGCGGGTTTGATTTTAGCTCAAATGGGCTTCAACCCAATCATTGTTGAGCGTGGTAAAGAAGTTCGTGAACGTACTAAAGACACATTTGGTTTCTGGCGTAAACGTACACTAAACACAGAATCTAACGTTCAGTTTGGTGAAGGTGGCGCGGGTACATTCTCAGACGGCAAACTGTACAGCCAAGTGAAAGATCCTAAACATTACGGCCGTAAAGTGATTGAAGAATTCGTTGCAGCAGGCGCACCTGAAGAAATTTTATACGTAAGCAAGCCGCATATTGGTACTTTTAAGCTGGTGACCATGATCGAAAAAATGCGTGCAAACATCATTGCACTAGGTGGTGAGATCCGCTTCAGTACGCGCGTGGATGACTTACATATGGAAGACGGTCAAATTACAGGTCTAACGCTTTCAAATGGTGAAGAAATCAAAACTCGTCACGTAGTATTGGCTGTTGGTCATAGTGCTCGTGATACTTTCGAAATGCTTAATGACCGTGGTGTGTACATGGAAGCGAAGCCTTTCTCAGTCGGTTTCCGTATTGAACACAAGCAATCCATGATTGATGAAGCTCGTTTTGGTAAAAACGCAGGTAACCCTATCCTTGGCGCTGCCGATTACAAGCTGGTTCACCACTGTGAGAATGGTCGTACCGTTTACAGCTTCTGTATGTGTCCAGGTGGTACGGTAGTAGCCGCGACATCTGAAGAAGGTCGCGTTGTTACCAATGGTATGAGTCAGTACTCGCGTGCCGAGCGTAATGCAAACAGTGCGATTGTTGTTGGTATCGACCCTGAGCGTGACTACCCAGGTGACGCACTTGCTGGTATTCGCTTACAACGTGAATTAGAAGCAGGTGCTTATGTGCTTGGTGGAGAGAACTACGATGCTCCTGCTCAGAAAATCGGTGATTTCTTAAAAGGTCGTGATCCAAGTGATATTAAAGAAAATGGTGTTGCTCCTTCATTTACTCCAGGCATCAAACTGACTGATATTTCTAAAGCACTGCCTGATTTCGCGATTGAAGCTATTCGTGAAGCTATCCCTGCATTTGAAAAGAAAATCAAAGGTTTCTCTTCTGAAGATGGTTTGCTGACTGGTGTCGAGACTCGTACTTCATCTCCAGTTTGCATTAAGCGTGGTAAAGACTTCCAAAGCATCAACCTAAAAGGTTTCTACCCAGCTGGTGAAGGCGCAGGTTACGCAGGCGGAATTCTTTCTGCAGGTATCGACGGAATCAAAGCTGCGGAAGCGTTAGCCATTTCAATGGTTGAACAAGCTCAAGCAGAAGAAACAGAGACGGCTTAAGTTTTAGTTTCAGTAAGATGTATCTAGAAAAAATTAAATCCAGAGCCTAAAAGCTCTGGATTTTTTGTTAGGTGCAATTTGTTAAGTCTTAGCTGATAAAACTAAAAGATAGAGAAATTCTATCTACGCTTTGACTTACCTCTAACTCTAACCTTAGTCCAAATATTAATACTTCTCAGGAACAAATGTTTGCTCTTCAAGCGGCGCTCGGATGTAACCATCTTTGTTGATTTCAGGTAGTTCGATGTCTGGGTAAGCAATATCCTGATACTCAATTTGTTCCAGAAGATGACTGATACAATTTAAACGAGCCTTTTTCTTATCATCAGATGGCACAACCCACCATGGACACTGTTTGGTGTCTGTATAAGCAAACATTTTATCTTTTGCTTCAGAGTACTCCGCCCAACGGTTACGCGACTCTAAATCCATAGGGCTAAACTTCCAGCGTTTTATCGGTGTATCGATACGCTCTAAAAAGCGTTTCTCTTGTTCTTCATCGGAAACAGAAAACCAGTATTTCAGTAAAATAATGCCTGAACGCTGCAACATACGTTCGAACTCAGGGCAAGATCGAAGAAATTCTTCATATTGCTCTTGGGTACAAAATTCCATGACTTTTTCAACGCCAGCTCGGTTATACCAACTGCGATCAAATAAGACCATTTCTCCTGCACTAGGAAGGTGAGAAACGTAACGTTGAAAATACCACTGCGTTTTTTCTTTTTCTGTTGGGGCTGGTAACGCTGAAATACGACAAATTCGAGGGTTAAGCTTTTCTGTAATTCGCTTAATTACCCCACCTTTACCTGCCGCGTCTCGTCCTTCAAAGATCACCACAACTTTGAGCCCTTCTTGCTTGACCCATTCTTGTAATTTAACCAATTCGACCTGTAAACGTTCTAGCTCTTTTTCATAGAACTTTTTATCTAGTTTGCTTTTACCCATAGAACACTCCTTTTCTATAAAAAGGTTAGCACGAGCTGCCAGAGTACGAGACTATTTAAGCTGAAAAATTAGTCAATATAACGGCTTGGTAGCAGGCTTCTTGAATATAGAGCACTAGGCAGACACATAATAGCCATTGAATGGATTTGTTTGATTGAACAGCCCGAGTATTGCTAGCGGTATCAAGGCAACATGGTAGAATGCAGCCATTCTTCTTATCATCGTATAAGACAGTTCCATCTATTCAACACGTTGAGATACCTATGCCATTTTCCAAACTTGGATTAAGCTCCCCTATTGTTAAAGCCGTTACTAAACAAGGCTACGAAAAACCGACTTCAATTCAAGAAAAAGCCATTCCGATCGTTCTATCTGGTAAAAACCTAATTGCGGCAGCGCAGACGGGGACAGGTAAAACGGCGAGCTTTGTTCTGCCTATTTTAGAAATGCTCAGCAAAGGTGAAACTCAACGTAAAAAACGCATTCGTGCGGTGATCTTAACGCCAACACGTGAACTTGCGATTCAAGTTGAACAAAACATCAACAAGTATTCGAAATTCCTAAACCTAACATCCCTAGCGATGTACGGTGGCGTTTCTTATCAGCATCAAAAAGATCGCCTGATCGAAGGTGTCGACATTCTAGTAGCAACACCTGGTCGCCTTATCGACATGTACGGTCAAAGAGCTGTGCATTTTGATGAAGTAGAAGTGCTAGTACTAGATGAAGCAGATCGCATGCTGGATATGGGCTTCATTGAAGACATCAACAAGATCATTGCTCGCTTACCACAAGACATTCAAAACCTGCTGTTCTCTGCAACCTTGTCGACACCTGTTCGCGCTCTTGCGAAAAGTGCGATCAGTGAAGCAGAAGAGATCTCGATTGCGAAAACAGACGCGTCTAAAGCGAATATTGAACAGTGGTTAGTGACTGTTGATAAAGATCGTAAATCGGCACTGTTGAGCCACATGATCACCGATGGTGAATGGGATCAAGCGCTAATCTTCATTGAAACCAAGCATGGCGCGGCAAAACTTGTTGCTCAGCTAGAAAAGCGTGGCATTCAAGCAGAAGCATTCCACAGTGGACGAAGCCAAGCGATTCGCGAAAAAATTCTCGCGGATTTCAAAAAAGGTCGTTTAAAATTCCTAGTAGCAACTGGTGTTGCTGCTCGTGGTATTGATATAGATAACCTAACCCGCGTAGTGAACTATGACATGCCCTTCCCTGCAGATGATTATGTGCATCGAATTGGTCGTACTGGTCGTGCTGATGCCTCTGGTGAAGCGATTTCATTCTTATCAAAAGATAACTTCAAAAACTTGTGCATCATCGAAAAGCGCCTTGGTCACTTAATTGAACGTCGCGTTATTGAAGGTTTTGAACCTCGAAAAGAAGTGCCAATTTCTGTACTTAACTTTGTGCCAAAACACAAAAGAGATGCTCAAAACTCACAAGACTAAAGATCTTAAAATAAATATTATTGAGTCTTGAGTTAAAAGAGAAAGGCGAAGTGCTTAACCACTTCGCCTTTAATTTAGGTAGTATTATGATCACACCCATCGCTGTTCGCCTCACCAGAGGTCAAGATTTAAAATTAGAGATCCAACGTCTAGTCACTAACAACCAAATAAAAGCAGGCTCTATCGCTTCCTGCGTAGGCTGCGTTTCTCAGCTCAATATTCGCCTCGCAAACGCCGAATTCACGAAGACGTTAACGGCCCCTTTTGAAATTGTTTCCGTGATGGGTACGCTGACAGAATCTCATCAACATATTCATATTTCAGCAGCCGACGAAAACGGTAATGTTATTGGTGGACACTTACTTGAAGGAACCATTGTTTCCCACACTGCAGAGTTAATCATCCACCGCTATGACAATATGACGTTTTCACGAGAACCTGACTCTTCCACAGGGTATACTGAGCTTGTTATTACTTAACATCACCCCAGCCACACACTTACTAACTATTTACCTCTGAGCTTAGGAGCATTTTGTGTCCACACCTTTAGCAAACACCGTTATTGTCCTCGATTTCGAAACGACTGGATTATCGCCAAACATGGGTGATAGAGCCATTGAAATTGGTGCGGTTCGTCTAGTGGATGGAAAAGTAACAGACACTTTCCAGCAGTTAATGAACCCTGGGTTCAGAGTGAGCGGGTTTATTGAGAACTACACAGGCATTACTAATAATATGCTTAGAACCGCGCCAAGTTGTGAGGAGGTAATGAGTGAGTTTGCTGACTTCATCCAAGATAGCTGCTTAGTTGCTCATAATGCATCATTTGATAAACGCTTCTTAGATGCCGAATTGGATCTGATTGGAAAAGGTTACAGTGGTGAGTTTGCTTGTTCAATGCTGATTGCCCGAAGGCTAGTGCAAGACTCCCCAACCCACAAGTTAGGTGATCTCGTCCGTTTTTTAAATATAGACAATGATGGAGTATTCCACAGAGCGTTAGCCGATTCGGAAATGACTGCAAAGTTATGGTTAGCGATGCTTCAAGACATGAGTACTACTTACCAAATCGACAATCCCAGCTTTAAACTAATGCAAAAAATTGGAAAAACAACTAAGGCTGCAGTGCCACGTTTACTTCGAAGCGCTTAATTACGTATTACAACCAAGCGTGTATAAGCTAAAAGGGTATAAGCTAAGTTTTAAAGAAAGCTCGGTTAATTTAGCTCTGCAACTACTTCTTTCAAATCTCTCAATTCTGATTGAAAGTGAGTCCATTGTTTATCTGACGCTAAAGACACAATAGTGGATAAGTAATTAGCTGAAATCTGAGCGTTATAATCAATATCCACCTTCAATTCGGCTGAATAATAAGACTCGTGAGAAAGTAACAAAGACATCAAAGTCGGTTGAAAGGTATGCCTATCGGACTTATTGTTCATGAGTTTAGAAACTTCAGCATAAATCGTACTTTGGTAATCTAACCAGCCGGCGTTGGTGTTTTTTAAATCACCAACCCACCTCAAAATCACCTCTTCTTGTGATTCACTAATAGTACCCAGCCAGCGCTTCACACTTTTGCTTATTCGCTCTTCATATCGCTCTCTTGTTTCGTTTTCAGAAAGTAATAAGAACTCTTCAGCGCTCTCTTTTTGCTTTTCCTGTAAACCAACTAGGAACTCTTTATCTTGCAGATCTGTCATCTGCATAGACAAAGCATAAATATCAGGAGCAAATTTTGAAACAATAGTTTTGAAGTGCAGAGAAAGCTGCTTTCTCTGTTTTAAAATAAAGGCGGCATCAATTTGAGATTGTTTTTGAGCCTGTATTTCAGAAATTTGTTCAATATAAAGCGGCAATTCTGAGTGTTTATGCCACTCCTGCAATAGATTGATTCGGCTCTCTAGCTCATCTTCTTGAGAATCAGTTAAAGTTACAAAATCTTCTAAGTAGTCTAAAATTAACCAATCGACGTTATTATAAACAAACTTAGTTCCGCACCCTGTCATTAACAGGCATACGATAACAAATTGCCACCACTTTAATAATTTCATTTTTAGCAACTTCCTTTCTTAGACTCAGCATACAACCTTTAAATATCAGTAACTTAATTACGATGTGAAATCTATTGAGCCCTAATACATATCTTAATTCTTCGCGACTCCAAAGTTAATCGTTTAGATAAGCACTAAGTAAGCTTACTGCAAAATGATATGAAAGGAATGGCAATAAAGAGAAACAAAAATAAACTAATAAATGCGATTGAAATATCAATTTTCGGTATGGAAATTGCATTAATTCTCATAATTACCACAGGGGGGTAAGTTATGGCCGCTATTCCTCATTATGAATGCGAAATTGAATATGAAGTCTGCTACTTCGAAAATGGCAAGATAACAACAACAAGAATTATGGCAACAAATCGCCAGGAGGCTATGGATTGGTACTTGGGGGCAGGAAAGCACATGAATGACCTCTACTCAATCAGACCAGATGAATAGAGCTGAACTCTCAGTTTTTACTTTTCATTTTAGATATTTATAAGATCTTACAAAGTTTAACCTAAGCTTTTTGCCTAGGTTAAACCTTTGAGCGATTTTTTAATCGTTTAATTCTGAATGCGTTACTTCAAAATGCGAGCGCGGAATTGACGCCCTTTCATTTTGCCTGACTCAATTTTGTTGAGTGCTTTTTTCGCTAATGATTTTTCAATCGCAACGTATGCGCGCATTGCTGATAAATTAATCTTACCTACAGATTTACCATCAATACCGCCCTGGCCAGTTAGTGCTCCTAAGATATCACCTGCACGCAGTTTAGCCTTCTTACCACCATCAATTTGGATAGTTACCATATTCGATTGATATGGTTTAGCATTTGGCTTTTCTGGCAATGTAGAAGGTTCTATTGGCATATCCATGTACTCATCAATTTGAGCAACACGGTGCATTTCTTTCTCGCTGAAGAAGCTGCAAGCAACGCCTTTCCCACCAGCTCGACCTGTACGACCAATTCGGTGAACATGCACTTCAGGATCACGAGACAGTTCAAAGTTGAACACGGCATCAAGATTATCAACATCCAGACCACGAGCGGCTACGTCTGTCGCGACTAAAATAGAAATTGTCTTGTTTGAGAATTGAACCAAAGCTTGGTCACGTTCACGTTGCTCCATGTCTCCATGTAGCTCAGTTACGCTGAAACCACGGTGGCTTAATTCATCATTCACGTTCTGAACTTCTTTCTTAGTATTACAGAACACGACAGCAGATTCAGGCTGATGATGAAGTAACAGAAGTTCTAGTGCATCATCACGCGCTTCTGTGCCTTCAAGCTTATAAAAGTGCTGTTGAATACTTGAATGATCGTGAGTTGATTCTACTTTCACCATTTCAGGGTTTTGCATAATGCGTTCAGCAACAGATTTGATCTGTTTTGGGAATGTCGCACTGAATAACAATGTTTGACGCTGTTTTGGCGCAGCTTCGATAACCGCATCCAACGCGTCTTGGAAACCCATTTCAAGCATACGGTCAGCTTCATCTAATACAAGCGTGTTCAGTTCAGATAAATCAATCCGATCTTTTTCAAGGTGGTCCAAAATACGACCAGGTGTACCAACTAGAATATGTGCACCGTGCTCTAATGAACCAATCTGCGGTCCCATTGGCATTCCGCCACATAGCGTCAATACTTTAATATTGTGAATACCACGAGCCAATGTACGGATTTCTTTTGCTACTTGGTCTGCTAGTTCACGAGTTGGACAGAGAACTAATGACTGCACACGAAAGCGCTTTACTCGCAAGTTTTGCAGTACACCTAAACCGAAAGCAGCAGTTTTACCTGAACCGGTTTTACCCTGACCAATTACATCTTTGCCCGCTAAAATAGAAGGTAAGCTCAAGGCTTGAATAGGGGTCATTTGGGCATAGCCTAATGAATCTAAGGTTGTTAGAAGCTCAGGCTTAAGGTCAATAGAAGAAAATTTAGAAGTGCTCAATGGAAATGTCCAACAGATGAAAAACAGAGTGCATTATGAGTGTTTTTTAAAAATATACCACCCATAAAATCGCTTAATATTTAACCGTAAATTTTCGGTAATTCAAAAACCATCAGTTACAGGTTTCAATATGTTATAGACATGATAAAACTCAAATGGAACTATATACCATATAATCAACATTAACGGAGGTTACCATGAAGCCACGCAAGCATAACTCCGGCTTTACGTTACTTGAGTTAATCGTTGTTATTCTGATTTTAGGGGTTTTAGGTATTGTTGCTGCTCCTCGATTTTTATCCTACTCAAATGAAGCGAATGAGACCGCTGCTACAGGCTTATTAAGCAATTTTAGAACCGGTACTAACCTATTCCAAGCAGCGTGTCTAGCAAGAGGTGGCGATACTGCAGAGCCTCAAGGTGAAAACTCATCTTCATTTAATATAGAGGGTACTTACTCCAACTTTTCGGGATCTTGCTTCCCCGTTAAAAATAGCCGAGGCGGTGTCCGCCGTGACATTAATAACGTCAGATCTTGTTATGCGCTATTACAAGAAATAACGAACTCCGATCACTATGAAGATAAGATCTACGGTAATAACCCAAGCTCTGGAGGGAGTAATAGCCGAGGAAATGTATCTGGTGCGAACTTTCAAACTGCAAAAGATGCGGGTTATGAGTTTCTGATTCACCAATCTCGTGACTATTTCTCTTATTGCCACTTTTACAGTATTGAAGGCAACTTAGAAAATGCACCATATTTACTGTATAACGCTGTCGATGGTGAAATGGTTTCAGGAACAAAAGACTTAACTAATGGTGTGAATTGGCCTGATGAACTACTTGAGTATCTTATTGCAACGGAACCGACCAAGTCATAATAAACAAAGCGTATAATAAATAGAGCTCGTAATAAACAAAGCTCATAATAAATAAAGCCAGTAATTGCTGGCTTTATTTACATTCGAATGAGCTTCAGTTTATGGCACACCGTGACCTTTTGAAGCAACCCAAACGCGATACCACTGCTCTCGAGTTAACTCTATTTCTAATGAATCAACGGCTGCTTGAACACGTTCAATTTTTCCAGAACCGATAATCGCTAATGGGTTTGAAGGCAAACGTCTCACCCAAGCGTAAATCACTTGATCAATGCTGTTTGCGCCGACTTCAATTCGAATCGCTTCCAATTCTTCACGAACCCGCACTGCTTGCTTTGTATTACCCGTAAAAATACTTCCACCACCAAGACAAGACCATGCCATCGGGCGGATACGATTCATTTGAAGCTGATCCAATGTCCCATCATGTGCCACTTCAAAATTCAGAGGGTTAATTTCAACTTGATTAGTGACTAAAGGCTTACCTAGGCGAGACTGTAAAAGTTCCAATTGGCGTGGTGAGAAGTTAGACACACCGAAATGCTTCACTTTCCCGACTTTGTGTAACTCAGTAAATGCTTCTGCAACTTCATCAGCATCCATTAGTACGTCAGGTCGATGAATAAGCAATACATCCACTTCATTAACACCTAGACGTTCAAGCGAATTATTCACCGATTGGTAGATATGCTGAGCACTCGTATCGTAATGGTTGATCTTGCGATCTGGAGTATGATCACCGCACAAGTTGATATCGCACTTAGTAACAATTTGAATTTGCTCGCGGATACTAGGTTCAAGCGCTAATGCCTCACCAAATAACTTTTCACATTGATAGTTACCATAAATATCAGCGTGATCAACCGTCGTGATACCAAGATCGATATGCTGCTTAAGAAAAGTCAGACGCTCTTGAGGCGTCATATTCCATTCTTCTGTTCGCCAATAACCTTGGACTAATTCAGACAGCTCAGGACCTTGCGGTGCTGTCGTTACTTTTGCAACCATCGGTTGTCTCCTTCATCAATAATGCAATTATCCTATGCTTGTTTTACCGAAGGCTCAACGTATAAAAGGTGCAGCTAGGATTCCTTAATGAAAAGTGTGAATCTCGCTTTACTAAAGCGCTTCTCGAAACAACTCCTGAGTTAATGTTGATCCTTCCCTTAATAATCTAACTTTAGGAGAACGATCATGACCTGTCATCCATGTGCTAATTTGATCACTAACAAGCCTACGTTGATTCATAAATGTAATCAGTTTTTCATCCACTGACTGGGGGCTTTCATTCTGCTTTGCGGCAGTGGCAAGCGCTTCAATTACATTGAACTCTTCCCCTGCAATAACTATGGATTGAATAACAAAACCATCCCGTCGTAAGTTCGCTTGCAGCATTGTATAAGAGTGAGCGCTATAAGTTGCATTAAAGCGTACAACACTGACAAACTTGGTAGGCAACTTATCTTCAGTTACATCAACTTCATCACTTTTTAGGTCAGTTTTTCCAGTCTGTTTCGTATCTGTAAGTTCTAGCTCAACATAAACTTTTTCGTTGTAGTATTTAATTTCATCACTACACAATAGGGTCGCTTCTTTTTCCCCACAATCAAATAGCTCAGCTTCATTCAGCAAACTATTGGCTTCAGGTAGAGTACTGGCTGTATTAAAGACATGGCGAAGCCACCAAGGTTCTACCTCGGCAGCAGGTAGTGATGAAGAAAAACAAAGTAATAGCAAAGATAGACAGCGGCTATTTACAGAAAAGAAGACTTGCAACAAGAAAGGTTTCATAATGGAAAACTAAAGGGGCGATACTCTGATTATATTCTTTCGAAAAGCCGATTGGGTAGTCCCGCGCTCAATTTCAATAAATAATTCACAGATAATTGCAGATAAAAAACGGACACAATTTCCCTTGCTGTACCGTATGTAAAAGTTCTTGTCGATGTGCCTATTAAAAGTAAAAACCTCTTTACAATTACATTCACAATAACTTTCTATCGGTTACTCATCATTAACATTTAATATGACATAATGGAGACAATATTAAGCGTCAATTTACAGGGAACAAGATGACTGCTACTGCATACCTAAACGATCTCAATCAACGTTATTTATCGATTCACAGAACCAAAGAAAACTTCTTCTGGGAAACATATATGGGCATCAGTGATGACCATGATGGCTCTACTCAAGCCCAAACCAAATGGACAGAATTCTTAAGTGCTGCTAGCCAAATAAAAGAAATCAAGCATCAAATCGAACAAGCAGAACAACTTCAAGACGAAACCGAAAAGCAAAACACTTTAGTTGGGCTACAAGGTTGGCTTGCGACATTTCAGGCTCACGCAATCGAATCTGAAGAGTCTCAAACACTGAAAGCAGAACTCATCAAGTTTGAAGCTGAGTTGTTCGAGAAAAAACAAAACCACATCATGACCTACACAGATGAAAATGGTCAGTCGGTTGAAGGTTCTTTACCTGTACTTAGTTCAGCAATTCGTACCAATGCAAAAGAATCAGTCCGAGAGTCAGCACACCAAGCTTTCTTAGATTTAGAGCAATGGTTACTTCAAAATGGATTCCTTGAACTTGTAAAGCGTCGTAACGAATTTGCCCGCTCACTTGGATACAAGACTTTCTTTGATTATTCAATTGTGAAAACAGAACAAATGACCACTTCAGAGCTGTTCACTATTTTGGACGACTTTGAAGAGCGTACTCGCGACAGCCACCAAAACAGCTTAAACACCTTAGCGAAAAGCAAAGGAGATTCTTCTCTTAAAGGGCATAACTTTGTGTTCTCGTTCGCAGGTGATGTGATGCGAGATCTCGACCCTTACGTTCCGTTTTCTAAATCATTACGCCGCTGGGTTGAGTCATTTGGTCGTCTAAACATTACTTACTCAGACGCTGAATTAACTCTAGATTTGCTGGACCGTAAAGGTAAGTATCCGAATGGATTCTGCCATGGACCGATCCCATCTTTTTACGATCAAGGCGAATGGGTTGCTGCAAAAGTTAACTTTACAAGCAATGCTAAACCGGACCAAATGGGCAGTGGCTATGACGGCATCAACACGTTATTCCATGAAGGCGGCCATGCGGCACACTTTGCTAATGTGAAAATGAATTCACCATGCTTCTCTCAAGAGTTTGCTCCAACATCAATGGCATACGCTGAAACACAATCAATGTTTTGCGATAGCTTACTGAATGATGCTGATTGGTTGAAGCAATACGCAATTAACGCTGAAGGTGAAGCGGTTCCTGATGACATCATCAAATCGATGATCGACAGTAAACAGCCGTTCCAAGCTTTCCAAGAGCGTAGTATTCTTGTTGTTCCTTACTTCGAACGTGCTTTGTACCTGCTTAGCGATGATGAATTAACACCAGAACGCGTAACAAAACTCGCTCGTGATACAGAAAAACAAATCTTAGCGTTAGACTGTAGCCCTCGCCCACTAATGGCGATTCCTCACTTGCTCTCTGACGAAGCTTCTTGTGCTTATCAAGGTTATCTACTTGCTCATATGGCGGTTTATCAAACTCGTGCTTATTTCACTGAGAAGTTTGGTTACCTAACTGACAACCCAGAAATTGGTCCATTACTTGCCGAGCATTACTGGCATGCGGGTAATAGTGTAAACCACAACGGAACCATTCAAAGCCTTACAGGGGAAGGTTTCAACGCTAAATACTTAGCTGATGAATGTAACCTTTCTGCTGAGCAAGCTTGGGCTGTAGAGCAAAAGAAAATTGAGCAACTTAACACGAGAAAGCGCTCTGAAGCATCTCCTCTTCAAGCTTCAATCACAATTGTCGATGGCAGCACAGAATTAGCAAGTAACATCAAATCCAACGACGAGATGTGCGAACAATTTGAGAGCTACATTTTCGAAAAATATGGCTGCTAGTTAGGAATATCCTGTAAGCTAATCTTCATCCAATTAAAGGCTAACACTGCATGTGTTAGCCTTTCTATTCTTCTATTCTTCTATTCTTCTATTCTTCTATTCTCTACCATATTGAATATTCGAGTAATAAACCCACGTTCTTTCAAGCACGCTCATAGATGTAGTTTTGAGTGGATAACGAGTGACTAACTTCTTGCGTCATACTAAAAATGAAGAGCCTTAATGCGACGATTCAGATGTATTTTGCCATTACAAAGTTTCTTAACGTCTGGCCGCGCACTTCAATTTCCTGCTCTTTAACGACTTTAAAACCAAAATGTTCATAAAAGGGACGGGCTGTAATACTCACTTCTGAGTAGAAACGTTCCAACCCGCGCTGCTTCCCGATATTCAATACATGAGTCATTAGTGCCTTTCCGACACCTTGCCCTTGGTAGTCATGACGGCAAAAAAAGTGGTCTATGAGCCCTTTAGGCTGTAAATCTGTATATCCAACAATCTCCCCATTAATTTCAGCGACAAATGGCGATAAGTTTTCCATTACACTTTTCCAAACGGATAAGTCAGCACGTTCTGGCGCCCAAGCTTCTACCTGATCTTGCGAATAATCTTGAATATTAATATTTCGAATCGTGTAAAAGTGAAGATCCCACAACGCTTCAGCATCTGATTCCTTATATAACCTAATAGTAAGCACTTTGTTTTCCCCATTATTGCTAAAAAGAGCGTGTTTAGTATTACTACACAGAACGCATTTAGCCATTGTCGATAATATTGTTGGTAAAGAATAATGCTGGTAAATCATACAGCTGTAAGATGATCGAAAGCACCTTCCCGGGCTTACCACTTAAGAGAGTGGGTTACGTTGTACATCCGTATACCTGTCTTTTATCTCTGCTAAGTCGTTATACGACAGAATGAATGCCTTGACCACATCGGGGTCAAAATGGCAGCCAGACTCCGATATGATTAAGTCTTTCGCCTCTTGATCTGTCCATGCTCTTTTGTATGGACGAACGGAAGTTAATGCATCGTATACATCGGCAATAGCAATTATTCGAGCGGATAAAGGTATCATCTCACCCGATAGCCCATATGGGTATCCAGAACCGTCCCATTTTTCATGATGCGCAATAGATATATCTTTCGCCATTTTAAGAAGAGGACTGTTGTGATCACCAATTATTTTTGCGCCAAATGCAGGGTGCTCCTTCATGGTTTCCCACTCGTCTTTATCTAACTTATCGGGCTTATGAAGGATCTTATCTGGAATACCGATTTTCCCGATATCATGCATTGGTGCAGCCGTTAATAAGTCTTCACACCATTCACTTGTACAACCGTAGTTTTTTGCTATGGCTTTTGAATAATGGCTCATCCTTATTACATGCATCCCTGTATCGTTATCTTTAAATTCTGCTGCGTTGCCCAATCTTTCAATAATTTTTCTGTTTGCTGTTATCAGCTTTTTATTTGATCTCGAGCTAATCCGAATCGTTGAGGTGATTGCTCCAACAGTAAAAAGCGTCATCGCCCCAATGATCAAAACAATACTGTTTCTAAAACCATAGTGCTCAGCAAGAACCTCATCTACATCCATTTTTGCCACAAATACCGCTTCGAATGAATCCTGCCAACTTGCGACAACAAAGACATCATTACCAAGGTGATCTTTTGTCCGTATTAGCTGACTTAAATCTCCATTCTTAGATGGCATAGGGATATTGAGGTTACCATTGCAATTTCCGGCCTTACACCGAGACAAAATTGAGCCACTTAAATCAACAGCAATAACTTCACCGGTATTTTGGAAATACTTTTTATAACTATCAGGGAAATAAATTTCATCAGTGACAATGTTGGTAACGATTACACCAACAATTTCTCTCAAGTTGTCATTGATAATCGGTACTAACAAGTACAAGTTACCTACGTATTGATTAAGCTCTTGGTCATATCTCCCTCGAACAGGAAATAGTGACGGCTTACCTTCTAACACACTTAAGAAATGAGTGTAGATATCATCATTAAACGTGCTTCCATCAACTAAACCTCCATAGCTTGCCAGTGTCGCTCCTTTTGTATTCATTACAGAGAAAGAACTGGTCTCACCAATATGCAAAGAAGAGTACTTTTTTAATATCTCAACCATTCGTTGCTGCTCTGCAACGATATCATTGGTGAGCGATGAGCTAGATGTTTCGAGCAAAGATTGCAACGAATCTTTGAATTCAGAAGTACCGGCAACGTAGTAATAAGTATTTGCCATTGCCTTCATTTTTTCTTCAACACTCACCTTATAATCAACAATGACCTGGCTTAACTCACTATAAGCTTTGTTCGTTTCATAGCTTTCACTTGAATCAGATAAAGATGCGCCAACGGCACAGATAATGGTTACGAAAATAGTGACAGAAAATATGGCTATTCGAGTAAAGTTACTAGATGAAAAATCCACATCGATATCACTAGACTCAGATATCCTTAACACAAGCTTGAATACCGCCCAGAGAATAACAATAACGACTCCAAATACTGCAACAAGATACCAAATCTTAAATCTATCTCTAGAGCTGTACACCTCATCCTTAAGATACACTTCAACCTGACCCACGATCATATTGTTATGAACGATTTCTGAATAACCGTAAATAAAATAGGATCGAAGGTTTTTAGGAACATCTACCCCAAATTTAGGGGTCTGATCTTCTAAAAGGTAGCTTGCAATAATATCTCCGCTCACGGAGTCGGTAATCGCCATAGCCTTTATTTCTTCATCACCACTTGCCAGCGATTTAATTGTCGATTCAAGGCTTTCCTTATCGAGGCTGTAAACCATCGCGGCGGTTATCTTTGATATTTTATCCGCAGTTTTCGTGGCTGTATTAATATTGTGATTTAACGTGGTGGTATTGCTATCTAGGGATAAGGAGACCAGATAAAGAGCAGTAAAAATAGAGATGATGACTATCGCGTATGACAGATTAATTGTTTTAGAGAGCGTCATAACTTGTCGCCTTCTTGAATATAAGAAGAAAACAACTTATCTATGTATCCATCAGCAATAAGAGTCGAAATAGCGTTGTTCATTCTTGCCACTAAATGCTTGTGCTTCTTAGCAAGTCTAATTCTAAGAGAGTATGTTTTCATTGTTGCTGTAACACCTAAATGGTCACTTACCAGCCCTTTTGCATTGAGTACTACTCTCGGTATTAAAGTGTAATCACAACGTCCCAATTCCATCATTTTAAAAGAAATAGACTCACCTGTTATATCAACGTCTTGCAACGCTATATCAATATCGTTGAAACCAGGCATTGAACACGAAGATAGTGCTTCGAAATCTAACTCTTTAGTAGGCATGCTGCTTAATGAGGCTTTTCGATAAACAATAACTTCTTCTGATTCATAAAATGGAATGGTATACACACTGTTCTCATCTTCACGTAACTCAGTTCGCCAACTTTTATCTATGCCTGGTTCCACATCTAATTTCTGATATTTCATAAGATGACGAATTCTTGGCTGGGGCAAAAACTTGTACCTGAATTCAATATTAATCACCTCCCCTATTTTATCGAGAAGATCGATATAAGCCCCTCGATTGCTCGATTGTCTTGGGGAATTGATAAAGTAGGGGTAGCGATCTTGGTCAATTAATCCAACGTCTAAAATCTGTTTTCCATTACTAGATTCAAGAGGGCTTAACGATGCAAAAGCGATTGTTGAATTGAGTAAGCATAGAGTTATTGCTGACTTAATGATCAGTTTTATCATATTAAACCTTATCTAAGTAAGTTCGTTAATTGTGAGTCATTGAGTCTGACCTCAGTAGGCTAACATTTACCTGAAAAATAACAAATGATATCCGCTATTTTGATATTTACTGTTAGTATTAGACTTCACAGGTCAATTACGGCTAGTGATAAAGCATTTTTAAGTTATTAAGATCAAAACAGGTATTGAACATTGAAAGTAAATAAAGGCTTCACTCTCATTGAGCTCGTTGCGGCGCTTATCATTTTAGGGGTATTGGCTATTATTGCTGCACCTAGATTTATTAACCTGCAAACAGACGCAAGAAACTCTGCTTTACAAGGTTTAAAAGGCTCAATGGAGGACGCTTTTGGATTAGCTTATGGGAAGCTT
Organism: Vibrio kagoshimensis; assembly: GCF_050337535.1. NCBI lineage: Bacteria > Pseudomonadati > Pseudomonadota > Gammaproteobacteria > Vibrionales > Vibrionaceae > Vibrio > Vibrio kagoshimensis. Next base: position 132,811 of record NZ_JAKJSZ010000004.1, read on the forward strand.
GCTATTGAAGGTTATGAGAGGCTAAGTTATTTCGACTATGATGTAGAAGAAGTTTTTCCAGGTTGTACTGGCAACTGTAAGTTTTCATATGGTTACCCTGTTCCAACAGAAGATGCGCTTTCTTATATAGTGAATGGAATAGGCACGGACTTTTCTGTTGGTCAATTTCAAGGAAGCGGTGAAGAGCCTTTTGTATTTATCTCATTTCCTAAAAACATGTCCGCTTCAGGTACTCTAGTAAAAAATTCATGCTATCTAAAATATAAGATGACGACGATAGTCAGCGAAGGTGTAATCCCCCTTCCAGGTAAAATAGAACTCTTTGGGTGTGAATAGTGCCAATCACTTATTTACTCTACTTTTCAAAATTCAATTTTCTTCTTTAACTCTTTGCTAATGAAGAGCTAAACAGACTTCATCTAATTACCTTTCCAAAAGTGGCCATATAAAAAAAGCCACGCCCTGAGAGAAGTACATCGGACGTGGCTAGCTAATTAGCTATTGATGATTTACAAAAGTAGTTATCTACTCGGGATATTATACACAACCAACAAAAATAACAAACACCGTCCATTATTTATTTTTAAACATGACAGTGTTTTGATTGAGATTTTTCAGTCACCGAAAAGGGGAATATCAAGCCAGTTTTTTGAACAGATTTGCTGTAAGTATTTATGAAGTTAGCTATGTAGATATGTCGTGCTAGCCGAACATGGCTTTAGATAAAATTAAAGCCCCATAAGGGGCTGAGATTACGAAGCTCGATAATGAACAAACGAACTTCGCTGGAACATTTTCTCTTTTTTTGCGGTGTACATTGCTGAATCGGCAGCAGCTACAAGAGACTCCATATTAATGAGTACATCGTCGTTAAAAGCGATACCAATCGATATTCCAACCTCTACTTTTTCACCATCAATTTCAATGGGTTTATGGACTTCATTAATGATGCGTTGTGAGATTTTTGAAGCAATTTCTTCATTTATACCATCCACCGCTACTAGGAATTCATCCCCTCCTATTCTCGCGCATATGTCGGTTGATTTTACGCTTGATGAAATACGGTTAGCTATGATCTTTAACAGTTGATCTCCGGCATCATGTCCAAGAGTGTCATTAACGTCTTTAAAGCCATTCATATCCATAAAGAGACAACACAGTCTTTTCTTATCTGTGATTCGTTTATTCATTAATTCGTTGCAGTGCTTTCTATTCGATAGACCAGTGAGCGCGTCTTTTCTAGAAACTTCTTTTACTCTTTTGAGCCTAGCAGCCATAAATACGAGTGAGCAAATCATTAGAAGAGAACCAACAGTAACACTATAATTAAACATAATTTCTCGCTCACCAAGCGCTTTACGTTCTTTTAAGTATTGATCAAACTGTCCCCCTTTTAACTGGAAACGAACGACTGACGCATAGTTAACTTTAATAATGTTAATGGCGTCTAGAATGGCTAACATTGACTCTTTATTGCCTTTACCAGCCTCTAAATGCACCACTTCTAGCACGTTGATACTGTCTTCAAGTTCGTTCTTAGCAATGGTTCTAAGGCTTTCGATAACGTGCGGGCTAGTGGTTAAAAAGTCGTACGTCACGTATATAAAATCAATACTCGCAGCTTCTTTCGTATCTTGCTCCGTGAGCATTGCGTTAAGAGCCTTTGATTCGTACTTATAAACCTCTTTAATAAATCGCCATGAAGCCCAGTATGAAGCTCTTGTTTCATCAACGTAGCCTACGAACTGTTCTTCTTTAGCAACTTGCGCTTTATGGATCGAATTCAGAGTGACAAAGAAAACAGATAGTGAAAATAAGATTCCTAAGGTAAATAATATTCTTCTCACTTTTACGTCCTAATTTATGATCTTGATTTCACTAACAAACCAGACTTGATCATAGGCAATATCTAGAAGATTGTTACCTTGAGACTTGTCTGAAAAGTTTAATATGAGGGTAATAGGCCCCTTTTGACGAACAGGTATCCGTTTACCGTTTCTTTTAAAGGCGGCAAAATACCGTTTGTCCAATAAAGACTCTTGGGATATTTCAACCGAATAGTCATTAAGTGCCGTTACTTTCACTTCCTTGATATTCTTCACCTCAAAGCCATATATTTTAATCAAATCGTTCAAATAGATACCGTCATAGACATCTTCCTTATCTCTCCAAGGAGTAATAGTCATCATTTTTTCTGTCGATAAGTTTTCTAGTTGTTCAATTGAGTAGGTGGTTACTTTGTCAGTTTTGTTGTTAGTTAAGGAAAGGTCACTTGCAAATACCGACAGAGGGAAAATCGATAGAGCTAACAATACCGCTCTGATCGCTTTATTCTTATACATATTGCTTCTCCTGCGTGCTGGTGTTAATCACTGAGTCCAAATGTGGCAACAATACTTGAAGTTTGATCGAAAAAATAGCAGACGTTATATTCTATTTTTAAAAATATTATAATCACTCTTATAATTACTAGTACACAAACTAAGAGCTGACATGCCCCTTTATCAACCTTGGACTTAGATTTCCTTTCATAATCCAGTAAACAATCCTTAATTAATACATTGAAATTTAATATAAATTTCCGCATTCAGCTCTGCTTAAATAAGGGCGATAAGCAAAATGACAAGTGTACGTTTTTATGTATAATCACAATGCTTTTACGGAGAGAGAAATATGCCAAGAGTTAACAGAGCGACTTCTGAACGAACCAAGGAACGGATTATTGAAACCGCTGCTCGTATCGTACTTAATGAAGGTTTTGAACACCTCACTTTTACGAATATTGCAAAAGAAGCGAATATTAGTCGTTCTAGTACCAATACGCATTTCAAAAACAAAGAAGATCTTATTGAGGCTATAAAACCTAAGGTAGGAGAGGTCATTGTTCCTTTATTTTGCTACGACAGCCCAGAGAAATTTTTAGAATCGTGGAAGAAGGTCTACCTTACGGATCCTCATGCTCAAAAGCTTTTGTACAACACTCGTCACTTGGTGAGCTCTAATGAAGGTATTGATGGACTGATTAGCTTGATTCAAGGAGAAGACCGAGAAAAGGTCGAAGAAGTGGTTTTATATTGTATCGGCTACTCAATGTACAAAGGCATTTATGGTCAGAAGCCAGAGCCTATCTAATTTTAGCGCTTGTTTCTTTACCTTTTATACCTACCTTAAATTAATTTTCTTCTCAGCCTTTCTCTTCCACCTTATCAAGTAAGGCATCACTTCCTTTCAAGAGCAAAACCAGTAAAAATATGGCAAAAAGTAACAGTGGCATCCTTTCTATTGTTCGCATTTATCCATTTATCTATTTATCTATTTATCTATTGATTAAAAGTGCTCAAAGAATCAACACCTCAACATCTGTTGTGAACTTTTAGCCTATAAGTACTGCCCATTACGATACCTGAATCACAAACACTCAAATGCATATGGAAATTTTATAAAACCCTGCTATATGATTCGATTTATAAATCAATAGCTAGGTTAAAATAATGAAAAATAAAGCAATAATTTGTTCCACACTACTTTTAGTTCTATCCGGTTGTGCTTCAGTACCAACGGCGGAACCTGCGAAATCCAATCAACTAAAACAATTTGAAGCTCCTGAAAATGGCAGTGCTGGGGTTTACGTTTACCGCACGGATTCAGCTGTTGGTGCAGCTCTTAAAAAAGATGTTTTTATTGATGGAGACTGCCTTGGTGAGACAGCCCCAGGTGTATTCTTTTACCAAGAAGTAGAAGGTGGTAAAGAACATATATTGAGCACTGAGTCTGAGTTTTCTGCCAATGACATAACACTATTAACGGAGGAAGGTCGACTTTACTTTGTCAACCAATACATAAAAATGGGTGTCTTTGTGGGTGGCGCAGGTCTCGAGTTAGTTGATGAAAAAGTGGGTAAAGCCGAAGTTAAAAAAGTAGATCTCGCTATAAAGGGTAACTGTACATCTAACTAGCAATATCGACTAACAACAAACGCTTTAATATAACAGCCAACGTATGGCACTTTTAGAACTCCACCCATTTGATTGGAACATGTCTTTAAGTTTGTCATAGCGTTGGCCTGAATTTTTCAGAGCGATGTTTGCAGTTCAGCAAAGTGAATAGACAAACTCAAGGAACACACCAAATGGAAGTAAGCTGTTTAAAATGCACTAGAAAAATTGAGTCCAGTAATATAAATGTGGCAATGGATACCGCTTACTGTCAAAGCTGTGAGACACTTTCTTCTCTTTCATCCTTGCTTGAAACTACACCGAATCATAAGTTTGATAGTACTCAAACCGTTAAAGGAATTCACGTTACTGAAAGCGGTTATAAATGGTCTATTGAAGCTTCCAACCGAAGCTGGTCTGCACTTTTTTTAGTTCCGTTTACTGCTGTTTGGGCTGGCGGCTCTCTCTCGGGCATTTATGGGACTCAGTTGGCAAACAGTCAATTTGACCTTGAAGCTTCTCTTTTCGGATTGCCATTCCTTATTGGTAGTATTGTTTTAATCAGTGTCACCTTGATGAGTCTTTTCGGTCGTACCCATGTATCAAGCGATAATGGTAATGCTCTGGTTTTTATTGGGATTGGTCCTATCGGTTGGTATAGAAGGTTTGATTGGCAAAATATAAACAGAGTAACGGAAAATGAATCTAAGCAGCGTAAGTATATTTCTTTAGAAGGTAGCCGAAGAGTGAATCTAGCTTGGGGGTTAAGCAGTGAGAAAATCTATTACATGTCTAGCTTTCTAAAAACCAAACTAAACAAATAACTTTTATATGTCATAAGTTTAAATTATTTTTCTATTAAAAATGGCGACAGAGTGGCGACAAAAAAGGCAACAGTTTTACCTGTTGCCTTCTGATATTCAAAACCGGTAGTAACCTACTCCCAGTCTAAAATTACCTTACCAGACATACCAGATCGCATCATGTCGAAGCCTTTCTGGAAGTCGTCCACTTTGTAGTGGTGAGTAATGATTGGTGTTAGATCTAGACCTGACTGGATTAGCGACGCCATCTTGTACCAAGTTTCGAACATCTCACGACCGTAGATACCTTTGATAACCAAGCCTTTGAAGATTACTTGGTTCCAATCTACTGCCATGTCTGATGGTGGAATGCCTAGTAGAGAGATCTTACCGCCGTGGTTCATGTTAGTCAGCATGCTGTTGAACGCAGATGGGTTACCAGACATTTCTAGACCAACATCGAAGCCTTCTGTCATACCAAGGTCTGCCATTACATCTTCAAGCTTCTCTTCCATCACGTTTACGGCGCGAGTTACACCCATTTGACGAGCAAGGTCTAGGCGGTATTCGTTAACGTCAGTAATAACAACGTGACGAGCACCAACGTGCTTAGCAACAGCAGCAGCCATGATACCGATTGGACCAGCACCAGTGATTAGCACGTCTTCGCCTACTAGGTCGAAAGAAAGCGCTGTATGTACTGCGTTACCAAACGGGTCAAAGATTGATGCTAGATCGTCAGAGATTTCTGCAGGAATCTTAAATGCGTTGAACGCTGGAATCACAAGGAACTCAGAGAACGCACCAGTGCGGTTAACACCAACACCAGTTGTGTTACGACAAAGGTGAGTACGACCGCCACGACAGTTACGGCAGTGACCACATGTGATGTGACCTTCGCCAGATACACGGTCGCCGATTTCAAAACCACGAACTTCTTGGCCAATGCCAACCACTTCGCCCACGTATTCGTGACCTACAACCATAGGTACTGGAATTGTGTTTTGTGACCACTCATCCCAGTTGTAGATATGTACATCAGTACCACAAATTGCAGTTTTCTTAATACGGATAAGAAGATCATTATGACCCATTTCAGGTTTTTCAACCTCGGTCATCCAAATGCCTTCTTCAGGCTTAAGTTTAGAAAGTGCTTTAATTTTCATAATGTTACCTAGTTCATCTCGCCTAACCATGAGGCGAGAATCAAAAAATCGATATGTTCTACTGGATGTTGTTCTATCTAATCAAAGGATACACGAGGCACCCTTTCAAAATTAGATGATACCCATGTCTTTGCCAACCTGGATGAACGCGTCGATAGCGCTGTCTAGTTGCTCACGAGAATGTGCAGCAGACATTTGCGTACGGATACGAGCTTGACCTTTTGGTACGACAGGGAAAGAGAAACCGACAACGTAGATGCCCTTCTCTAGAGCACGCTCGGCGAATTCAGCCGCAACTTTTGCATCACCAAGCATGATTGGGATGATTGCGTGATCAGCACCGCCCATAGTGAAACCAGCGTCTTCCATGCGAGCACGGAAGTGAGCAGAGTTTTCCCATAGTTGAGTACGTAGGTCACCAGATTCTGCAAGAAGGTCAAGAACACGGATAGACGCCGATACGATTGCAGGAGCAACAGAGTTAGAAAACAGGTACGGACGAGAACGCTGACGTAACCAGTCGATCACTTCTTTCTTACCAGAAGTGTAACCGCCTGAAGCGCCGCCCATAGCTTTACCTAGCGTACCGGTGATGATGTCGATACGATCAACAACGTTGTGGAACTCGTGAGTACCTGCGCCGTTTTCACCCATGAAGCCAACCGCGTGAGAGTCATCAACCATTACTAATGCGCCATACTTATCAGCAAGGTCACAGATAGCAGGAAGGTTAGCTACTACGCCGTCCATAGAGAACACACCGTCAGTAACGATAAGAGTATTGCGTGCACCAGCTTCTTTAGCTGCGATTAATTGCTGCTCTAACTCTTCCATATTGTTATTTGAATAACGGAAGCGCATCGCTTTACAAAGGCGAACACCATCGATGATAGATGCATGGTTTAGAGCGTCAGAGATGATAGCGTCTTCTTTACCAAGAATGGTTTCGAACAGGCCTGCGTTTGCATCAAAGCAAGATGTGTAAAGAATCGTGTCTTCTTTACCAAGGAAAGTAGATAACTTTTGCTCTAGCTCTTTATGAGAGTCTTGAGTACCACAAATAAAACGCACAGAAGCCATACCGAAGCCGTGCTCATCCATTCCTTGCTTGGCTGCTTCAATAAGCGCAGGATGATTAGCAAGACCTAAATAGTTGTTTGCACAGAAGTTTAGAACTTCTTCACCGGTAGAGATAGAAACTGCAGCTTTTTGAGCAGAAGTGATGATGCGCTCAGACTTGTAAAGACCTTCAGCTTTTACTTCTTCGATTTGGTTTTGAATTTGTTGATAGAATGCAGAAGACATTATCCAATTCCTTCATAATTATTATGAAGCAGCTTTTTCGCTGCCTTATGTAGGGGAAGTACAAATTGGCTTGGTAGCCATTTACACTGTAAAACTAATGACAATATTCTAGTAGAACATTGCCGTTTCTATTATCCCTACAAACGGAAAAACATTAATGAATCTAAGGCACAAATTAAATGTAAGCTAAGTGACGTATAGCACAGTTAGGTTGTGGTTTTTCACGTCACTGCTCGTTTTTTCTTTTTCCAGGTTGGCTAAAGCAAAATCTCGAATCAATCATGTCGAGTTACGAGAATATGTATTTATCCATCATCGTCACCATTTTGCCAATCTCAGGCTTAGTGATCGTGTCGTTTGCTCCTAAAGCAATCGCTTTTGCACGGTTATCTTCACTCATCAATGATGAGAACATCACAATCGGTGTTACTGCATAAGCTTCACTATCACGTAAACGCTTAAGAAGGTGCATGCCATCCATTCTAGGCATTTCTACATCAGTCACAATTGCATCGATTAAATCATCAATAGGTAAATTCTCAGCCTTAGCAGATTCAGCAAGCTCCATTAGCTTGTCATGACCTTCACCACCATCTTTACAAGCAATAACGTTGTAACCTGCCGATGTCAGCGTATCTTGAATTAGGTTTCTGATAAACGCAGAGTCATCAACGACCATAATAGTTTTGCCATTACGCTTGGTGATCATTCGCTGGTTCAGATCAACCGACTTATCTACCGTGACGTCATACTTCTCCATGCTCAACTCTGGGTTGATATCCGCAATGATTTTTTCGAAATCTAGGATCATGATCAAGTTGCCATCTTTACGTACAACCGCAACAACACAGTCTTGTTCACCCGCTTCTAAGAATTGGCTTGGCGACTCCACATCATTCCAAGAAATACGGTGAATACGGCTAATGCTATCAATAAGGAAACCATTCGTCATTCTGTTAAAATCAGTCACGATAACGAATTTCTTCTCCATATTTTCGCTAGTACGAACTCCAAGCCAGCCACCTAAATCGACCAAAGGCGTCAAAATGTCACGAGAAGAAAACACACCTACCATATGAGGTTGAGCATTAGGATAGTCCGTCGTGTCTGGTACTTGAATCACTTCACGAACTTTCGCAACGTTAATACCGTAGTAGCACGTTTTTGTACCACCGTTTGGTAGCTGTTTAATTAAATGAAATTCAATAATCTCAAGTTCATTTGTTCCGCTTTCTGTCAATATCGTACTGTTAGACTGACTCATATTTTTTCTTCTTTGTGTTATCTATTTATTATCAGTGACTTCAATTTTACTGCGCACTGGAATTAATATGTTTTAACCCTATCAATAGCTTGTTGCAACTTTTCAATGAAGCAAAGCTCGACATCTTTTTCAAATACGTAAAGTACATCTCTTTCTTACGCAACAAGCTTCATCTTTAAATCTAAATCATTCCGGTAGGATACATATTCAGGTAAGTACACTATACCGACAATTTTGATTGCCCATTATACCGCCATCCCACTCAAAGGAAGAATAAAGGATCTGATTATACAACTTGGTATAATATTACATCTATCATTAAGGTAGGAGTACATCAAAGAAAGATCTAGAAACGCACGCTTACAGAATGAAAGCCGCAAAACTGTATCAACAGAATTACGGCTTATCAATCAATATAGTATTTAATGGCGTGGAAAGCCGAATTCAGAAATAAATCATCCCACTTAAAGCTAAGTTTGAGTAATGGGTTCTCGCTGAACACTGTCTTCAGTTCTTTCTGCTAACCAGTACAGCCACATCATCACTAGGCACAAAATAAAACAAAGCCCAAAGAGCCAATTCGAGTTGAGTGACTCTATGACAATGCCTCCAATTAAAGGTGCGATTGCAAAACCTAGAGAATACAAAGCCGCCGCGCCAAAATATGAACCACGTAAATGAGGAGGAGCAAGGCGGTCAATTTGAACATTTAATGTAGGGAAAGCTATCACCTCACCCATACTTAGTATGAAACATGCAATTGCCCAACCAATAGGCCAGTCTGCAGGTGTTAGCAAGAAGCCGACTTGAGCCAAAGCCATCAATGCCATTCCAATACGAGTTCTTACAAATAGAGGGACATGCTCTAGCCATTTGAGCATTGGAAACTGAAAGATAATGATCGTCATTGTATTTACGAGTACGAGCCCTGCCACAATTTGAGCCGCGTCTGAAATGGATGACCGAACAATAACTTGGGGTATAGAAGACTCTACCTGAGCATACACAAACATCATGATGAAGTTTGCTATCATCAACTTTACAAAAATATTGTCTTTACGAATCACATGCAGTGTCGCGGTAAAGTTAGGCAATGTTGATGGGTCTGGTTTATTAAAACTTTGGTTGCGTTCAATACCAAATAATAACCAAAAACCGTAAACCACGTATGTAGCACCGGCAATAAAGAATAAATTTTGAGGATGCGACAAACCAAGAGTAATACCCAACAAAGGTCCTAATGCACCACCTAAATTAAGTAAAAAATATCGGATATTCAGTGCCAATTCACGATCTTTCGGGTCATCTAAATTATCACCTAGCACCGCTTTTGCTGGGGCTTCTATCATTGGTCTCATTAAACCAGTGATAATAATTAGAATATAAAATTGCCATATTTCAGTTGCGAGACCAATACCAGTATAAGCCAGTGATGCCACCCAGCTTCCACATACCATGACCCACTTTCGCCCGAACTTGTCAGAAAGGTAACCTGAATATAACCCAGTTCCGGCACCAACCACGGCAGATGCTGCGAGCATCCCGCCCACTTCTATCGCAGAAGCACCAAAATCTTGATACAAAAACACAATAAGAAATGGCCAAGCCATAAAGTAACTGGTTCGCGCCAATAATGTACCGGTTAACACCGTCCAAACTGAGAAATTGAACCTTTTAACTCTTTGAACTTGAAACAAACTGTCCTTTTTTTCCATATAATCTCCCTATTAACTGACTGCTGATTTACATTTTGTTATTGCAACTTTTTGTTGCTTATTATTCGCCCAGTATATGATTTTGTTATGTAAAATAAAGCTTTCATTTATAAATTATTCCTTCAGCATTATTTGTAGACATTTACGAGTTGCCTCCCTCTTTATTTAGGCTATTTAATCAACTAAAACTAATTGAGTTAACTCGCTTAATCATCGTCATCAGATAGCGTGAAGCACCATAATCTAAGCCATAGAATTACTTACATAGCAGATTTAACTAACGGCTTACCTCTCATTTTTAACTTGATTCGTTTGGCGTATAGGGTAGTAAACATGCTTGCACTCGCAATCAAGACTATCCCGGTTATTTGCTGGTCGGTGAACCTATCGTCAAAGAACATCACTTGCCAAATTGCGGAAAAAAGCAGATTAGTAAATATCAACGGGGCAAGCTGAGAGCCACTTTCAGCTAGTTGGTAGGCTTTTGAACGAAAGATTTGTGTATTGATAGTCAACAGAGCAAGTAAGATTACAAAAGCAATGACTTTCCAATCCAATAAGCTATTCGCTTCCCACAGCCCGTCCCCTTGCGATTGCCAGCCACTTGTTAAGGTAATAGGAAAAATCATGATTCCAGCAATAAAAAACGTCCAAGCATTCGTTTCTACTGGTGTTAGAGTACTTTTTGATGCTCGATATAAGCTTAATTGCGATCCGGAGTTGAACACCCCAGCCAATAAACCAAACAATAGTTCACTCTTAAATTGGAAATGAGATAAGTCACCCGCCATTAATATTACGCCACAAAAGGTGAACAATAAGCCTAATATGGTTGATAACCTTATGGTGGCACCAAAGATTAGCTTTTCTAACAAAGGAATAAATAGAGGACCCGTGCTGAATAGTACAATTCCTTCAACAAGAGATAACGTTTGTAATGATGTTAGAAAACACCACTGACAAGCTGCGATACAAAAACCACGAATCAACAATGGCTTTAGCATCGTTGAAGGGATAACTCTTATTCGTGTAAGCATGAGAAAGGAAAACAACATTAAACAAGGCACCACAAACCTTAAAAAGCTAAGTAGTTCAACTGGGGTTAATTGCGCTAAATTTTTTGATAACAAGCCAGTTATCGACAAACTGAATGTCGACAGCAGCATGAAATATGTAGCTTTGGTAATATCAGACATAATTATCACCTCCTAATGCGCTTATATTAAGAAAGTGACGATAAGAAAAATAGCGAGTAATATTGACAAGACTTGTAAGGAAAACTTACCAATGAAAAAACTCGTTCCCTTAAAATCTATTTACGCTTTCATCGCAGTTGCAGAAACAGGCAGCATGACAGAAGCCGCTAGTCTTTTATTTGTAAGCCATTCAGCGATTAGCCAAGCTATAAAGTCACTAGAGCAACAAATCAACAAGCCACTTTTTCAAAGAGTGGGTCGCCGGGTTGTACTAAATGAGGACGGAAAACGATACTACCGAAAGGTTGCCCCTGCACTAGAGCAGATCATTGACGCGACAGCAGAGGCGGCTCACGTCGCTAATGAAAATAGAATTACTTTGAACATGGTTAACTCACTCGCGATGCACTGGTGGATCCCTAGAGTACCGAGCATCCAAGCTTTTTCTCCTATGCTTGATATAAGAATTTCTACTCTAACGGGAGCATTCAACTTAGATAGTGAAGGGGTTGATATTGCTCTAGTACATGGTGTACCCGATGAGTGGCAAAATTTCCATTGTGAAAAGTTAGGTAATGATGATCTCGTGCTGGTTTGTAGCCCATCATTACTTGAAAACCTTTCCGTGACTCAAGCTCATACCATTAACCCAAATACTGACCTTTCTATTTCTTCTACTACAAGCAGCCACGACACCGCGAATACAAACTTAGCCGCTGAGTTGAAAACCCTGCTGAAAAGTCAGCCAATCATTGGAGTGATCAATAATCGTAGAAAACACGACTGGCAAGTTTGGTGTGATAACTATGGATTCGAACTGCCTAACTTCCATAGCCATTTAACTTTCAATGTATCCATACAGGCGGTGCAAGCTGCGACACGATCACTGGGAATATTGGTGACTCACCGACTATTTGTAAAAGATGACATAAGTCTAGGTTCATTAGTGGAACTTGGAGAGCCTGTTGTAAACCCACATCAAGACTTCTATTTCGTGTGCTCTAAAAACAAACTAAAGCAAGAAAGTGTGTTAAAACTAAGATCATGGTTACAAAATGAGTTTGCTCAACCGGAGCCAAGCTTCAATGTAAAACAGCACTGATAACATCTACTTAAAATAAGTCATTTAATAAGGAATCATTATGATTGTCACAACGACCCAATCTGTTGAAGGGAAAAGAATCGTTAATTATAAAGGTGTGATTGCAGGAGAAGCTATTCTCGGTGTGAATGTATTTAAAGATATGTTCTCAGGCATTCGTGACCTAGTCGGTGGTCGCTCCGGTACCTATGAAAAGGAGCTAGAGAAAGCACGCTCTTACGCCTTTAAAGAATTAGAGCAAAAAGCGCACGACTTGGGCGCAAATGCTGTAGTCGGGGTTGATATTGACTACGAAGTCCTTGGACAAGGCAATGGCATGTTAATGGTTTCAGCAAGTGGAACCGCTGTTGTCGTAGCTTAATTGCAAGTAATCACCTCTTAATGACCAACCATCACACCTTACTGGCTCAACATAGGTTCAATGGTTAATCATAGGCTTAATGGCTCAATATTGGTTTAATGACTCAGTATTGGCTTAATGTCACAGCATGATTTAGCGGCTCTATATTTATAGTCTAGCGAGCCAATATATTGCTCTATTTCGCAGCTCAGAACTAGCAAGTCCTAGTCTGAGCTTCAGTCTTATAAACCGCCTATTGAAGTGACATTTATTCTTCTAGAAGTGCTTCAAAACGTTCCAGACCTCTTAGCATTTCAAAGTCAGGTTCATCAGCAAGCAGCTCTCGCATAGAGCCACTGGCTCCAATCGATCGAACTAGATCATCAATGGCTTGCCCTTCGGCCCCTAACCTCGCATAGGCGCAGGCTCTTTGGTAAAGCGCATGAGCATTTTGGTCATCCACCTCTAATACTCGATTACAGAGGCTCATAGCCCAGTGATACTCTTGCATTTCCATCGCAGCGTCCGCTTTGTATGTTAATGCTTCTAGATCTCCCGGGCGGATTTTTAATATTTCATCGTAGGCTTCTATTTTTTGCTCAGCTGTTTGAACACTTTGAGAACGAAGCCATAAGTTATGTATCTCATTAATGATTTCGATCTCTCGGTTATTCTCAGAAATAATTCGAGTTTTACGCTTTAAATCTCGCTCCAGAGCTAAGAATTTTTTCTCATATTCTTGCGCAATCTTATCCAGTCTCTGATCTGCCATTTCCTTGGTGTTATGTTTAATTTCTTTGAACGTCTGCCAGCCAATTAATGCCACCAGCGACGCTACACCTGCAATGATGTAGAAAAAGTAGGTCACCGTGACATTGACATAATTTAGCGACTTATCCGCGACTTCAAGTTCGCGATCGGTAATCTGAATAGTCAGTCGACGCTCTAAGTCCTGTTGTTGAAAACGAAGCTGCTTCAATTCATCGAGAATATAGCGCTCCATTAAAGGTCGATCTAAATACTCTTTCTCTGAATATTTCACATCTTCAGCGCTAAAAACTGAAGCAGTAAACAAAGCGAACATAAAAACGAGTAGTGTGCGAAACATCGCTAAATCCTTTTACTTGTTGATTAAATTAGTGAGACTTCTAGTACAAGTTAGCATTCTATCTTCTTATAGTAGCTGTTCCCTTGAGCCAGATTTAACATATTAACAACATCAGTACACCACCTCAGCGAGATAATTTAGTAAATATCAAACTATCGAATCCGCTTTATGCTGTTCAGAAACGATAAGAGCACCCTTATAGGTGCTCTTATTCATCATCTTACTGCTCATTCAACTCAATAAAGAGAGAGAAACCTTAAGAAGGTTTATTCAGCATGATTATCCACTGTTCACATTTAGCTATGAAGCCTTGTAAATATGCCGTCGGATTTGCTAACTTTTCGCCGCCTTTAACATCAGCTCCGGTCACACGCCAAAAGTTATTAGAAATTAGATTTCTGTGCGAAACAAAATCTTTAATCTCATTTGTATTCATAGGCAATTTGTCGCCAAAAGCTTGCTCGTATAAGCTGAGAGCAAGCTCTAATTTTTTAGGGCTTCCTTTTAAAAACGCCTCAGGTGTAATACTCAGAACTTTTTTTTCTTTTTCACAGCTATGCTCTGCCGTTAGTTGTGTAATTACCAGGTAAAGTCCAAATTCAACTTTCTGAGCTTCTAAAAGTGCACTACCAAGTAAAGTGAGTTCACTCGAATTATTTTTATTAACTTCTGCAGCAGCGAATTCTGTCACTGTATCAACCTCAATCATTTCACTTATACATTATGTTTAATATATCTATAGCTAAAACATCCACACTTAATATATTTGTGCTTAATACATATCTTTATCTAATAAAGCCAGTGTCTAGTAGATACCTGTTTAACCTATAGATTCAAAGGAAAATTAGACAACATCATCCCATTGAACAGCTTCAACTAAACTTACACGGGCTGAGTCAAAAACAACATAACTAAGAGTTTTTTCACTTTTGGCTATTTGTACATCGCCTTTAAAACCAGTTCTACTCAGTTTTTTTGCTAACTGTTGCGGGGCTTTATCAAAAACAACATTTAAAAATGGTAGTTCTTTTCCATGGATAATTCCCTGTTCATTAAACAAATCTAAAGATTTAGAAAAATGGTCTGTATCCGTAAATTCAATTATTTCAACTATTTCTTCCAACAACATCTTTCAATCATTCCATAAAAATCATAAGGTTAAATATAATTAGCTTCTATGTTATTTATACTTTATGTAAATAACAAAAAACCAACGCCCTCCAATAGCGGTAACCCACAAGCGAGTTATCAACCTAAACATCAGAGCAGCATGCTACGCGTGTTTTGCGTCATAATAACATATTGTCCGAAGTGAAATATGTTGTCTAGACCTACCTTTGCCAGCAAGGATAACAGCTTGCCAGCAAAATAAACCACAAGAAATCTAAGATCATGGTACGTCTATGATTCTATTATTATTCCCATAAAAAAGACCAGAAGTGATGGCTTCTGGTCTTCTAATTTTGGTTGCGTTGTGACCAACACTGAATTTTGTATCAGCTACCTCAGTTATGTATCTTTTTTGACTTAACTAACCTTGGACTGAGCGACTTACTCACTCTCATCGTGATTGTATATATGAACATCTCGCTGCGGGAATGGAATGCTGATGTTTTCTTGGTCAAAACGTTTTTTAACCGTTTCAGTCACATCCCAGTAAACTTCCCAATAATCTTCCGTTTTTACCCAAGGGCGAACCACAAAATCGACAGAAGATGTATTTAATGTATGTAACTTCACTATATGTTCTGGTTTCTTCAATACTGCAGGGTGGTTGGCTAAAATATCGTTTAGTACGACTTTTGCTTTATCGATATCGTCTGCGTAACCAATTCCAAAAACCATGTCGACACGGCGTAGTTTCTCTGCGGTGATATTATTAATCACATCCCCCCAAATTTTATTATTCGGAATGACTAAGATTTGGTTATCGATCGTTTTAACCGTTGTCGAAACTAAACTCATATCTTTCACAGTGCCTTGCACACCAGCAACTTTCACCATATCTCCGACATCATATGGGCGATAGATCAAAATCATTAAACCAGAAGCAAAATTAGACAATGTATCTTGTAGGGCAAAACCGATGATCACACCCGCAACACCAAAACCAGTTAATAATGGCGCAAGTTCAATACCAACCTGTGAAAGTGCAACGAGCAAACCAATGAATATCACACCCTTTGAAGCAATAGATACAAAGAAGTCTTGCATTAAGACACTGAAATCCATTTTTGAATGTGAAACACTCTTTCTGACAGTTTTACTGGTTAGACGCGATAAGACTCTGGTGATGTAAAGAATCCCTAGAAACAAGGTTAATTTAACGATCATGGATGGCGTGTTCTCAAACGCCCAATCTTTAAAAGAAGCTCCCCACTCTTCTAACAAGCCAAAGGCTACGTCGATATCCAAAACGTCAGCATTTATGTCACCCGTTGTCGCTAATAAAATTTTCCTATAAACCGTAACATCAATGCCTAAACCAGCCATTAAACCAACTGTAGATTCTAAGCTTAATGCCATAATGTTCGTGCGTTCACCAAGCCTAACAATTTCAGTCGTGAGCAGTGTTTTTTCATCAGCACCTACATACGTCAAACGCTTCTTAATATCTTGAACTTGAGTGTCGGTATAAAAAATTGCATTCGTCAGAAATTCAGCGCGATTTTGTAGAGCACTCTTTAACTCTGCGAGTGGCTCCACCACATCTAATTGGCGAGCCTGAGACCAACGCAATGTCTCTGCGAGTTGACGGTAATAAGTGTCCATCGTACTAATACGCTTTTGAACTTCCACCTCTAAGCTCTTTTTTTCATCACCTGATGATTTGCGACTCAACTTAGTTAATTCGAGTATTTTAACTTCACTTAATCGCAGCAATTTCTGTAATAACGTAGCTTGCTCGACCAAAACCATATTGAGCTCTTCACCTGCACCAGCCGCAACTTGTGCACCAATAAATTCTCGCAATGTTTGGTTTTTACGCCTTAGAATATCTTCAAGGAAGGATTGTTCGAATTCGTGTGCAGATTCTAAGATGATGTAATCTGCTGATAATTTATTTTGGACTTCTACCACTCTATCCAGATTTTCTGCAAACCCAAATGTTGAAAACAACGTGAGCATTAATACAACGCTGCCTATTAACTTCCTCATACCTATTCCTTAGTAACCGTTAAAAGCTTTCCTCCTAGAATAGTAAATAGCACCTAATTAACAATGAGTTATTTAACCTAAATAGAAATATATGAATGAGCTCATATTAAATGTGTGGGTAATCTTCCATATTTATAGAAAGTACGTTTATCTCCCCTAAAACGAAGGCGCTTCCACTGTTCATTGATTGATGTGCGAATGTTTACATTTGAGTGTTAGTTTTGAATGAGGTGATAGGTAGGGAGCTTTAATGTCCACCTTGAGAAATCTAAGGGTGGACATTAAATACATGCAATAACGTAAAAGGCTAGCTTAGGGGTGGCTAATAATTAAAATCATGTTTAAGAGGCTTTACTACACTATCTAGTCCTTCGACCTTTAACGCTAAGCATAGCTGCATGAGTTCACCTAGTTCGCCTTCTGGGAATTGCTTTTTATTAGCGAACCAAAGTAAATATTCTTCAGGGAGGTCAATAAGCACTCGTCCCGCGTATTTACCAAACGGCATAGGCATTCTTGCTAATTTAACTAAGTTCTCTTTCTGTAACATGACCGATTATTCAGGCTTATCAATTTTCTGTAGAGTAACACTTAAGCGATCAACCCAAAAGTTGATTGCATCTTTAGGGTCATCAAGTGAATCCAACATAGTGGAAAAATCTTTATTCCCAGCTTGCCTATCAACGACCGCAAATAATGCATCACCATTTTCAGCGTCACTGACCAATAGCTCGATAGTGGCGCTACCTACGTTAGTATGCTCACCCGTGGTGATCTTTGAGATAGTCGAGATTGCTAATCCATAGGGTAGAACGCTGCTGGTTACCGCTAAAATTGGATTTGGTGTTTCCACATTACTTAAAGCAATACTTAAGCGAAGTGAGCGATCTGTGGGTGACTCTACAACCGGTTTGTGTTCTTTAATTGTATCGCTTAATCGCTGAACAAAATAAGCCGTCAGCTCTTCAATTTCTTCATCCGAGATTGAGTCCTCCTCGGCAAGAACAAAAACCTGATCAATGACAACTGAATCGTACTTATCTAACTTTCTCTTTAACCTATCAGCATCTCTTAAACCAATTCTCGCCCATACTAAATCTACGCCGCCTTCAGGACCAGGTCTAAAATCTTCATAGCTTGTAAACTTAGTCGCATGAGTTCTAGGGGACTGAGCACACCCAAATATAAGTATGCTCATCAATGTAATAAAGGCTAAACGGGATAATTGAGATGTCATTAAAGTGCTCCTATCTTTTCATACAGAATACTATTCCACTCGTGAAATTTATATGAATAGAGAACATTCTTTAGAGAAAGTTATGAAATGCATCTAAAAAAAGCCTGTCATTAACAGGCTTTGGGAAGTTCAACAGGTTGTCCATTGAAGTACAAACATTTGATAAAACTACATTTTAAAACAAGTGTCTGCCCAACGCGCTAGTCCAGCCGTAACAGAACCAAAATAATTACCACTGACAATTGGCACATTCGGGACTGCTTGCTCAACCGCTTGGCGTAAAATTGGAGACCGAGCAGAACCACCTGTCATATAAATCACATCCGGCGCTTTTTGCCCTTGCTGTATTGCTTCTTTCACTAATTCAATCATTTTTGACTTAGGTGTTTCGATCGCTTCAATCATTTGCTCAACCGAAATATCAATTTCAACTAATTCAGAAGCAACGTTCACCGCAGCTTTGAATTGAGCTGAATCCGCTAAGCCAATTTTGGCTTCTTCGGCACGGCGAACAATACTGTAGCCTAATGTGTCTTGGTACACCTTAAGTAAACGATCAAGCTTTGCTGGCTCGGCGGCTTCTTTACGTAATAATTTAAGAGCATTGAAATTTTCACGGGAGTAGAAATTTTTCTGAGCTTCAACGTTATTAATAGCAATCGGGTTCCAGAATTGAGTAAGAGGCATATCAATACCAGACGTACTCTTACTCGCTAAGCCAAATGGCTGCATAAACTGTTTGAATGCCAGGTAAATATCCAGATCATTACCGCCCACTCGCTGACCACTGTGAGCAAGCAAACTTTGAGTACGATCAGTTCGTCCTATCCAACTTGGTCCCATGTCTAATAATGAGCAATCTGTTGTACCACCACCAATATCCACAACAAGCACGGTTTTGTTTTCTTTTAGCGTACTTTCATATTCAAGACCTGCGGCAACGGGCTCAAATTGAAACTCAATATCTTTAAAGCCTGCACGCCTTGCAGCACGATACAAAATGCTCTCAGCTTGTCGATTGGCCTCTTCACCACCACGACCGTGGAAGTTAATTGGGCGACCAATCACCGCCTGTAATATTTCTGTTTGGGTAGTCAGCTCGGATTGGGTCTTAATATTTGCCATCATTGAACAAACCAGATCTTCAAAAAAGCTAATTTGAACATCATGTAAACCGTTGGCACCTAAGAATGATTTCGGTGATTTTACGTAATAAACATCTCTTGGGTCTTCAAGGTAAAGATCTAAGGCAGCTTGCCCAAATGCCATATCTTCTCGAACAAGTTCAATGCTCTCGTCTCTGTTTGCAGCGATAGCTCTGCGAAGAACTTGCTCACCAACAGTATCACTTGGCTTAATATTTAAATGGCGAAACAAATGCTCTGAAACACTCTCACGGGTGGGAGCACAAACAGTGGACGGAATATAATAATTGTCACCTTCTAAAGGTAATAACGTTGGTTGACCATCAAGCACAGCCGCAACTGAACAATTCGCGGTACCATAATCAAATCCAATAAACATAGTATCCTCCACTCAAGAAAAGGGGAAAGATGCTACATCAAACCTAGAACGATTACGAGTGTTGGTAAGCACTTAACTCCAGAAATTCAGCAATTTACCCTGCGACACCATTGGTGATATTCATCACAAATATTGTACAAAGATCAATATAACCACAAAAACTGTATGAATTTTAAAGTTAGTATTATCAGTAATTTAAATAACTAGCAGTTAAAGCATAATAAAAACGATATAACTAATAAATAAATAGTCTTTAGTTTACAGCACTTTATAAAACCAACATCTTAATCAAGTTGAATAACAATATGATTCACATTGCTTGGCATGTTTGACGCAGGTAGTTCTATTTCCTAAGTTTTTATTGGACTTAAATAAGTACAGACAACTGTTTAGGATGAACAATGAATAAAAATAAAATTGTATTAGCACTCGGCTTAACATCAAGCTTAGGCTTAGTCGGATGTTTTGATAGTGATAGCTCTAGCGGCTCCGCATCTTCATCTGGTTATAGCGTTACGGCAATTGATGGCTACTTACAAAATGCCCAAGTCTGGCTCGACTTAAATGGTAACTTTGCATTGGATGCAAATGAACCATCAGCGACCACAGGGGCTGGAGGTAAAGCTACTCTCGATGTTAACGGCATACCTAACCCCGAAAGTTACTCTGTTATTGTTAGGGCAATAAAAGGACAAACCATTGATGAAGACACTGGGACTGAAGTTGCCAGTGATTATGTAATGTCAGCGCCTGCTGGTCAGCAAGATGTCACCCCTCTTTCCACCTTAGTTCACGTTATTTTAGAACGTGATGATTCAATGACCGAAGAACAAGCGGTTATGACAGTCGCGACACAATTAGGCATTGAAACCGATGAAGTTCTCGGAGATTTCATTGAAGACGGTAATACTGCCGCCGCATTTGGTGCGGAAAGCTTAGTTGATAACAATATACTCCCAACCACAACAGAAGACCTTGCAAGTGATGCAGATGAAGATAATTCAGGGTCAACCCTACTGGATGACGCTCAAGCAGTTAATGAAGGCGTAGCGAATTATATAGATGAACTTGAAGCTAATTTAGAAGAAGGGGAAGAACTCGACATAGACGATAATCTGGTTCTGATCATTGATGAAAACGATCCTGATGGCTACGTGATTGAAACCGATTCAGACGGTGATGGCGTTATCGACGACAACGACTTTGCCCCTGATGATGCAACTGAATGGGTAGATTCTGATGGCGATCTTACTGGTGATAACGCCGACTTGGATGACGATAATGATGGTACCCCTGATTTAGAAGATGACCTTCCTTTCGATCCAACAGAAACATCAGATAATGATAATGACGGCATTGGTGACATCAAAGATCCTGATGATGATAACGACGGTATTCTAGATGGAGATGATTCTTCACCGAATACGCCAGATTTATCCCCAATTGAACAAGTTATTGCGTTCATGCAAAACAACAGCACATTCTACAGTTTATGGGCTGATGAAGACTCTTACCAAGATTCCATGGGTGAACAACAAACCGATATCAGCATTTTCATGGAAGAGTTCGAGGTGGCAAATAACATTGCTTCACTTCAAGCAAACTATGAAATTCAACCTGATGGTGCGATGTGGGAGCAAGATCTATACGACGAAGATGACCAAGATATAGCGTTAACCTCTACTGGATGGGTAGCCTTTAACGATGTGTTTGAGATAGCTATTTCGAGTGATTCTGTCAGTGTTTATCCAAAACAAATCCCGGCTTTAACTTCTACAGCATTTGGATATGTTAAAGCATTAGCAGGACAAAGCATTGCTGATAACGCTGGTGAACTTTCGGATTACGTCGACACTGAAGCTGTCTTCCCGGAAGGGGCTGAAGGTGGCGTTGTACAACTCACACCAGATACTGATCAATACTTCTTATGGAATCAACCATGGTTCTGGCGTGCTTCTGGCAATACCGATGATGATGGACACAATGCCGTCACGTTTGATGAGTTAATGGTAGCGGCCGCAGATAAAGCTGAAACCGGTGATGTTACTTCAAGTGTGAAAGGTATCTCGTTAGGTTGGGATATCGGTGTGCAATTTGTCGATGATAATACAGCGGTATACGTCTCTATGGATTGGAGCTGGAATGAGCAAACCAACATGCCTGGTAATGTCACGGTTGTTGGTTCTGGTACATGGGAACAAGTAACCGTAAATGAACAAAGTATCATTACGTTCAATGTACCTATGGCAGCGAGCGATGCATGGGGAGACAATTGGGATGAAGATACCAATAAACTCATTCTATCGATTTACGACAATAAAGTTTATCAAGGCGATCGATTCGAAGCAGGAGAGCGAATTGAAGACGATGACGGCTTCTTACTCAATGAAGTTGCAAAAACTGCACTGCTTGGTGCTATTAACCTAGAGGGTTGGTGTCCTATCACTGAGGTTGAATCCGGAGCGACACTTGCAGACTTCAAAGCACAGTTAGAAGGTTGTAACCTCGAAGAAATGCAACTTGAAGGTGAAGTCCTATACCGAGTGAATGGTTCGAGACAAACACGAACAGAAGCATTTGCTGCAAATAACCAATTACTTCGTTTCAAAAATGGTGAACCAAGAGATAACTATTGGAACATAAATGAAGACGGGCTATTAGAAATCGGTGACGATGCTAATAACCTTTGGGATTACCGAGCTTACATCTCTGACGGTAGTGAAGAAGATCAATTACGTATCGCCAATTATGACCCAGAAGCTGGTGAAATTTGGATGGGTACCTATATTGAACTTGACCTTGATGCTGCCTTAAAAGAATGTAACACCAATGATTCTGAGTGGGATGACGTCAATGAAGTTCCAACTACTTTCTTTAGCTATGCTCAATATCTAGAAGCCTTAGATGGATGTAAGGACGAACAAAACTATCGAGTTCCTAAGTTTAGTTCTGACTTCATTTCAGATGAGCTTGTGTTCCACTCCGATGATGAACGCTTAACATTCTACGGGGAAGGACACGACACGGAAACTGCTGGTACGGGTCAATTTGAAGAGTTCAATGAGAATGGCGAACTTATCGCTGATGCAACCATGACCTTCACTTGGGCTATGCATGATGAAGAACGTGGCATCATCGCTTTGAGCTTCTCGTATACTGATGATAATGACGCAGCACAAACTGCAACAGACTATATGGCACTTGCTTATAGCAACGGCATAGAGTTCAACGTTAAAGTCTTTACTACTTCAACCGAGTGGCAAGGAAACGACATCAATTCAACGGGTGAAATTTGGTTTAATAACTATGCGCACCCAGATTCTGAAGGTGAGCTAACTGCATTAGGCTTTTTGAGCGAGGATGTTGTGAACCAACCTTAGAGATCGGTCAAACTGTAGAAGTGCTAAAAAAAGACTCTACATAATCAAAGAAAGTAATCATGAAGCCAAACATGCGACAGTATGTTTGGCTTTATTTTTATAAGCCCCTTAAATTAATATAAGCCCCTTAAATCGAAATAGTTCCACTTAATACGAATCTCAATCAACTTGTGCTAGAGTCCCTCTCCTCTTTAAAGCTAACGGTCTTAATAATGAAAACGCCTTGTAAAGCAGCATGTAAAAATGAGGGTGGTATTTGCAGTGGCTGCCACCGAACAATCAACGAGATTATGGGTTGGAGCAAACTTTCTGATGATGATAGAAAGATAATTATGGATAAGTTAGACGGTACAAGTACAACACACACTTGCCCGCAATGTGAAAAATCCGCGCAATGTGACATTAGTATGGGCAAAGAAACTTGCTGGTGCTTTGAGCTTGAAAAAAGAGACACAAGCTCTGTCCCTAAAGCTGGCTTATGCATGTGTAGAAACTGCCTGACGGCATTACCAGTTGAATAAATACAATATGTTGATTGCCAATAGTAAGAAGATCAAACAGCTGACCTTCTTACTTCTTACTTCTTACTTATTACTTATTACTTATTACTTATTACTTATTACTTATTAGCAAGAGCTTGCTGAGAAAATTGAACACCTTCCCAGCCAAATTTGATAAAGTTTCGAATATTTTGATGATCTTCATTCTCAGGAAATTCGAGCACATCTTTACGGTAAAACTGCCCAAAACAAGCCAATGTTTGGTCTACAGATAACTGCTGCAAGTTACCAAAAGCAAATATCTTGCATGACCCATTATTTTCACCAGCAAGATTCATCACTTCACCATTTTTAAATTCACTTGGTGAAAAAGTGTAATTCGCTTCAATTACCGATATTGTTTCTTCAAATTGAATACTTTCAGGCGAGGAAGTGAGTTTCGTTAAGAATGAATTAAGTTCCATTTAAGTGCTCCTTAGCAGTTGATGAATTAAAGTCTACCCTGTTTCACTTTGTTAAGTAAAAGATAATTCCTTCCGTTGTAAACCACGCTTTAAAAATTGGTTTAAGGAAATCACTATTCGCTTAGCGAATACATACCTTCAGCCAGTCTAGGTATATACTGATATAAATAATAATATGGACATTGCTAAATGTTGAATGAAAATGATTGCTTACTTGGAAACAAACCAACGCAATTAGACCTGTCAAAATGGCAACAAACCGTAGACCTAATCTCTGAAATTTATAACTCGGCATGCGGCACTATTGTTCAAATGCGTGAAGATGATTTTAATGTGGTAGTTGCCAGCAAAAATGAAGATAACTTTCTCAAAGAAGGTGACAACTGGCCACGTTCCATACAAAGCTTTTGCCGAACGATCATTGAAACCAAGCAAGAACTTTATATACATGATGCATTGGACAATCCAGATTGGGTAAACGCGCCAGCGGTAAAAAGTGGGCATGTCCAATCATATTGTGGTCTCCCCATTTATTGGCCGAGTGGAAAAATTTTTGGCACCATCTGTGTAATCGATACTAAACCAACGGAATATAACGAAACACTTCAGGCATTATTAACTCAGTTCTGTCTTCTGATTACAGCTGACCTAAAAATGATTTCTGATTTCAATAAGATCAAAGATCTTGCCATCACAGATGAACTCACAGGAGTGAGCAACCGAAGAGGCTTAAAAACTCTAGGGGAGCAAAAATTTAAAGATGCCCGCAGATATCAACATGCAATTGGCGTCGTATATTTAGACATCGATAACCTAAAATACGTAAATGACAACTTTGGTCACCACGCAGGCGACCGTTGCATAGTTACTTTAGCCAAGGTGCTTCAAGATAACTGTAGAGAGAGCGATATCATCGCTCGTCTGGGTGGGGATGAATTTATCATCATTTCTTTAATTGGCTCACGGCGAGAGTTGATGTTGATGGCAAACAGAATGGAAGACAAATATAAGGAAGCAGCCAACGCTAATGTTCAGCTCAATAATACTTCCATTAGCTTTGGTGCCAGTATTGTTGATTGCTACAGCCCCCTGTCATTCGAAACACTGTTAAGTGAAGCAGACCAAAATATGTATCGACACAAACAAATGAAAAAAGCCAAGAAACAAACCGAATAGTTTATGCAACCACTTCTAGAAGTGGTTCTAAATTTATCAAGCCCCTAGGTAATGTCACGTTGGTTTATAAAATATGAATTAATACGCATACAAATCGGTGAAAAAACTGACATCTATAGTATTGAACGTTATATTAATCATATACATAATCAATATTGAAATTGAATGAACTCAACTACAGATAAAAAAAACGATTTGAGTCGATACCTAAAATCAGGGATTAGAGCTGCAGCGGTTATCAACTTCGGGCCAAATGACTCAATCCCTGTTAACGGAATTTATATTGGCTGCAAACAAGAACAATACCTAATCATTGAACTCTCACAAAAGTCAGTCGAAAGTTTAACTCTACGCAAACTCAATAATGTAGACATTGTGGTTCGAGCCGTCACAGACACAGAACTCGGACATATTGTTGCTTTTAAAACCAGTATCCTAAGCTCAATTTCTAAACCTGCACATTTACTGTTTCTACGTCCACCAACGAACTATGCATCTAAACCGATCAGAGAGCACGAACGGTATAAAATCGATCTCGAGTGCCAAGTCCATTTCGGAACTCTTTTATTCGATGCAACTATTTTAGATTTCTCGGTTTCTGGTTGCGGGCTCTACTTTTCAGAACAGTCTGATATCGAAAACGGCATAAAGCTCAAAGTTCAATCAGCATTAAGTGCGCACTTACCAGACGAATTAGTTTACCAAGTAGTGAGCAAAAAGAAGCATAACAAAGGATGGTTGATTGGGGTTCAATTTAAAGAACCAGTAGAAATGAATGAGAACCTCAAAAAAGAGCTTTTAGAACAGGCTTTCCTTTCCGGCTCTCTCTGATTTATTTGGTAAAGAAATGAAGACTCTCATGTAACTTCTTTCTATCTAAAGCGTGCTTATTAAAGCGCTAAAGCATTCGTTTAAGTAAGGCAATTATCTATGAACAGACACAACTGCATGCTAAGTTCCCATACTTGTCACTAAAACCCGTTCAAACGATGAATCAGCTATTTACGAAATGCTGTTTAAAATGAACAAAAGCTTGGTGTAGCGCCTTTTCTTTAATTGGTTTAATAATGACATAGTTTGCACCAGCGGCAAGAAAGCTTTCCCGCGTAGACTCTTGTGTGTCTGCAGTACAAGCGTAGACTGGCGTAGATATATGAAACTCTTCTCTAATACGTTTTGTTGTTTCAACTCCACCAATGTTTGGCAGTTGGTTATCCATCAAGATCAAGTCAAACGACTCCTGCTGAACTATAGCAAGAGCTTCTAACCCATCTTTGGCCCAAGTCACTCTCATCCCATACTTCTTACAAAATGCCTGGGCAATAAAAGCATTGGTGTGATTGTCTTCAACAAGAAGTACATTCAATTCAACATCAAATAACTCTTTGGTGTCTAGTTCAAAAAGACTTGGTTCCTCGGGTAAAGTTCGTGTGACATATTCCACTGGAATTTCAACAATAAACTCAGAGCCAACCCCTTTAAAGCTCTGAACTTTAATATCACCTTGCAACATATCAACAAGATTCTTTACTATCGCAAGCCCTAACCCAGTACCACCATACTCACGGGTAGTCGTTTCTTCTGCTTGCATGAAAGGTTCAAAGACAACATCTAACTTGCCCTCTTCTATTCCAATACCGGTATCTTTCACAGAAATAATCAAATCAGCAGTATTGGTATTAAAATCTGAGCCTAAGTCAAAAGTGACAGACACTTGCCCTTGATGAGTAAACTTGATTGCATTACTCAAAAGATTGAACAGGATTTGATTCAAACGAACCTGATCGGTATTAATCTCAAGTTTGTCCGTAACTCGGTTATCTAAAATTAAATGTATCTGTTTATCTTCACAGAGTGGTCTATAAATACTATTCAGCGTACTAACGATATCTGATAGAAGGAATGCTTTTTTCTGAATGCTAAACTGCCCTTGCTCAATTTTTGAAAAGTCTAAAATATCATTCAAAACAGCAAGTAAATGTTCTGCACTATTACAAAGCATATCGACCTGTTTAATATTACTTTCGTGATCAACCGTTCGCTTGAGTAATTGTGAAATACCCAAAATACCATTCAATGGCGTGCGTATTTCGTGGCTCATTTTCGCAAGGAAATCGGCTCGAATATTGGCCAGATTTTCCGCTTCTTTACGGGCAATATTAGTTTGTTTTTCGGCATCAATCAGTTTTGTGATGTCTTGACCTTGCACCACCACGCCTGACACATCATGTTCTACCGTTATCGCAGAAATATTCCAACGGAATACCTTAGTTCCGATAGGCACATTGATACCTGTTAGTTTTGCTCCATCTAGAACCATTTTGATATTAGGCAGCATTTCTTGTTCAAATTTCTTGGCGAACATACGCTCTTCTTCATCATTTACAGATAAAGCCATTTGAGCCGCAGGGTTCATCTCAATCAGCACACCAGATTCAGACCAAACCAAAATAGGAGAATGTGAAAAGTTGAAAAGGTCTTGAAACTTTTGGTTTTGCTCTGCAATGCGCTCAAAAGCATCAGCAAGAGTGCAGCCAATATGATGAAATTCATAAATTTCAGAGCCTTCAAATTTTTGATGGGAATCACCTTCACTCGCGGCGCGGGTATAGTCCATCAATTTATCTAACTCTCCTGAAACCCGTCTCTGAATCCATGATCTTGCAAAAAACGACAATGAAAGAATTCCGATTACGATTACTACAATCGCTTTTCCGTAATTCTGTTCTAATTCGATAACATTATTATTCTTTTGAACCGCTCGGATGATGAGTGGTGTTTCCACATGATTAATCGTTATAGGGACAACCGTAACAAAGTGTTCAGCAAGTTCACTTTTAGATCCATAACGTAAGACATCTGAAATTGAGTAGCTTTCGCTCCCCTTAAAAGTTGAAGTTACAGGTTGACCGTGAGCTTCAATAATGATGTTTTCACAATTACTTCGTTGCTGGATAGATTCAGCTAATGAGAAGTTATTGTCGAGGATGACGGCTATATATAACTGCCCTAACACTTCACCAGATTCATTATCAATAATTGGAGTACGTCGAGACAGCAAATGGCGCTTACCCATATCTGTATCTAGCTTTAAAAAATGCCAATTACTGCTAAAAGCAACTTCATTGGATACATTCTCTAAACTTTTATGAGTGAATCCGTAAAACTGGGCATTGCCATCATCCCATTCAAGACCATTGTGGGTGGTGATGAAACGTAAATCTGGAGCGTGATTTGGCTCCCTTTGATCTATCCCAAAAAAGAAATAGTTCAATTCATCTTTATCGCCACTTTTAAAGTAACTGCGAAGAGTTTCATTATTCGAACTACTGTCTTGATGTATTTGCAAAACCGAAAGACGGTAATCAAACATGTTCTGAATCAAGCTAGAGGTTTGTTTAATAGTTCGGTTGGTTTCTTGCTTAATAATATTACTGCTAGTTTCATAGTTATGAATAAGCACGCCAATAGCCATCACACCGATAACCAGTATGATAATACGAGTGATTAGTCTTGCTAGGGTGTTACGAGGCATAATGGCGTAGCTTTTTTTCATTACTGTCCTGAATATCTAAACGCGCGAGCTTTAAGCCGAGACACTCGCTCCGGGGAATCATTTTTAGTGACTATGGCAAAATCTCCAGAATATACAGTCGGCACAGTATACCCCTCTAGATCCCATTTAATGCCTTCAGCCATGGCAATGCCAGTGTCGTCATTCATTCTCATGACGGTCACGTCTAACTCACCTTTTTCGAGTGCTTCAAGTTCAGCAGAACCGCCACCCCAACCGTTGACTAAAATATCTGTGCGACCCGACTCTTGAATTGCCTGAGCGGCACCAAGGGCTACATCTGTTGCACACGCATAAATAAAGTCTAAGTCTTCATTTTTTTGGATACTGAGTTTTGCGGCTTTATAAGCACTCTCTTTGGTTGCTTTTGTATAAAACGACGAGGTGAGTTTAAAGTCGGTCTCTGAATTTATGTCATGAATAAATGTATCACCACGAGCATCACTAATATAACCTTCAGAACGGTATAACACCGAGTACTGAGCGTTTTCTTTAGCATTTTCTTTGAAGTAGTCAGCGAGTTTCAAACTGCCTGTTGCATGATCAAAACCCACATACATAAATGGCTGACGTTCTTTCCATGCTCTTACCGGAGTGGTTATATTCTGTAAGATTAACTTTGTGTCGGTAGCATTTAATACATGCTCGATGAATTTTCGGTGTCTAGTTGTATCCAGAGTGAAAATCAAATAATCCGTTTTATTCTTAATTGCTTCTTGTAAAGAAATGCTTTGTTGAGTGATATCGCCATTAACACGAGTAAAAACTTGGTTAATTTGATAATCAATTTTCAACCGGTCTAAACGCTTTTCAAACGCTTGAATATTCCTCACCCAATAATCTGAAATTTGCTGCCCAGGATAAACTATAGAAATAGTTATAGGTTTATCTTGTCTTATTGTTAATGGCTTGGGACGATTTTGAACAACCTCATTCAGCTTCTGAGTTAGCTCATTTTGCTCCGAAAAATGATCAAGGAATTCTTGATATTCCCAATAATCATTTAGTATATGTGTTCCGTGCGACATGGCGGGACTAGAGCATAAAGCCATCCCAAGTAACATAAGTGAACGTTTCATTTTTTTCTCATTTGTTATGAGCTACTTTGGCTCATTTTCTTTACCTAGCACATTGTCATATCGAGGTATGACTTATGCCCATTATGTAGGACATATAGAAAAAATGATAGAAAATTAACATTACATTGGAACAACGTTCTGTTTTTGTTTTTTAGAGAATTTTATCAATACGACTTCATCATTTAAACGGATAAAAGCCACCATTTAAGGTGGCAATATTTATGATTGTAATGGGTGATTACTTCCCACTAGCTGATAAGTATCGACAAGATTAGACAGTGTGCTAATTAAAAAGTTAGTGCTAAGTTACCCGAAGCACCAAATTGATTATCACCAGCGTAACTTGCTGCTAAATCAAAGCTAACCACATCCCATGGGCTTATCCCGATACCTGCCGTTAATGAATCATCTAATGTATCTTCTAAATCAATCTCATAACCAGCTCTTAACTGAGCCCAGCCCCAAGCATTGCCTTCGATGCCCAAACGGATAAATTGAGTGTCATCGTCAAGGTTTTTAAAACGCTCTTGAGCGGTTAGGTCAGCATCAGCGGCTAGAGTGAAATATTCATGAGCATACGCAAAACCAACCGTTGCTTGAGGATTTAGCTCATAAGCCCCTGTAGTACCTTGCGAAAATTTAACTTCTTGAGCAATGACATCTTTCACAGCGAAACCGACTTGATAGTTGTCTTTATACCACATGGCACCAATATCAAAGTTAAACGCGGTTTCAGACACCTCCGACTCATCATAATCTTCCAAATCAAAGTCTTTTACTCTTTGGCGGTTAGAATATGTCGTCAGCTCTTGGTATTTTGGTGAAACACCAAATGAAAACCTTTGCTCATTAATCGTGAACTCTTTTGCAAATGAAATACCAAGCTCAGCATATCCAAAAGCCGCCATCGCAACATATGAGTCGTTATATCGGTTCTCTACATCAACGGCAGAATTACCCGTATTGTCTGCAATTTCTTCCACCGCAATCACTTCAACATATCCACGAGAAAATAAGTTTGTCGAAATAGCTTTGATTGGAAGTGCCACAGCGATACTCGCGCCAGCCGTCACAGCCAATGGTGAATTCCCTTGCAAGTCATCCATGTAAGCGTTCAGTTGGTCGATGTCACTTTGGGAAGGAATTTGGCCGTTGTTGATCATGTCATCATATCGATCAATAGCGTCTTGTAGATCATCTAGGGTGGTAAGTGAATCATCTGTATCTCTTGCTGTTACCCCTATTGCTGGTAACAAAAGACCAAAATCGTCATGTTCACGAAAGTTTGCGCCAAGCGCAGGGTTATAAAAAGGAGCCACTAAGTAATCAGCGGATGCTACACCCGTATTACCCATTGCATTACCACGTCCGTCAGCCACGTGGTTTGCTGCATTTACTGACAATGTTGTACACGCTAAGCCCACTGCCAACGTTAACTTGTTGAATTGTTTCATATCCGTATTAACCTTATTATTTTATATGTCGCATAAATAAGATTAGCACTATCAATGGAATATATGCATCAATAACCACAAATAATGAGTTGCCCATCAACAAGCTGCAGCGATGTTTGCAAAGATATAATTTTCTCTTTTTTAGTTTTTGTCAGTTGCTTAATGGCATATTCCATTTTGAGAGCAATACTTTTGGATTCAACTGAGAGGTGCCATTCAAGCGTTAGAGGTCCTTTGCCTTTTAAAGCTTTTGCCCCTTTACCTGTTTGGTGTTGTTTAAAACGCCGTTCAAGGTTATTTGTCACTCCACAATACAATGCATTGTGGCAATTACGGATTAAGTAGACGACCCAATCCGCATTATCATTAGTGGTATTCATTCAAAGAGAATATTCAAAATAAAAGATTTAACCGCTATGCATTACAACAATGAATTCACGAGTTCTTTTAGCTCACGTAACTCTTCTTTTAAGCTCGCAACTTCAGACTCTAGTTCAGCAAGCTTTTCATCATTGGCCGCCGAAGGTGCCGCCTTGCCAGAAGAAAAACTGGTAGGTGCTGCACTCTCCATAGCTTCAACATCCACTTCACCACTCAGTAGATGTTGGTAACGAGACTCACGTTTACCCGCTTCACGTGGTAACTTCACCACAAGAGCACCGGCTTCTCTTACTGAAAGCCTATCTAACACAGCCTCTACTTCTTTAACATCGCTAAACGCAGCTAAGCGGTTAGTACGAGTACGAAGCTCTCCAGGCGTTTGAGCACCACGTAATAACATGCAACAAATGATGCCTCGCTCTTGCTCAGAGAATTGCAGATCACCAAATTCCGTATTACAAAAACGATGTTGGTATTTGTTCACGCGGCTATTAAAGCTACTTTCATCACTCACTAAGCGGCGATTAATCAATCCATCAACGGCATCCAAAACATCAGATTCTGATAGTGCCAAAACAGGTTCACGGTTACTTTTTTGATTACAAGCTGTCGTCAAACTATTCAGAGTCAATGGGTAATGGTCCGGTGTTGTCACTTCTTTCTCAATCAAACAACCAATGATTCTAGCTTCAATAGGTGAAAGCACAATATTCATAATTTTTCCTTATTATTGTTTTGAATTCCATCTAAACATTTTTGAATGTTTACGAACTTATAAGCTAGTGTTCAGACAAAATAGGGACTTTACGTTTACGACCTTGCTCATCAATCATTATGATTTTAGAACGATTTAGCTCAATTTCTATCACTTCTAAATATCTGCGCTCTTTAACGTACGCAGAGCGAATTTTCTCATGCTCTTTAGAGTAGCCAGGATCATAATCATCTTCGAAGTCATCCTGTATTGTTTGTTGATTCATTTCGCATTTTCATATCAATGTTATTTCTAGCGTAGATAATATAGTGAACTATCGATGAAAGACAATCGTCCTTCTATGTGAGTGTCCAATTAATACACAACCTTACTTTTGCTTTGATCTAAAGACTGTTACATCGCCATTTGATGTGTTTTAATCAAAGACAGACAACGTATTATCAAGATTAGGAAAAGGGAATCTATGAGCAGCGTATTTGAAATCGTGAACCAAGCACGTCGTAAAAACAAACTTAAACGTGAATTGCTAGACAACGAAAAGAAAGTTCGTGACAACCGTAAGCGTGTTGATCTACTTGATAACCTTCTGGATTACATCAAACCAGAAATGACCCATGATGACATTCTTGGCATCATTAAAAATATGAAAGCCGATTACGAAGATCGTGTTGATGACCACATCATCAAGAGCGCTGAAATTTCTAAAGCGCGTCGTGATATCAGCCGCCGTATTCGCGAATTAACAGAAGAAGATAAGCAAACTCAAGGCAAGAAGTAGTTTACTTCCCTTAGTTCGATTATTTTACAAACTCACGATTAGTCGTGAGTTTTTTATTACTTGCTAATTAAACCCAGCTACTTAACCTCCTCAGTCAATTCTAAACAACGTCTATACTCTCTACATCTCTAAAGGAGCTAGACTATGTTTTCACATCTATTGGCAGCACTACTTCTTACTACGACACAACCGCATTCTGAAGCTTTACAAAAGCTTCAAACCGACGACATGGAAATGACCTATGATGATTT
Organism: Vibrio kagoshimensis; assembly: GCF_050337535.1. NCBI lineage: Bacteria > Pseudomonadati > Pseudomonadota > Gammaproteobacteria > Vibrionales > Vibrionaceae > Vibrio > Vibrio kagoshimensis. Next base: position 166,417 of record NZ_JAKJSZ010000004.1, read on the forward strand.
AGTTGTTGATATTCACGGTTATAAAGTGCCCACCAGAGCCGCATTCAGAGGCTGGATTCTTCTCAATCATGCTGAAGACAAAGTGCTGAAGATTGGTACACAGTTAAGAGAGGCTGGTATAACCACAAAAATGCCACTGCATTTGATTCTATTACAAGGCACCGACTGGGTAATGAACAATACAACCTTGTTCACGCTGCCAAACGCGCAACATCTTCCTAATATGATTAATACGCTGAAGTTTATTCAAACGTACATAGAGCCCGAACTTGGTATCGTTATTCCTGTATCAGGTGAGCGGACTGATATTTATAATAAACAAGCGGGAGGAGCACTACGGAGCAAACACCTAAACTTTTGCGCTTTAGATCTTGTTCCTTCACAAGATATTAGCCGGTCTGATCTGCACACAAAACTGAAAGCTATCCACGCTAAAGTAGGGCAAGAGTACAATGTGGGCTTAGGCTTATATTCCGGAGTACGCTTTCACATAGACACATGTGGATTTAGGAGCTGGTAAAAAAACACCAAAGGGTCAATTGGACTCACTACAGGTAAGGTCTTATTGACTCAATAAGTCATAAGAAAAACCCTAAAACATTGATCTAAATCAATTTAGGTTTTTGGCACGAATATCGCTATAAGAATAATAGTAGTTATCATTATCTTTAGGTGATTAATATGTCTAGCTCAACACAACGCTTTCAAACTCTTTTATCTGTATCGAACATAGCTTTGCTATTAACTGCTACGCTCATGCTTGTAAGCGTGATTATGGCATACCCATTAGCAGACAAGTTTTCTTTACCCGTACAAATCGCAGCTCACATCAGCACGATCTTAATTGCAGCTTTTTTGAAAATCAGTTATGTCACACGCTGTTTGGCTCAATATAACCTAGGGTTAGAGGTTCGGTAAGTTCAGCTAAATAGATAATTTCCAGATCGGTTTGGTTAATAGCCAGCAGAAATACCTCTGTGCAAATAATGGTATAAATGCTGGCTTAACCCCTTACTTGATTTTTCATCTTGATCAGTCTGATGAAAAATACGAAATAGCCCCGCTCCATTCAGCAAATCAGTTTAAGCTAGTTGCAGCGTGTTAAATAAGTCGTAGAGCTGATGTGACTTATAAGGCTTAGGCAAATACGCGTTCATTCCTGCATCAAAGCAATGCTTAATATCTTCATCTAGCACACTGGCAGTTAGTGCAATGATTGGCAGCTTTCCAAGACCTTGCTGGACTTCCCAATCTCGGATTGCACGTGTCGCAGTAATACCATCCATGACAGGCATCATACAATCCATCAGAATCGCATCAAATTGCCCACCTTGAGTAATTGCATCAACCGCTTCTTGTCCATTACTCGCCACTAAATAATCGTACCCCGCTTTCTCTAGAAAAAAACTGGCTATCTTTTGATTCATTAAGTTATCTTCAACGATCAATATTTTCCTATTAAGTGGACGGCGGTTTAGATCACTCCCAATCGCAGCCTTTTGATTATTCAGATGCTCTTTGAGCTGCGGTTTATATTCATCCAATGCAACTAGACTGTTGAAAAAGCGCTTACCGAGAAAAGGTAAAGTATGAGTTGAATGTACAGCTTCATGAATCACATTTGTTTTAAATAAGTGATGCTGACATACGATAATTTTTTGTTGCGGGTACTTTAAATGTAGCTCTTCAAGATCTTTATTGAGTGAATGATGCATGGTGTGGCAGTACAGAATGAAATCATAATCTAAACTATCGCTTTCTAAATTCTTCACTGATGGAAACAATTCAACTGTGATACCATTTCTCTCACATTCTTTATGTAACTGACTCACATAACTAAATGAATTAGAAATGATCACTGCGCTTTTCAGGTGTTCCAGCACTTTCTCACGGCTTTCCACCACATCCGCAGAAATATTGAATTTAAATGTAGAACCTATACCTTTAATGGAGTTTGCTTCAATCTTGCCATCCATAAGTTCCACTAATTGGCGACAAATCGCTAGACCAAGACCAGTACCACCAAACTGACGAGTAATACTTCCATCTTCTTGAGTAAATGGTTCAAAAATAGAATCGAGTTTTTCAGATTCAATGCCGATACCAGTGTCAGATACATGAAACTCCACCATCCCTTGCGAATCAGATAGTGCGATATAAGTCACCGAAGTGATGATAGTACCGGAAGGCGTAAATTTGATCGCATTAGATAATAGGTTTGTCAGTACTTGCCTTAATCTGTGCTCATCAAAAAATAATTGAGGGGGAACATTGGAATCTATATTAATTTCTAATTCTACATTCTGACTGATCGCTTTAGACAGAATGACACTGACTGAGTCATATACCGCCTCTCGTAAATCGGAGGAATTTGGCGATAATGTCAGGTTACCCGATTCGATTTTGGATAAATCAAGAATATCATTCAATAGCACGAGTAACGCGTGAGAAGATGACTCAATATCGGCAAGCACTTCTTTCTGGCTCACATTCAAATCACTTTGAGATAAGATCTCTGCCATGCCGATGATACCGTTGAGTGGTGTTCGGATTTCATGGGACATATTTGCCAAAAAAGCACTTTTCGCTTTATTGGCAGAGACAGCATCTTCTTTAGCCTCAATTAGATCAAGAGTATGCTGCTGTTCTTTAAGCATGATTTTATTTACAGCGTGAGCAAAAATGGCGAGCTCGTCATTACCTTCAACTTCTATCTTTTTCGGTGTTTTATCATCTTCATCTCTTTTGAGCATTCCATGTAGAATAATAGATAGCTTACGATTGATCCGTAATGAAGTGCTATAACCAAGTGAAATGACTAACACTGCCGAACTCAAAAGCAGCAAAGTCATGAATAAAATGTTTCTCTTCTGCTCTTTAATTCGATCAAGTAATTGTGTTTTTAGGCTTTCAGTATAGCCATCAATAACAACGAAAATATTTTCATGTCTTTGCTCTAGACTTTTAACATAGTCATAGATTTCACTGGGCTGCGCATTTTCACTCAAAATACGGCTTCTAATACGAAGGCTTTCTTGATAATCACTTTGAGAAAACACTTTAAGCAATTCACTGGTTTGATGCGAGGTAGCACCAAACTGTAAGAACCTTTCTAAATATTGTTCTTGTCTCTCGACTGCACCAAGGTAATTAAGAATTCCAGAACTCTTTGATTGCGGATCGATATATAAACAAAAGCTATGCCAAGCTTCCTTTTGCATCCAAAAAACAAATTGACTTAAATCTGAATAAAGCTGCTCAGACTTTGAAATATCATTATTTGTAATGTTTGCATTAATTTTTATTATTTCATTTAAGGTTTCTTGTAATACATCAAAAAACCAGTCTCCCACTGATCGAGTTTCCTGAATGGAAGCTCCCGACATTTCATTCACGATATCTATCAGTTCTTCAATTTCAGAAGAAAGCTCCAGTTGAGACTGATAAGACAACAATTGTTTGTTTTTTCTATCAAACTCCTGAAGGGTAGTGTTAATCTCATCAAGAAGAACTTCCCTTTCAGCCATACCTGATTCGCTGGTCAATAAATGGTATGAACTATTAGAAAGTGATCCAAATAGTTGTAACAATTCTGTTTTTATCTGCGTTATCTCATACCCGTCAACTTTACTCTTATTTTTAGAAAACTCATTAACAGTTAAGCCAAATATAATTAATACAGAAATTGTAGAAAGAATTATGAGTCGAAGCCTAATTGAAACATTTATCATTATAATAATCACTCCCTTCCTTGAAAGTAATTGTACCTAGCCTATGTTAATAGTAGTCAATAAATAGAAATAATTGTTCAAAATGGACTTTGGAATAAAATATAAATGACAAGATGGTCGCTTCTAGTCGTTCTTCCGACGTTACTGTTAGCAATTTTAATATCTTCTGCTATTAAGGCCGAAGAATACGCTGTGATATCAATGAATTCAGAGCTTCTTCAATTGAAATCCATACAGGTTAAAATGCTATACAGAGGCAAAATAGACCGTATTGGAGAGCATCATATTAAGTTACTGGATCTTCCTCCCAAATCTGACCTTAGAAAAAATTTTTATCTCTCTTTACTCAATAAAAACCCATCACAAATGCAATCTATCTGGGCGAAGCAAAGCTTTTCTGGCAGAGCTTCAGCCCCATTCCAATTGCAAAGTGAGGACTTAGAAAGTGTGCTTATATGGCTTAAAAGCACGCCTACAGGCATTGCTTATTACCCTATAGAACAATTGCCTACCCACGTAAAAATACTATATATAATAAAAATTAAGGAAGAGTTATGAAGATAGCATCTCTACTCTTGTTGGCTGTCTACTCCTCGATATCAGTCGCTGCGATTGATGTAACGGATACCTTTAGAGTAAGTGGCTTTGGTACACAAAGTGCGACGGTCACCGACCAAGAGATTCCAACGTTTTATCAATTGAATATTAATGATGAGTGGTGTTTTGACTGCGATACTACTTTTGGCATTCAGTTAGACTGGGAGATCAACAATGCACTTAGAAGCTCTGTACAACTAGTCAAAACACCTAATGATGAGTTTTCTGACCCCAGCCTAGAATGGGCTTATGTTGCATATCGAAATGGTGAGTTAAACACCAAACTGGGGCGACTACGTATTCCCTTGTTCATGATTTCAGAATATTACTATGTGTCTGAAGCCTACCCTTGGCTTCGTCCCCCTCAAGATGTTTATAACAGCGTATTCGGCTTTACTTATTTTGATGGCGCATCCATAGAGTGGAGCTCCTGGATAAATGATGAGGCACACTTACGCCTTCTTGCATTTGGAGCAACACCTAAAGAAACCAGTGAAATCGTTCAAGGAAAAAATATAACCATAACATCAAGAGATGCTATAGGAGTCACAGCAGAACTGAATTTAGATGACATCCATTTTAGAGCGAGCTATTTGCACGCAAACTACAAACAAGACTTAGTCCCATCAGTGACTGGCTATCAAGATCTTGAGCTATTCACACTAGGAGCGAATTACTTGCTAGGGAACCTAAACCTAATGTCGGAAGTCATATTATCCCAGGACATTCATAGCAATTGGTATTTCAGTGCTAATTACCTATTTGATTCATGGAGCCCGTACATCACGTACAGCCAGCGTAGAAAATTAAGGGATAATGAATCATTACTGATTGGTGCAAAATACTCTCTACTTGCCAATGTAAGCACTTATATTGAATGGCAGCATGTTTGGGGGCGCACAGAATCGATCAGTGGGCACTTTACAATCCCGCAAAATCCAACTCAAAAGATACAAACGAATGTAAACGTCTATTCCATTGGATTATCGTTTACCTTTTAAGTTGAAGTTGAGATCTGCACCACCTGCAAAGTCGGCTGAATTTGTAATTGTTGCATTCAACTTTGATGTTAGTACTTTTCATCAAAAATTAAGTCTCTACATCTATAAATGTCAACATCGATAATTACGTAAAAACCACCTTATAACCCCAGAAAATTACAATATTTCAGTCATTTCACCTTCATTTAATTTTACTAGCAGAATAACAATTCATACCCTACAATCCCGCCACATAAAAATTACAAAATAAAAACATCCCAATACAGGACGTTTTCAGAATGATTGATAGCTAATGGATTTCATTAGTGCATTTATGACACTGCATATAATCATTAGCTTTAAACCATTCATTTTTAAGACATTAGTTATAAAAAAGAACAGCACTAAGACTGTCACCGTGATGATTTAATTCCCCCATGCATTATGGCAACCCTACACTCGCCATAATGCACCCAATAACGTGAAAAAGGTCCCGAGTTAAGATGAGCCCTGAAAAGCACCTTCTAGACTGGCAAACTAGCCAAACGATTGCTGAATCAATTTCGCCTACTTTAGGTCAACTTTATCGTCAAAAAGGCGTAGAAGTTATCCTCTTTGGGAAAACCCTGGTTAATGCAACCACCATCGACATAATTAAAGCTCACCGCATAGCAAAACGTTACACAGGCTCACTTCTTACACCTGAACAAACTCAACCTATTATTCAACATCTACTCAATATGGACCTTTCTCCGTGCCGTATTGATATTGGTCGCCTAGCTCACATGTTCTGGGAAAATAGAGAAGACACCACAGGCTTAGACGATTTCCTACAAACTGCACTTTTAGAGTCGTTAAATGGCGAAGCGATGACAGAACCTCGTGACGTTGTGCTTTATGGATTTGGTCGTATAGGTCGTTTATTGACTCGCTTGCTTATTGAGAAAAGCGGCCCTGGTTATCCATTACGTTTACGTGCGATTGTTGTACGTGGCGGCAAAAAAGGCGACTTAGAAAAACGTGCAAGCTTGCTACGTCGTGACTCAGTGCATGGCCAATTTAACGGCAGCATTGTTGTTGATGAAGAACGAAAAGCCATCATTGTGAACGGCAATTATATTCAGGTGATTTACGCTAACAAACCTGAAGATATTGATTACACCACTTACGGCATTAATAACGCGCTTGTTGTTGATAACACAGGTGTATGGCGCGACTCTGAAGGTCTAAGTCAGCATGTGGCATGTAATGGTGCGAAGAAGGTTTTACTTACCGCTCCAGGTAAAGGCGATATTAAAAATGTTGTATTCGGGGTAAATGAAGATGTTATTCAACCTGAAGACACCATCATTTCCGCAGCAAGCTGCACCACAAATGCCATTACACCAGTACTTAAAGCCGTTCACGATAAATATGGCGTACTTTCAGGACATATCGAAACCGTTCACTCATTCACTAATGACCAAAACCTTATCGATAACTTCCACTCTGGTGATCGCCGTGGTCGTGCTGCTTCATTAAACATGGTCCTCACTTCAACAGGTGCAGCAAAAGCCGTCGCTAAAGCAATGCCTGAAATGGCAGGTAAACTAACGGGCAACGCAATTCGTGTTCCAACGCCAAATGTTTCAATGGCTGTAGCTAATTTGAACCTAGAAAATGGGACAGATAAAGAAGAGTTAAACAGCTATTTACGTGAGATGGCACTGACTTCTCCGCTTTCAGCGCAAATTGACTACACAGATTCAACTGAGATTGTATCAACTGACCTAGTGGGCTCACGTCACGCTGGTGTAGTGGATGGTGTAGCGACTATTGCTCAAGACAACCGCGCCGTTCTTTACATTTGGTACGACAATGAATTCGGTTATAGCTGCCAAGTTGTACACTGCATGGAACAAATGATGGGCGTTCGTTACAAAACGTACCCTAGCACCTAAAATAACGGTATGAATCGCTAAGTAATTAGCAGTTATGTCACAGGCTCCACAACATAATAATGATAAAAGTACTGCTGTATTCAAACAGATTCAATAGTAACTCGACCCCATGAGATTGTTATTGAGTCGTTTAAATACAGCTCCCCCATTTCGCCGCTCCTAGTTGAGCGGTTTTTTTATATATGAACATTATGTAAGTAAGGCAAAGAAACAGACACTACTTAAAATAAATCGAGTCACTTTTGACCAATTATCAGCCATTTCCTACAACAAAACCATCATACGAGGTCCAGTTTTTATTGTACGATACAAAGAAGATTAACCTTAATAATTGAAATGTTATTTAAGCTACAATATATGCAATAGGTTCTTGACTGATTTTCCAGCCATTGTATTGTAGCAAACGTTTGCATTTAGGGGTTTGTGCTTAAAAATCGCGACCTAACAGGTCGTTATGTCTTAAAAACTTGAGTTTAAGTAAAACTCTTAATGCCCTCTCAAGTGAAAGGAAAAACCATGAGATTAAATGATACAATCGCAAAAAAGGTGATTCTAGCAACCACCCTAATACTCCTCTCTATTTCTGTTGTTAGTGGTTACTTCTCCCTCCAATCACGTTATGCAACAGTCGAAAACAGCGTGAACCAAGAACTCAAGCTAGTTACAGACAACACCGCGAGTTCAATTAAAGAATTCTTTCGTGAACGCTCTCGTGTTGTAACAACCCTAGCTTCAACAAGCTCTCTTACCGATTGGTTCAAAAATTATACTGAACGCGGCTCCGAAATCTCAGAAGACAAAGCCTATCAGTCAATTGTTCAATCATTTAAAAGCATTTCAAAACACGACTCTTACATCAAATCAGTCTTTTTTGCGCCAGCAAGTACTCATGAGTATTTTGATATAAACGGTCGCTACAACGATTTAACTTACTATACGAGTAAAAGACCTTGGTGGTCTGAAGCCCTAAGTAAAGATCGCCTATTCATTACCGAACCTGAAATTGATGCAAATGATGGAAGCATTGTTACTTCAATCAAAACCACAGTAAAAAATAACCGTGGTCAGTTAGTTGGCGTACTCGGTATTGATATTCTAGGTACAGTGATCAAAAAAGACCTGATTGATCAAATGAAGTATGACGGCGTGGGTAAAGGCTTCTTAATTTCCTCAAACGGTCGAATCATTGCCTTTAATGATAACAATCAGATTGATATGTCAAAGTTACCGTCCCTGTCTGATATCGACCAAATTTTTGGTAACACAAGTGGCTTTACTCAACTATCGAAAGATGCCGTTGCGAATGATGAATTCAGCAGCGAAGTGGTTTTCGAAGGTAATGACTACGTTGTGCACACTGAATCTATTGTTGATAACACAATGGCTTTAGACTGGCGTATTGGTTTCATGGTGCCTAAATCATTAATCACTGAACCGATTCGAGCAACATTCTGGACAACTTTACTGACTATTGCAGTCTTCTTAATTACATCGGCTCTAGGTTTATTTGCGCTAATTAACTACTTCGTATCAAGACCTTTACGTGAAGTGGTGTCCGCTATGGATGATATTGCTAATGGTGAAGGTGATCTGACACAACGCCTGCAATATGAGAAGAATGATGAGCTTGGTAAACTAAGCCAATCTTTCAACAACTTTGTTAGCGACATTCAAAGCACGACAATTTCTAGCCTTGAGGCTAGTCATGCTGTGAGTGATGATTCCACTCAACTGAATAGTCTTGCCAACACGCTTCGCTCTAATATCTCTCATCAAAAAGGGTACATCGAGCAAATAGCGACGGCGGCTAATGAAATGACTCAGACCATTCATGGTATTTCTGATCACGCGAATAATGCTCAACAGCAAGCATCTGGCGCGACTGAACGTTCTCAAGAAGGGCAAAATCTAGCAAGTGAAGCCACTCAGTTAATGAATGACATTTATGAAGACGTATCTAAGTCTGAAAAAGTGGTTAAAGTTCTGAATGATAACGCTTCTTCTATCAGTAGCGTGCTTGAAGTTATTCGCGGTATTGCAGACCAAACGAACCTATTAGCACTGAATGCAGCAATTGAAGCTGCTCGTGCGGGTGAACAAGGTCGCGGCTTTGCGGTTGTAGCCGATGAAGTACGAACACTTGCTCAAAGAACGCAAGAATCAACAGTTGATATTGAAAGCATTATTTCAACGCTTCAGGAATCCGCAGGTAATGCTGTAGATTCAATGCAAGTGGGTCGCTCTAAAACCGAACTTGGCGTACAAACGATTATGTCTGTTGATGAAAAACTGAAAGACATCCGACAAGCAATCGAACTAATAGACAGTCAGTCTCGTGAAATTGCTTCTATGGTATCTGAGCAAGCTGCTGCCTCTGGCGAAATCAGCAAACAAACAGTCGCGGTTGATCAACTGGCCGAAAGTGGCGTGAATAGCACTAACGAAATGGTTGAGCGTATTGACTCTCAATACCAAACCGTTAATAAGCTGACAGAAACCATTAGTAAGTTCAAAGTGAGCTAACTTTCTAACATCAAAGCTTCTTTGATAATTGAGAGCCATTTAAATCGACAGTGATTGTCGTTGCAAAACGGCCATATCACCAAAAGCAAAATAACTAAAAAGGAGATCACAGCGGTCTCCTTTTCTATTTCAGTATTTCGTTAACAGGTAAGCACCAAATCATAGAATCAGTTTAGTGACACTTCTACATCTGCATTAATGGTACTAGAACAGGCAAGTACATAACCTTGCTCTATCTCTTCATCAGTTAATGTTTCTATACTCGTTGAAGTGACTGAGCCTTTCGTTACCTTACACTTGCATGAACCGCAGATACCACTTCGACAAGCTGCAATTACTGGTACACCACCTTTCTCAAGTGAATCAATCAATGGGCTACCTTGCTCAGCTTCAAGCTCAACGCCAAATGCAGGAACAAATACATTTACTGAACCGCTTGCTGCATTCTGTTCAGTTGCTTGTTCTTCATTATTTTCAATGTCACAGCTCAATGATTCAGCAGGCGTAAAGCTTTCTTGGTAGAAGTTACTCATATTAAATTCGAGCTCTTTCAAGTAGCTTTCAATATCGTGCATAAATCCAATTGGACCACACAAATAAACGGTTCTATCTAAAATATCGGGGCTCAGTGTAACCAACCAATTTTTATCTAATCGGCCTTGAGGAAATGCAGTATCTTGGTTGTCTTTTAGTAACAGCTTTAAGTGAAAGTTATCGAACTCTTCATTAAGTTGATTAAGCTCTTCAAAATAAATCGTTTGTCTTTTATTTCTCGCCATATGGATAAAATCAATTTCGATTTTACTGTCTGAAGCAAGCCAGTATTTCGCCATTGCCATTACAGGTGTAATGCCACAGCCGGCACTCACAAGCGTCACTTTATTAGTATTGGACGGCAAACAATCAATGCAGTTAAAGCCACCAGCTGGTTTCAACACTGAAACTTCATCACCTTCATCCAGTTCATCAATAATGAAGTTAGAAACCAAACCACCTTCAACTCGCTTCACTGTCAGTTTTAAGCGGTTTTCATCTGGGCGAGAGCTAATGGAGTATGCTCGGTAATCCAGTTTCTCAGGCATATGCAGGCCAAGAGTAATGAACTGCCCCGGTTTAAAATTAAATTTGAGATCTTGTGGAACACTACCAAGTTCGAAGCTTACTGTATCTTCAGTTTCATACCACTTTTTAAGACAAACTAATGAGATAGAGTCACTTTCAGACCATGCATACATAATTCAGAACACCTTTTAAAGAAATAGCCAGCCTAATAATCAGCTAGTGAAAATAGGTTTTATTAAATACGTAAATATAAAAAGCCTCGGGGCTTAAACAAGCACTCATGAAAGTACTTATCTTTGCCTCGAGGCTGATTCATTACGCCGCTAAGATTGTTTTAAGATCTTGCTCAGGTGTAGAAATTGCTCGCATATCAAACTCAGCTTGCATAATTTCAAGCAAGTTTTCAGTTAAAAATGCAGGTGCAGTTGGGCCGGTATAAATACCTTTAACGCCAAGTGCAAACAATGTCAGTAAGATAACAATCGCTTTTTGTTCAAACCAAGAAAGGACTAAAGTCAGTGGCAATTCATTAATACCGCAATCGAACTCTTTTGACAGCGCCAAAGCCAGTTGAATAGCAGAATAAGCATCATTACATTGACCCACATCCAGAAGACGAGGAATACCGTTAATGTCACCAAATTGGTTCTTGTTAAATCGGAATTTACCACAAGCTAAAGTCAGGATAAGTGTGTCTTCAGGCGCTTGAGTCGTGAAATCTGTGTAGTAGCTACGTTCTGATTTATCACCATCACAACCACCCACTAAGAAGAAGTGTTTGATGTTACCTTCTTTCACTTGGTCAATCACAGCAGGTGCGGCTTCCATCAAGGCATTACGACCAAACCCGACAGTGATCATTTGCTCAATTTCATCATGCTTGAAGCCTGGTTGAGATAAAGCACATTCAATCACATCGCTGAAGTCATCACCTTCAACGTGAGCAACGCCTGGCCAACCAACGATGCTACGAGTAAACAAACGGTCACGGTACTGACCCACATCTGGGTTTAGCAGACAGTTTGAAGTCATCACGATTGCGCCTGGGAAGTTAGCAAATTCTTTTTGCTGATTCTGCCATGCACTACCGTAGTTACCTGCAAGGTGCGGGTACTTATTTAATTCTGGGTAACCGTGTGCAGGAAGCATTTCACCATTCGTGTATACGTTAATGCCCTTGCCTTCAGTTTGTTGAAGGATTTTTTCAAGGTCATGCAAGTCATGCCCTGAAACCAAAATACAGTGACCCGCTTTCGTTTTAACATTTACAGCGGTTGGCGCTGGGTGACCAAAAGTATCGGTTTCGCCTTTATCTAGCATCTCCATTACTTTGTAGTTCATTAGACCAATTTGCATTGATGTATCTAATAACTCTTTAAGATCACTTGGGTCTTTACCTAGGAAAGCCATGATCTCATGGTACTCACCTTGGATAGCTTCATCTGTTTGACCAAGAACCAGAGCATGCTCCATGTAAGCAGCCGCACCTTTAAGACCGTACAAGCACAATAAACGTAAACCAATTACATCTTCATGCTGTGATTCATGACCACGGTTAACGGCCGCTTGAGGCGCAAGCGCGAGCAGTTCCGCAGAATCGGTAGGAAGATCGAATTTCGCCGCAGGAGAAAGTTCTGGAATTTCAAAGCCAGTTACAACAGCTGCCGCTCTTACTTTTTCTTCTAGTCGTTGTTTAAATGCATGAGATTGCTGTGCAAATTCGATAATGCGTGCAGGATCAAAGTTCACATTTGTTAATGTTGCGAAAAATGCACGAGGTGCCCATTCATCGATTTCTGTGTCAATTACACCACAAGTACGGCCTAAATTAGCCCAAAAAGAAACACCTTGAAGAGAGTGCACGAGCACATCTTGTAAATCAGAAACTTCCGATGTTTTGCCACACATGCCTTGAGAAAAAGAACAGCCTTTAACAGCTGGGGTTTGAATGGTTTGTTCACATTGAATACAGAACATAGAAATGGGCTCCAGTAATTTTTATTAACCACAAGTACTTTGCTTGCGGTGACTTATTTACAAGCCCTATAGAGCATCAATCGTGCCAAACTTTAACTTTCTGATTTAAAAGGAATTATATATTTAACCCTATTTTAAGTATGTATTTATGACTACAAAATATGACATCAAATAAACACCTTAAAGTCAAAAAGACCTGAAAATAAAATAACAATCGCGTTCATGTTTTGTTCATACACATATCGCTATAGTGCTAAAACAAAGAAAGAGGAAAGAATTATGAAGAATATTTTAATTACATTTGTCGCTTTAATTACTGGTTTCATGGCTCTAATTACCAGTCTACTTCTCGCTATCCCATTGGCTATTGCAGCCATGATCACAGGTAAGCGCTTACAAAGTAAAATGAAGAAGCAAGGCTTCTACTCTGCAGCTGGACCACAGGCTTCAATGCACGGTCAAACTATGCATAGTCAATCAACAATGCACCGACAGTATGCGACGCACTCAGGGGCAAGTACTGCAAAATCAAGTGTGATTGAAGGTGAATACGAAGATCTTTCAGCACAGAAGTAACGTATTAGTTGAATCAGAAACGTAAATAGCAAATAGAGTCATACATACAAAATAGCTCCCCCAAGCGATGGCAAATGTAAATATACCTGCCATCGCTCAAGTCACTAACAAAATAATCAAACTTATCACTTGAACGTCATTCACTATTAATGAATGCACCCTTCATGACATTAAAGAGAATCTCGCAAACGCACTATGATGAAACTTACTATTACCAGTATCCTTGCTATCTCCTCAATTGCCCTTGCTGGCTGCTCAAAAGAGGTCATCGACCCTGCATTCCAGAAATCCGATCACCTACCTAATTTCAAGCAAACTTCCTTCACAGATTACGTGGAAGAAACTCAGGAATGGCTACTTTCTCACCGTGTATTCATGACAAATGACAAACAATTCGAGATAGATGCAAATTCACCAGCTCAATACACTCCGGCGAATCCAAACGGGCAAGCGGTATTGTTGGTGCATGGTTTGGGTGACTCACCATACTCTTTTCATGATGTTGCGACACATTTAGCGGATCAAGGTTACTTGGTGCGAACCGTATTGCTTCCGGGTCATGGCAGTAAAGTGGGTGATCTACAATTGCCCACCCTTCAAGATTGGCAACAAGTCGTGGATCATCACACTCAATTACTTCAAAAAGACTATGATGCAGTCTGGCTGGGTGGATACTCAACAGGCGCAAACCTTGTTACCTCTCAAGCCATTAATGACCCGTCAATCAAAGGATTAATGCTTTTTTCACCAGCTTTCCAACCTTTTTCTCCAGCAGTGAAATTTGCGGGCATGGCTAGCCACATCATGACATGGGCAGATCAAGATCCTGAGGATAACCCTCTCCGCTATAATTCATTGCCTATGAACGGAGCATCTGTGTACTACCAAACTTCTGAAGTCGTTAGAGACGACCTGGAAAAAGGGATTTACGAAAAGCCAGTATTCATCATGATGAGTGAAGGCGACAGCGTTATTGATACTGAGTTTGTCCGAAATACCTTCGCTAATACAATGACCAATAATAGCAACATGCTTATTTGGCAAAGTGAGCACTCGCTAGATGAGCCTAGATCTAAAACATTCAGCATGGCACTTGAAGAACAGAGAATATCGAATGGTTCTCATATGGGCTTACTCTTCTCTCCTGAAAATCCATATTATGGAGTAAACGGTACGGAAGTAATTTGCAGTAATGGACAAGGCTCTAACCTAGAAAATGAATGCTTGGCGGGTAGTGAAGTTTGGTATTCATCTTGGGGATACACTGAACAAGGCAAGAACCACGCAAGGTTAACGTATAACCCATATTTCAATGAAAGCATGCAAGCTCTTGATCTGATGTTAAAAACATCGAATTAATAGCTTCTAGCTTCTAGCTTCTAGCTTCTAGGACAAGTTAAGCGTAAACCAATAGTTAAAGCTCATCTAAAGTAAAAGGCTCATACTTTTCTGTCACTGTTTTCACATAAGTATGAGAACAAGAACAGAAAAGCATGAGCCTTTTATTATTTGCTTGGTGTAGGTCTGTAACTTTGAAAACAGTGATTCTTAAACCATTGCTCTAATTTCAACCACTGAAATTTTATTCATCTAAAACCTTTATTTATCTTAGCTAATAGTCTTAAACGGTCACCACAACACGCACAGCTAATAGGATAAGTACAACGCCAGACAACCTGTCTATCAGCTGAGCTTTAGAACGAATGCGATCAACAACCAAAGGGCTAGATAAGATTAAAGTAATGAAGCTGTACCAAAGCCCATCAATAATAAGTGGTGTAGAAACAATAATGATTTGATTGGTGATGTCATTGCCTAATGCTACGAATTGACTGAACAAGGCAATAAAAAACAAAGCAATTTTGGGACTTAAAAGTGATAACAAGAATGCTTCACGGGCCGATTGCCAATAACTCATTTTTTCGCCAGCTTCGAGCTTAGCCGCAACCCCACCTTTAGATCGAAGTGCATTAAAACCTAGGTAAGCTAAATAGCCAGCGCCCGCATAGCTTATCCCTTTGAACACCAATGGTGACTGCTCTAGTAAAACGGCTAACCCAATGATTGTCGCAAACGCATACAAGCCAATTCCAAAGGCGTGTGCCCACGCGGCAACAAGTCCATTAAGACGCCCACCAGCCAAACTATGTTTCGCGATCATTGCGAGGCTAGGGCCTGGCGACATTGCACCAAGTAAACAAATTAAGAGTAAAGAGAACCAAACTGTCAGTGTCATATATTTTTTCCTTGGCAAGCCAGTTCATACTAGATCCACATTGGGTTATAACAGTATTTATTTAAAAGAGAATATCATTAAAAGAAATGCTGAATTTAAACCATGCACCCTGTATCAAGCTCACCGATAAGCTATCGAATAACCTCAAAGTAAAGCGACTTGGGTATTATTTGAAATCAAAGGTTATCATTTAGGTTATGATTTTAAATCATACTGATATTGTAGCTTGATCGCAGCATCGCTTTACACGCTTTTTCACGAGCCCACTTATGTGCAGAATCATTGTCGTATTTTGGATGCCACATCAGCCAATATTTATGGCTTTCTGTATCAAAAGGAAGTGAGTGATAAGTCAATTCAAAGTGACGAGATAAATTCACAGCAATGTGCTCAGGCACGATCATGAGATGATCACCTTGTGATAATACATTACAAGCCGATGAGAAGAATGGCACCTGTAATGAGACTCTTCGCTTGTAACCTAACTGTTTTAAAATCACATCAGCATGGGTGTCTTTATCCCCACCGCCTGTCACTTTAATATGTGGAAATGCCACAATATTATCTAAAGAGATTGTTTTTTGCTTGGCTAATGGATGACTCGAACGCATTAAACATACTGAAAAATCTTCCCCTAGTTTCAGGCTGGAAACATTGTCAGGCTTCTTTGGCAACATGGTGGATGCAAGGTGAATGCCCATCTCATTCAACGCTTCTAAATAGCTTGGCTGCCATAGGCGATAAGCCAAATTAATTTGGGGCGCGTGTTGGGCTATTTCTGCCACAATATCTGGCAAAATATATTGAGCAACATAGTCACTTGAAGAGAGTACCCACTCCCCTTTCCAATCTTTGGGTTCAAAGGGTTTATCATCTAATAAGTGGTCAAATTCACTAAGTAAATCATCCAGCTTATCTTTGAGTAATAGTGCTCGATTTGTGGGTACCAATTTATTTCCATCGCGTACCAATAAAGGGTCACCACATAACTCTCGCAATTGCGCAAGCTGTCGGCTCACAGCCGATTGGGTGATGTGCAAACGCTGGGCCGCTTTGCTGACATGACATTCTTCAAGCAATACATGCAGTGAGCGCAGCAAATTTAAATTAATGTTCCCTAACATTATTCACCCATTACCTGAACCCATTGGCGTCTCCATTCTGGAGCGGGGAAGCTTTCAGGCCAAAATTCGACTTGTTTACTGATCAAACCATCTTCAACCGTATGAAAAGTGATAGCCCTTTCAAATAGCTTTCCATCAGACACGCTCACATCCGTTACCACCTGATTACGTTCCGCAACAATGCTATTCAGAACAAACGTCCATTTGCCGCTGGCGGGATATTGTGAGTTAATTTTGGCAAAGTTTTCTCTGCCGAAAATGGTTTCATGAGACTGAGGCCATTGAACCACACAATCGATGGTCAATAATTTCGATGCCAGATAAAAGTCATTCGTTTCCATTGCCGCCCAAAAGCTAAGTACCACTTCCTTTGGTGCCATACCATCAAAGTTCGTTTCATCAGAAAAAGTATTTTGGGTAGGAGTCGAACCTTCATAAATGATACTTGATAATAGATAGTCCGTTTCAGCTTTAGATCTCATGGTTATTCTTCATTATTGGAAATATTCATATTTGGGAAATACAGGTTTATTGAACTGAGGTGAATTCGAGGATATTCGTTTCACGTTTTTAAAATCACCTCTCATAATTCAAAGCTAATCGCAGTGATCAACTAGAACATGATTTTTGTTTATTAAAAAACTCAGCTAAAACGGTATGAGTCATAAGGTGGCGTAATTCAGGGTAAAGCTGTAGTTGATCGCGTATTTGGTTCAATCGCCCCATACTTTCAACTTCGACATACAACATCATATCTGTCTCACCACTAATAGAATGGCACCACAATACACCGTCGATGCTTTGAATTTGTTTCGAGTATGATTCGCAATTGTGCTCACAGCTCGACATATCAAACTTCAATAAAATATAAGCGCACACATTTCGAGATTTCTCTTGCTCTGCCAACTGTGCGTAGTAACCCAAGATCACTTTATCATTCTCTAATTTCTTGATTCTCGCCGTCACCGCAGATCGTGACAGATTGACATCCCGAGCAATATCACTCACTGAGCATCGTGCGTTTTCTTTGAGAATTTCTAAAATTTGGCGATCGAACTTATCCATATTATTTAAGCTTCCACTGCTTGTTCTATTTCTACCGTCTAATTTGCCACAATTCATAGCGTTAGAACAGAAAGCGGCTTTCAAGATCACAACATATTCGCGCATATTGCCTTTTCTTTAATCAAAGTGACGGAGTATTACGACGTTTCGCTAGCTGTAATATGCGCTTTAAAACGATATTCTTTCTATTCAGTGGATTCACTTGCAATTAACAAGACAAATTAAACGGCATATCGGGCAAGGAAAGCGAATGGCACAACTCAAGCAAGAAATCACCCTTATCTCTGGAATAGGGCAACTCTCCACCACCCTTCTTGGGACTGGTTTATTTATGATCCCTGCAATTGCAGCAGGCATTGCCGGTCAGTTATCGCTGTTAGCTTGGCTGCTTTTGTTTATCGCAATATGCCCTATAGCCTTAACTTTCGCCGCTTTAGGTAAACGCTACCCAAATGCAGGCGGCACTGCTTATTTCGTCCGCCAAGCATTCAATGAACGTTTGGAAACCAGTGTGGCTTGGTTATTTGTGAGTGTAATTCCTGTTGGTGTTCCTGCAGCTGTGGCGCTTGCTGGTGGGTTTGCTCAGCAATTACTCCCAGCTCCTTTCAATACTTCACTCATGGCACAGTTTTTCACGGTTGCTTTACTGGTTTTGGTGAACCTCATGGGCAGTAAATCCTCGGGTCGCTTACAAACCGTCATCGCTCTTTCTATTTTTACTCTCGTGGGCTCATTTATTTGGAAAGCCGATATTGGCACTCAAGATATTACTTTTCCTGCCATAACTAGCGAATCAGTATGGGCAGTTGGCGCTGCGCTTGGAGTGATGTTCTGGTGCTTTGTCGGAATAGAAGCGTTCGCCCATATGGGTGAAGAATTTAAAAACCCACAAAGGGATTTCCCAATCGCTATTATCACGGGCTGCTTTGTTGCTGGTGCCGTCTATTGGGCATGTTCTGTGGTCATTTTAAAATTAGGCGCTTATGGCTCACCTGAATTCGATGCCACATCCATTCCATGGATCACCCAGCAATTATTCGGTGACGGGCTAAAAGTCGTAATTAGTATTCTGGGGTTTTTGGCTTGTTTTGCCAGTCTTAACCTTTATACCCAAAGCTTATCTCGTATGATTTGGGCACAAGCGAGACAGCATAGACCCGATAGCCATATAGCGAAACTATCACGTCAAGGTGTCCCTTATGTCGCCACTTTCGCAATTGGCTTCGTAGTATTAGTTTCTTGCAGCTTTGGTGAACTGTCTGGGTTAGATTTGGAATTCTTTCTTAAACTCGCAAATGGCATTTTCGTCTTAGTGTACTTACTAGCAATGCTCGCGGCTTATCAATTGCTGACTGGAGCTTCAAAGTACATTGCAGCGGTCTCATTAGTACTTTGTGTATTAGTCTTTGTATGCCTAGGATGGTCTATGTTGTACGCCGTTTCTAT
This sequence comes from Vibrio kagoshimensis, assembly GCF_050337535.1. Taxonomy (NCBI): domain Bacteria; kingdom Pseudomonadati; phylum Pseudomonadota; class Gammaproteobacteria; order Vibrionales; family Vibrionaceae; genus Vibrio; species Vibrio kagoshimensis. Next base: position 185,674 of record NZ_JAKJSZ010000004.1, read on the forward strand.
CTTCACGCTGTTATCATTGCCTTGGCAAAAGTGGCTTAAAAAAACAAAGCCACAAACCAATATCGAATAATGCTGTTAGCGTTAGGTAGTGTTAGGTAGTGTTAGCGCTAGATGATATTCCAGGTGGTCGCGGTAAATAATAATCGCGCCACCTGCAAGTAAACGTAAACCATATCAATAAAATAAATTACTGATTACTGATAGAAAAGTTGCGCAATCTCTTTTACTTTTGAATCAATGTCTTTCAAACGAATATTTCCAAACCCAAGTACGACACCTTGCCAAGTACGAGTTGGGTTAGGAACATATTCATACACACCAAGCGGACGTACCACAATCCCCTTTTCTTTTGCCCTTAATTTCCATTCCTGTTCTGTAATATAGCCTTGCCATTTTATGGTGACATGCAAACCTGCCGCTTGGCTAATAACATCAACATCGTCAGCAAATTCTCTATTGACCGCTTCAACCATGGTTTGATGTTTTTGCTTATACAATCGGCGCATTTTACGGATATGTCTGAGCAGGTCACCTTCACTAATAAAATCAGCCAATGCTGCTTGGGTATGAGCAGCCGAATCTCCCGTTAAAGCATCTTTAATTTCTAAACACCTTGGAACTAGGCTTTCTGGCACAACTAAATAACCAAGTCTTAATCCATTAAACATCACTTTACTTAATGACCCGACATACAAAATTCGGTCATCGTGTCGTATTTTACTCGCAAGCCCCTGCATGCTGGTATAAGGACGATGAGCGAATTGAAATTCACTGTCATAGTCATCCTCTATCACCCATGACGAGCTTTGGTGCGCCCACTCAATCAATTTTAAGCGTTGTTCAGTATTCAGCGTCGTTCCCATTGGGTATTGATTACTGGGTGTCAGGTACAGAGAATGAGCATCACTAGTAAGAATGGTATCTAGGCTAATTCCTGACTTTTCATGAACAGGGACGCCTTGCCTTTTAAGTTTCAATAAATTGATGATTTTATGCATTTGAAGGTAGCCCGGTTCCTCCATTAAGATCTCATCATCTTGTTTTAAAGTCGCCATTAAAGCGATTGAAATGGCTTGCTGTGCCCCCGAAGTAATAATAATTCGGTTCGGATTGCACTTCACAGATCGACTACTTGCCAGGTAATCACTTAAGGCTTGCCTCAATGGTAAATACCCTTGCAGGCTTTGATTGCCAGCTAAAGTTTTACGAGTAATATGCCTTTGTAACAACCGTTGCCACTTCGCAAACGGAAACTGTTCTAAATCAGGGACTCCCGGCGCAAAACCGGCATTTAAGTCAAAGCTGTCCGAGTCATCAAAACTTCTGATTTCATCTTGAAACGTACACTGAGTTTGATGCTCTAATTCACGCGTTTTCTCTTTTTCAATAGAGGTTGAGTCTTCTGAGTTTGAATCTAAATTGGCATTTGGACCATTCTTAGCATTTATACTATTTCCCTCGCTTACATTCAGATTTGAAGTCGCGTTAATATCAGAATGTAAATACTGCTCAGGCTGTTCAACCATGACATAGTAGCCCGACCCGGTTTTACTCTCGATATAACCTTCAGTAACCAGTTGCTCGTAAGCATAAATTACCGTGTTTCGGCTTACTTCTAATTCAGAAGCGAGCTTACGAGTGGACGGTAATTTACTCCCTTTATTCCATAATCCATGGATAATTTTCTCTCTAACAGCATGAAATAACGCACTTTGTCGACTGCTGTATTTTTCGTCTAAGGTTAGGTCACCGATATCGATAGGCTGCATAACTGGATCCAAACACTCTTTAAAACTGGTTCTATTTATCGAACCAGTTAATCGCTATCTTTCTAGAAAAGCAATGAAGGAGAGCGCAATATGTTATCTAACACTAAAAGAACAGAAATAAAAAAAGGCGCGCATAAAGCGGAATTTGACCAAGAGAAACTGTATAAAATTATTGATGAAAGCCTCATCGCACACATTGCCCTTTCAGGAGAAAAAGGTCCTGTGGTCATCCCAATGTTAGCGTGGCGTGTCGATAATATGGTTTACATCCATGGCGCTAAAAACAGTCGACTATTAAGAGGGCTTAAAAAGGGAGAGCAAACTTGCTTAACTTTTACTCTTTTTGATGGATGGGTGCTCGCTCGCTCTGCATTTCATCACAGTGCACACTACCGTTCTGCGGTTGTATTTGGTCAATTTTCAGTCATCGATGACAACGCTGAGAAAGATCGTCTATTGAATATATTTATAGAGCAAATTGCGCCAGGAAGAATTAACGATATTAGACTGAGTAACCAGAAAGAACTGACGGCGACAGAGCTACTTGCTATTCCTTTAACGGAAGCTTCCGTCAAAATAGGTAAACACGGTGTAAATGATGATAAGGCGGATTTAGACATTCCAGCTTGGGCTGGTATTCTTCCATACCGAACCGTTGTGGGTCCACTAGAGCCAGTTTCAGATTTATATGAAGGTATTGAAGAACCTGATTATTCAAAAGCTTACGGTAAAAGGTGGCATCAACATTAGTCTAGCCAAGTAGATTATGTAGAGACGGGTGAAGGTATCTTGAACAGATATTTCTAGCTCCCGTCTCAATCCATTTATTTCAAAGACATTATCTTCATTTAATGTTTACTTGAGGCCGAGTGGACAAACCTCGGCTTTATCCATTCAATCTAAAGCGTTCAATATATTGTTTAGGGGTTAGCCCCCTGTGCTTCTTAAACATCCGATTAAAACTAGCAATATTTGTATAGCCTAATCGGTTTGAAACTTCATCTAAAGGCACCAAATGCCTTAGCAACTCAACAGCCGTGTTACTGAGTACATACCCCATCACCGTCGAGAAATTCACACCCAACTTATGCAGCCGTCGCTGAAACTGTTGTTCAGAAAGATTCAATAAACTCGATACCTTCGCTAACGTCGGCAAACCAAAATGCCGGCTATAGTTTATAGCTTCATAGATCACTTTATATTCATCATTTGGATCCGGCATATTTAGATAATCATCAAGATCACTAAAATTCATCGCCAATTTCCCCTTTATTGGAGATGGATATTGATTGGTAGAAAGCCGTAAATCCGCCTTCAGCCAAATTTCCGTTCTTGGTTGCCCCCATTCCACGTTACAACCAAAATAATCAACATAAAGTTTACTGTTTTCACAACGACCAGCCACCAGCACACGAGCAGGTGAAAAATTGTCACCTAAATAACGGCGTAGGATTTTCATCATAAAAATGACGACTCGAATACTATCGTGAACTTTTCCTTTATCAGAATAAGAAGGGTTGTCGTAAGACCACTTAATCAAAGGACCGACTTGAGCACCAGAAAGGTAAGCTCCAGATTGTAAGCAATGCAGTCCCATGTTTACTCTACGAATAGTCGAAGCCAAATCATGCCCAGAGAAAAACCAATGACTAAGCGGTCCAATTCTTTCTATATCAACCAATGGGGCAAGTTTGAGTATAATATCAGGGTCTTGTGTCTCCTTTGCTAGGTTGACATACCACTGGCTCACCTCACTCACCGGTATCAAGTTCATTGGATTTTTAAACACTGATTCGGGAATCCCAAGCTTAGAAGTGAGTAATGGATAATGAGTCAGGGCATGCTGATATATCCCATAAATTCCAAGTGTTCTCAAAAAGTGGATATTATTCTTCAATGTGACCTCAACGAATACGTATTCATTAGAAATTTCAATTACAGATTAGCTCAAATAACCACTCAATTCGAACTAATCTGTAATTATTTTACCTTTATGGTCACGTGGCTTCACAATCACCCCATCAATAAGAAATAGGGGTTATCAATGAGTCTACTTAGTGTCCCATTTGTTGGAACAGGCGCAGACACTGCATTACATGTTGTAGCAGGCGTTGTGCTTGTAGCAACAATCGCAGCGGCTTGTTACGGCTTTTGGCGTTTCCATGAGCTACCAATCAATAAAGCACACAGTAAAGATCATCATCAACTTGGACTGATTACAGCTCTCACATGGATTGGATTCATCTGGCACTGGGTATGGGTTTTAGCCGTGATACTGGCTTTTGTTGATATGGAAAAAGCCATCATCAATCTTCGAGATACATGGCATGCGAAACCACAACCTGAAACTAAATCTGATGAGGAGAATCAATCATGCTAGAAGGCTTAGCTATTTGGGCTCTATTTATCTATCTATTACGACTAGTAGGCATGCCTTGGAATAAAGGCACGAAATCATTCGCTTACCTTGGTGGTACTGGGTGGCTGCTATTTGTTTGGGTAGGCTTAATTAACTACACACCAATGGATCTTTCTGGTGGTTCAGTGGTGCAATCTCCCCACATTCAATTGCGCCCAGATTCAACATCGGTAAAAGGTAAAACGACAAAAGTTCATATAGCGCCTAACCAAGAAGTAATGGAAGGTCAGCTTATCTACGAAATTGATGATACAAAATTCATTATTGCGAAAGATAAAGCACAAGTGAAACTTGAATCTGCACATGCTGAATTAGATACCGCGAGCCAAGAAGTTGAAATCGCAAAAGTGAGCTACCAGTCTGCATTAGCTGATATTGAAACATCCAAAGCTCAAATTGAATCAGCAGAAACCGATTTATTGCTGCAGACTAAAACACTGGCTCGTTACAAACAGCAAAATAAAGTGGTGAAGCACACCATTACGGAAACCGACATTGACCAACAGACCGCGGCGGTAGATTTAGCCAAACACAATGTGAAAACGCTACAGTCCCAATTGGGTAAGAAACAAGTAGATGCAAGCAATGCTGAATTAAACATTCATAAAGCAGAAACAAATGTTGTTCAAAAGAAAACGGATGTAGATTCAGCGCAAGCTTCGTTGGCACAAGCGCAATGGGATTTAAACAGCACGAAAGTAACCGCCCCAACCGATGGATTCGTTACCAACTTCATTTTGCGTGAAGGTCAGCGTGTATCACTGATGCCAAGAATTCAAATGTACACCAATGAAAAATATGTGCTTATGCGAGTAAATCACCAGGCAATTCGAAACGTAAAAGTGGGACAACCAGCAGAGTTCGCAACTGCGGTTTACCCAGGGAAAATATTTACAGCAACCGTAGAAGGAATTGTTGAAGCGACAGGTGAAGCACAAGGTTCATTAATGGGCTGGGATGATTCAGTAAGAGCAACGACTGGCAAAAACCTTCAAAACAAACACCATTTTGTACGTTTAAAAATTGAAGAACCTGATGGCTACGACATCCCAGTGGGGGCAGTTGGTCTCGCATGGGTGAGTGGTGATAAACCAATCAGCTTCATGGCGTTTTTAGATGTTATTCGTGGAATAATTATTAGAATGAAATCCCAGCTTTACTTCTTCTATTCGATTTAAATCCAGGTTTTCAACACGGTACATCAAGGTTAGGTCAATATGGTTACATCATATTGACCTTTTTACTTTGTTTTTTAGAAATTACATATTTCCATATCTCACCCAAGACTTGTGCTCACACCGTCGCAAGCAGATGCCAATTCGCATTTTGCAGTTTCACAATGCGAAATAAAAATACCAAAACGCAACAGCATTGAACAAATATGCACCAAAATGCTCTGAAATCACCATTTTTCATTGATGAAAAGTTGGCACGCTAACTGCAATATATAAATTGACCCTTCTTAAGCCGAGGGTCACCTAGCCAACTGACGTTGTTAGTGAACTCTCATTGTTCACACTATATATAAGCCAATTGCGGTTATTGCAATTGGCTCTTTTTTTATCTATTGCTCGTAAACGTCACTACCATCTACTTATAGTTCTGCTTCACTTGCACTGACCAACTTTCAACACATCTTCTGTGTGAAACGACTCCCGTTTTGACCTGTCAGTACTAAGCACTGTAAATGACTTCGCTACACTACTCTCGTTCAAGCAACCGAGTGCTCTTATGAAAACAGACTATTCAATAAAACTTCTCCCTGTAATTCGATATCTAGAAAAAAATTTCAACGAGCCACTCAATTTAAAGCAAGTTGCTGAGTTAGCCTGCCTATCGCCTTATCATTTCCATAGAATCTTTAAAGCTGTGACGGGGGAAACTCTCAACGAATTTATTCGGAGGCTAAGGTTAGAGGCCGCCGCCAATGAACTTTTCTATACAAAACCAAACATTACTTCTGTCGCATTAGGATATGGGTTTTCAAGCTCTCAAAGCTTAGCAAAAGCCTTCAAACAGCATTTTGCACTTACTCCGAGTCAAATAAGGGAATGTGAAAATATTCATGATTTTTCGGTACTTCTGAGAAGCAGCAAGATTGGACACTCACTGCGCAAGATTGGACACGCCGGAAAAAAGACACCGCAATACACTGGATATGAACGAACCTTATGGAGCAACAATATGGAAATTAAGACATTCGAATCAAGCCAGATCGCTTACCTACGAGTTACAGGTCCTTATGGTGAAAACTATGACCCAGCACTTGGCAAACTTTACTCTTGGGCAGGTCCTGAAGGATTAGCAGGCAATACTTCGATCTTTATTTATCACGATAACCCTGAAATTACTGCAGCTGAAAATTGCCGAACTGATTTATGCCTAATGATCGATGAATCAATCACGCCACCTCAAGGGTTAGAGGTGAAAAATTTTACTGGCGGGAAATATGCAACGGTTCGAAAAACCATTACTGATAAGTCCCAGTATGGATCTACATGGGATGAACTCATCGCCCAAGTCGTTGATCAAGGACTAGACACTGATGACCGCCCTTGCTTTGAACTTTATCACCACTACGACCTTGAAAAAGGTCACGCTGATGTAAGCTTCTGTACTGCTATCAAATAGTTTAAATCTTAATCCTTTCAATACCTCTAACTTCTACCAGAAACCCACTTTTACTGTCTGCTCACAGAGAGTGAAAGTGGTGTGGGTGCAAATTCAAAGTACCATATTCAAATCACAATTTTTACAGTTAATCATTCATAAGCATATAATCGAATTTATCAAGTCAACACAGCTTAATAAACAATCATCACACCAATAGTAATCGATTCCTTATTATTTTTAATAAATAATTATGAAAACTTAATTGACTGTTTTTTAAAGCTTTTAAAATAAAAACCTCAGACTATCAAGACTTCATAATTAAAACTTTATTGACTAATCTATCTATATCACCATAATGCGCACGTTTACCTGAAATATGGTCAATATAATTTAAATTAATTGTAATTGCGGAGGTGTAAAATGGCTGATAATAACTACAGTCTCGGGCCGGTACCAACATCGGCTAGGAAAGGGGTCGCTTCACTTACTATGGTAATGCTCGGACTCACTTTCTTCTCTGCAAGTATGTGGACGGGAGGTTCACTGGGAACTGGGCTTTCTTTTGACGACTTTTTCCTCGCCGTACTAATTGGCAACTTAATTCTTGGTATCTACACTTCATTTCTTGGCTACATTGGATCTTCCACAGGTCTTTCCACTCACCTTCTTGCTCGTTTTTCTTTCGGAACTAAAGGCTCTTGGCTCCCTTCGGCGTTACTTGGTGGAACTCAAGTTGGTTGGTTTGGTGTAGGTGTCGCAATGTTTGCTATTCCAGTACAAAAAGCGACAGGTATTGATACCAATACATTGATCATAGTTTCTGGCTTACTTATGACTGCAACCGTCTATTTTGGTATAAAAGCACTCATGATCTTGTCTGCGATTGCTGTTCCGTCTATTGCTATCTTAGGCAGTTATTCTGTCTTCACCGCAGTAGACAGTGTAGGCGGTTTAGAACAGCTTCAGCTAATAAAGCCTGAGACACCAATGGACTTCTCCGTCGCGCTTGCCATGGTGGTGGGGTCTTTTGTTAGTGCCGGTACATTAACTGCCGACTTCGTACGCTTTGGTAAAAAACCTGCCAGTGCAGTATTAGTGACTATGGTGGCTTTCTTCATCGGTAATTCATTAATGTTCATTTTTGGCGCGGCAGGTGCTGCAGCGACTGGGCACTCAGACATTTCAGATGTCATGATTGCACAAGGCTTATTACTTCCTGCAATTATTGTACTGGGCTTGAATATCTGGACCACCAATGAGAATGCTCTTTATGCTTCAGGTTTAGGTATTTCGAATATTACAGGTCGTTCAAGTACTGCTATGTCTATAATTAATGGCATCATTGGTACTATTTTCGCTCTTTGGCTATATAACAATTTTGTGGGCTGGCTAACTTTTCTATCACTTGCTATCCCACCAATTGGTGGCGTAATAATTGCGGATTTTTTCTCGAACCGTAAACATTACAAAGATTTTGCAAAAGCAGAGTTCAAAACCGTTAACTGGGCTGGCATTATCGCGGTCGCAATCGGTGTAGCTGCAGGTCACTTCCTACCAGGCGTTGTGCCTTTAAATGCAGTTTTAGGTGGGGCGTTTAGCTACCTAATACTTAACCCTCTAATTAATAAAAAAGCACTGACTTCTCAGGCGGCTTAAGGACTCATTATGACAACCCTACTTATCAAGAATGCCAAAATTCAAGACCAAGATGCCTTGAAAAATATTCTGATAGAAGACGGTCAATTCAAACGTATTCTCAACATAGATGAGCCACTAGATCACCAAGGAGACACTCTTGATGTTGAAGGCGGCCTTGCTGTCTCGCCATTTTGTGAGCCACATATTCACTTAGACACTACCCAAACGGCTGGTGAACCTAATTGGAATATTTCAGGCACTTTATTTGAAGGCATTGAGCGTTGGTCAGAACGTAAAGAACTGCTTTCAATAGAAGATGTAAAATCAAGAGCGAAACAAACTCTGAAATGGCAAATTGCTAACGGCGTCCAGCACGTTCGGACTCATGTGGATGTGTCAGATCCAACATTGATTGCATTAAAAGCGATGGTAGAAGTCCGTGAAGAAATGAAAGAGTGGGTAGACATACAAATTGTCGCTTTCCCGCAAGAAGGAATTCTTTCTTATCCAAATGGCAAAGAGCTGTTAGAAGAAGCCGTAAAACTTGGTGCCGATGTAATTGGTGCAATTCCACATTTTGAGTTTACTCGTGAATATGGCATTGAATCTCTTCATTACGTATTCGAACTGGCACAGAAATACAATTGCTTGATCGATGTTCACTGTGACGAAATTGACGATGAACAATCACGCTTTGTTGAAACACTAGCGGCTCTCGCTCATAAATTTGAGATGGGTAATAAAGTAACAGCGAGCCACACAACCGCAATGGGTTCTTACAACGGTGCTTATGCTTCTCGCTTATTCCGTCTACTTAAAATGTCTGGCATTAATTTTGTCGCTAACCCCTTAGTGAACATTCACTTGCAAGGCCGCTTTGATGATTACCCTAAACGCCGTGGTGTTACCAGAGTAAAGGAAATGCTCGCTACGAATATTAATGTATGCTTTGGCCATGACGACGTATTTGATCCATGGTACCCACTGGGCACAGCAAATATGCTGCAAGTTTTACACATGGGCTTGCACGTTACTCAAGTGATGGGCTATGACCAAATCAATCAATCACTTGATTTAATCAGCAAGAATTCAGCCCGCACTCTTAATATTCAAGATAATTACGGTATAGAAGAAGGCAAACCTGGCAGTTTACTTATACTTCCTGCCGAAAATGGTTTTGATGCTGTTCGTCGCCAAGTTCCAGTTCAGTACTCAGTTCGTCATGGTAAAGTAATTGCAGAAACTCAGTTAGCAAAAACCAAGATCAACCTTGATCAAACGGAAGATGTTAACTTCAAACGTTAATCATCAATAAAGTCAATAAACAAGGGAGCGCACGCTCCCTTTTCCTTCGAAAATAACCAGCAATTTTTTTTCGTAAAAACTCAATCAAAGTGTGTACAGCCTCTAAGAATGTGTTACCATGCTCTCGCTCTGTTAGCCAGAGTTATTTAAGTTAGAAAAGTAAAATTGACATGTAAAATCGTTACCCGTTTTTGTAAGTAGTTTTTCCTTATTTCTTAGCAATATTAAATAATTCAATTATCAGCGCATTGCAGAAGACTGCAATAAACAATTAAAATTTATGAATAAGGGACAAATTATGTCTAACACAAATACTGGCACTGTAAAATGGTTTAACGAAGAGAAAGGTTTCGGTTTCATTTCTCAAGACAACGGCGGCGCTGACGTATTCGTACACTTCCGTGCTATCGCATCTGAAGGTTTCAAAACTCTTAAAGAAGGCCAAAAGGTTTCTTTCGAAGTTGAGAACGGTCAAAAAGGCCTACAAGCAGCTAACGTTGTTGCTCAATAATAAGCATTTAGCTTAAGAATTTTAAAGCGCTGATTTTTATCGGCGCTTTTTTGTTTCTATTGCGTTATTTTCCCCCACCTCAATTTCATTCTGCGGCACTTCGTACTATTAAATTCATATGAACATCCTAATTTGTGTCGATTTAATATAACCCGACCCCATTAATCATATAATTTTTAAAGCAAATTACGCAAAAATCCGCTAGTCTTATCTTTAAGTCACTCCCGTTAATATTCCTAGTTGCAGTAAGAATAATGAAAAAAGATGAATTTCAAAAATCGACCGCTAACTTAAAAAAAGCTGTTCCACTCATGATGAAAAACAGAGTGTCTACTACACCTGCAAATTATGCGTTGTGGTATACCTATGTTGATAATGCAATTCCTCAGCTAACGAAAGAAATGGATAGTGTTCTAGAACAATATGGCATTTGCCCCCCTACAGTTGGCGACACTCTTTACACCAACTATGTAGCCAGTAAATCAGAAACCAATATGAATGAGCTTCGTGCGAGTATTGAAGTTTTGGTGACAGAGGTTGCGCATTCAATGAATGATACTTTAGCGGACACTTCTGCATTTTCAGAAATGATCGACAAAAGTTTAGGGGATCTGTCTAGAGTTGAGAATGAAGGCATGTCTATCGATGAAGTTATGGGGCTTGTCCGACAGCTTGTTTCTGAATCAAGAGATATCAGACACTCGACTCAATTTCTAAACTCTCAGCTAAATAATGCTTCAAGTGAAATTAGCCGCCTAAAGAATCAACTTGTAGAAGTTCAAAAAGACGCGCTGTTTGATAGTCTATCTAGCCTTTATAATCGCCGCTCATTCGACAAAGACCTCCGAACTCTGTGTGAAACGAATCAAGCGATGTGCTTAATACTTCTCGATATCGACCATTTCAAATCTTTTAATGATACCTATGGGCACTTATTCGGTGACACCGTGATAAAAAGTATTGCTCGCAAACTTCAGTTAAGCAGTAGAGATGGCATAAGTGCCTATCGATTTGGTGGTGAAGAATTCGCTTTAATCGTACCAAATAAATCTTTGCGTATTGCAAGACAATTTGCTGATACTAGCCGACGTACCATTGAAAAATTATCCATAAAAGATCGCCGTAGCGGTAAGCAAGTTGGAAATATTACCGCTTCATATGGTGTCGTTGAGTTTAAGAAAGGGGAAAGCCCAGAATCACTGATTGATAGAGCAGATAAATTACTCTACGAAGCAAAATCACTTGGTCGTAATAGAGTCATGCCTATATAAAAGAAGACTCTTTTAGTGACTATAGTTCTAAGACGAATATCGTTTGAACATGCTTGGCTCACTCAAAGAAGCTTAACGTTTTGTTTATAGCCTACTCTTTAAATAGTTTCATTTAATAGCACAAAGCCTCGATATTTCGAGGCTTTGTCATTCTTAAAAATAGAACCCAGTACTTCCCTTGTCTGAGCGCTATTAATTTCTTAAGTACCATTAATTTCTTGAGCACCATTAATTCTTTTACATTATGTGTGAATCACTGGAGGAGCACTAAAATGGTTTTTATAGGTGATAACAGTAATCAAGTCTGTAGTCTTCACCACTTTTCGCTTTGAACTCTTTATCTTCACTGCATGCTTTAGGCTTACCTTTCTCATCACCTTTTACCAAGCTGATCCAGTGTCGCATTGCTGCAGTGGACTCATCCATTGCACTTCTATCTGATGTCATATCTTTAGGCGCTTGGCTAAAGGTTGTGCATGTCTCTAATTGAATATCGTCAATATCAACCAGTTCAACACACCCTGTTCCTTTGTGGCTGCCGAACATTACTTCTAGGTGGCTACCACTGCCATCTCTTAACAAAATTGAGTCTGGGTCGCACTTCTCTCCCATGTAAGCAACAAATTGTTTTGGGTGCTGTAAACCACTGTGCTGACCATTTTTAAAAAATGCCAATACGTGTCGGTAATCGATAACATAACTCGTCACGTCTTGATGTGAGCCATTTTCTAGTGGGAAAAGTCTATCAAGTAGCTGTTTAGCTTTGATCTGCTTTTCACTTTGTCGGTTTGAACTGATTGTCTCTACGGCAAAGACAGCTTCAGCGATAAATGGTTTTGTTTGTTTTTGGATTTCTGTTTTATCGAAAGTAAGCATATTCATAGTCTTTCCCTCTTGACTAATTCAGTGACCATTCACTGTTTCTCTTTAACCAGTAAGTTTTAAAATTGTAAATTGAAGGTAGAAAATCTAATTTCAATCCGATATTTATTATGAAAACTTACAAGCTCATTCAGTAATAATGTGTTCTAGAGCAATAATTCCAAACTAACGTTTAAATACTTTGTCATTTTGTGAATTGCTTAGTTTGTAGACTAACTCTTTTTTACTTACAATTTCACAACAAAAATTTTACAGTGTGAATTTTACAAATATGGCCTTGTCAAAAAGTTTAGTTCGTCAGTCACATTTTCTTGGAACCAAAATTAGGAACCTAAGAAAAAGGAACCATCTCACGATGGAAGATCTTTCTGCGCGCTGTATTCGCATCAACCCAGAATACGCCCCTTCCGTTTCTTATCTATCGATGATCGAGCGAGGAAAGCGAGTACCAAGTATTGATATGCTTGAAGTGGTTGCTCAAGTATTCCAAAAAGACCCCACATGGTTTTTGGATGACGAGCCAGAACAGCAGGCCATTACCCCAGACAAAGGAAACCGAGGTGGTATCCGTGGGATGGCTTTAGAGCCCAGCTTTTTATTCTCAAATGACATTTTGCAAATTGCCATTCCAGAGATGCTGTCGCAAACCGGGATTTCAGGTAAACAGTTTGCTCACCTGTTGATACGAGCCCATCAAGAAAGTAACCAAAACCACTTCCCCGATCTTGAGCGTGCGGCTGAAGAAGTTGGACTCAAACGGCTTAACTTAGGTGTTGAAGACCTCATTGATATCGCGCGGGATTTAGGTATCCAAATTCGCTGGGTCACTCGAACGCCAAAAGATGTAGTAGACGAGCTAGGTATAAACGCCAAGCAACTAGTGACTTCATTTTTTGAACCACCAGGAACCATTTACTTAAACGAGATACTCAAAGAATACCCAACTCGCTTGAAGTACGATTTATCCGTTTATATCGGTCACTGTATCTTGCATAGTAAAGAAGGTCTTAAAAGTGTTCTGTCTGTTGGCAATAACAACACTTGGGACGACACTCAATCTGCTTCATCTTCACTATTGAACTCTCAAGATATTCTTCAAGCTTGGCGTGATTTTGAATCCAGTTTTTTCGCAGGCGCTCTACTTTGCCCCAAGGTTCCATTTAGGCAGTTACTTGACCGAACCGGCTATGAAATTGATGTCCATAAACGCGCAGGCGTTTCTCCATCAGTAGCCATGAGAAGAATGACTGTCGTTTCTCCTTACCCTCATTGGCACTATTTCGATGCTTACGGTCCAGGGAAGTTAAAAGCCGTTTACAGAGGAAATGGCATACCACTTCCATGGGGAAACATGAGAACCGTTGCCGATCCATGTCAACACTGGGCAGTGTTCCGTAGGTTAACCGAACCAAGAGCCGGAAGCTCAGCACAAATTTCAATATTAAATGTTGGAGACGAGCCTCGTATTTATTGCTGTGAGTCCGTCAACATGACAGATCCAGCAGGAAACAACCGAGTTCTATGCGCTGGTATTGACCTTAATCCAGCAATCGATGCTCAAGGTGGAGACTCAAGATCCATAGCCGAAGAGCTGAAAGCATCTTGTGTGAGCAACGGAGGTTCAGTCATCATTCCAAATAGTATTAAGAAAGATCTCACTACTATCGCAAAAATTCTCAATATAAATTGGATAGAAAGAGGAATAGAAACCGAAGCTCGACTAATTTGTTCTCGAGGTGCGGAGTGCCCGCGCCAACCAAGTTGTTACTCTAAGTGTGGAGCATAAATCTTGTGCATCATTCTTAATGTTAAGTAAGTGTTCAAGGCAAAGTGAAAAACAAAGAACGCAAATAGTAATGGCAGGAAGAGTGGAACATTGCCTAGCAATGATTTGGTTGTTCGTGAATTTTAGGCAAAAAAAAACCAACCACAAATCAGTGATTGGCTATATATTTTTGTGAACAATATTAGGTTCACTAACAACGTCAGTTGGCTAGGTGACCCTCGGCTTAAGAAGGGTCACTAATACTAATGCAGTATGCGTGCCAACTTATAAAGCACCATTTATTAGGCATTCAAGCGCTTATTTACGACAATTACCACTTAACATTTGCATATTGCAATCGCAAAACGCAATTTAAAATAGATTTGCTAGTGAGCCCCTTATCAGCAATCAACTTTGCGGCTTACTTTCTAGCAGTACCGAGTAACTACAAAAAAAAAGAGGGATAAATTACTCAATAGTGTTATTGACAATAAAGACAKATATTAAAGTGTGATTTGCGTCGATGTTTACATAGGAAATTCAACACCTTAGATCCTATACTCAACCCATCAAAGTAACTATTAAACGACTCTGTTCAGGAGAATGTTTTGAACTCTATTCTACGTCGGTTCCCGCTTTATCTAGTGGTCACTTTTATTGCGGGTGTTCCACTGCTTATATCACTAATACTCGCCACCTTGTCAGTTTTTGACTACCGAGAGCAAGCCAATACATCAAATCAAGACCAGGAAGCGGTACAGCTTGTTGCACTTTACGACAACCTAGCCCATAACATCGCAGTTGAACGTGGATTGTCGGCAGGCGTACTTGGTAGTAAAGGTAACCCTACTCAAGTCTCTAACTTGAATAAGCAACGCAAAGTCGCAGACAAACACATTGATGCTTTGATTCAATATACTCCTCAGTACCTATCACAAGAATTAACACTCAAGTTAAGTAAAGACATTCAACAGCGTTTACGTACTATTTCAGACATTCGATCTCAAGTTGATAGCTTAAAACCTAAAGCCTCTCCTTTTGCCTACTACTCAGATATCAACCAGCTTGCTATTGATAACTCAGCCATGCTGCTTGCCAACATATCAAATGCAGAGATAACCACTGTGGGCGCTTCATTGATCTCGATTGTGACGATGAAAGAAAAAGCAGGGCAGGTTCGAGGAGCACTTAATGGCGTATTCGCACGAGGTAGCGCTACCGCAAAGCTCTTTACGAATATCCAAGGCTATATTGAACAAGGTAGCTATGCGATGCGTAATGCACGTATCGAAATGCCAGACGTTTATGAAAGTCAATTGACGAGCCTTACTCAGCAAGATAGCTGGAAACAAGTCGTCAATATACAGAATAGTTTTCTAGCTCAGTCTAATCATTTGGATTCAGTAAAAGGTCCAGATGCTAGTGCTTGGTTTTCATTAGCGACAGACCGAATAAAGCTACTCAATGGTCTACGTAGTGACTTACAAGAAAGTATGATCAACAAGTCAAATAGCAATGCTGAACGCGCCAACTTTTTGAGTAATTTATTCATTTTACTCATCATAATCGTGGGTTCTATTCTTTTACTTTCCATTATTTTATGCGTCCAGAATCTAAAAAAACGCGTAGGTTTCTTAACGTCTAATTTAGGTCAAATGTCGACACAACGAGACCTGACTGTTCAACTGAATATGGATGGTAAAGATGAAATTTCACAAATTTCGTCAAGCATTGATGCTCTTACGGTCAATATCAAGAACCTGCTGTCAGATGTGACTAAAACAAACGAGCACAGTACGATTCGACTTGAGACGATTGTGAGTAACTCACACAACCTAGGCAGCAGTAGTCAAGCCACAACAGCGAAGTGTGAAAATATTGCCACAGCTATGACAGAATTATCTCAATCAAGTTTAGAGATAGCTTCATCAGCGGAAAGAGCTCTATCTGAAACTTCTGACATGAAAGGACAAGTGACAGATTGCCTAAATCAAAGTGAAGCATCTTTTGCTTCTGTTGAGGGGTTATTAGCTCAAATTTCCGAAACGCAAAACTGTATGACAGAGCTTGAGAAAGATACTCATAGCATTGGTCAAATCGTAGCATCCATTCAAGGGATCTCCGAGCAAACCAACTTACTCGCCTTAAATGCTGCAATTGAAGCTGCACGAGCTGGTGAGCATGGACGCGGCTTTGCAGTAGTGTCATCAGAAGTTAGGGATCTAGCACAACGCAGTAAAGACGCAACTGAGAATATTAGCCAGCTACTTGAAAAGATCACTGAGAATACTCGTCGGTCAGTCAATAATATGGATAAGAGCCGAGAGGCAAGCGATGGCACATACCAATCCGTTCATGTAGTGAATGGAAGTGTTCAGCAACTTGAGACCGTCATAGAGCAGCTCAGTGAGCATATAACGAGTATTGCTAACTCAACAATCGAGCAATCGAAAGCCAGTGAAGAAGTCGATAAAGACGTAGATACGCTTAGTGAAATAGCTCAAAGTACAGGAACTTTGGCTAATGACTTGAATACCATCGTAGATGATTACAAAGTTGAAGTTGCCGATGTTCAACTAAAGCTGAGTGAGTTTAAATTAGGCTAATTTAACGACTCATATCCGATACATTCGCCAACAAGCTACTCATTAGAAAAAGGCATAAAAAAGCGCAAAGACTCAATATGAGCTTTGCGCTTTTTATTATTCAATAGCATTAAGGCTTTATGCCACCTTAATGATCACTCGAGCTAATCAATACAGATTTTAGCCTAGCTCTAAGTTATTTATCTAAATACAGCCTAAGTAACAATAACTATCCGTTCGCTTTCGGTGCTGATGAAGGCTTTGAGTTACGAGAAAATGGCTTCTTCGAACGGTTACCTGCAGGCTTCTTTGAACCATATTCTGATGGCTTATTGTCACTATTCGAACGGTTTGTTGCTGGCTTTTTACCACCATTACCGCGTCTGTAGTTATTTCCATTGTTCTTAACAGAATTATCATCAGCTGTAGATTGAGCACCTTCACCTGACTTATTAGTAGGCTTATTCGCTGTGTTTGGTTTACGTTTTGGTGCTGAACCATTACCCGCTACGTGACGCTTGTTTTTTCCAGCTGGCTTATGACCGCGAGAGTTTTCACCTGAACGTTGACCATCGTTGTGCTCTGTTTTTGGCTTTTTAGGTTTCTTCTGTTTGATAGGACGAGTATCTAAACGTGACTCCGGCAGTTTGTTTACTGGAGCAAAGCCTTCAAGCTCATGGCGAGGAAGTACTTGCTGGATCAGGCGTTCAATGCCGAATAGGTCAGACGCTTCATCAGCAGAAACCAATGAGATCGCTTTGCCAGCTTCCCCAGCTCGGCCGGTACGACCAATACGGTGAACATAATCTTCAGAGACATTAGGTAAATCAAAGTTCACAACTTGCGGTAGCTGAGGGATATCAATACCACGAGCGGCAATGTCAGTCGCCACTAATACGCGAACTTTACCGGTTTTGAAGTTTTCAAGTGCTTTAGTACGAGCACCCTGGCTTTTATTACCGTGAATTGGAGCTGAAGTGATCCCTTGTTCATCTAAGAAACGAGAAAGCTTGTTCGCGCCATGCTTAGTACGGCTAAAGACCAAAACTTGGTGCCAATCATTATCTTTGATTAGCTTCGCTAGCATCGGTGCTTTTTTCTTTTGATCTGCCGGGAAGATGCTTTGCTCTACAGTTTTAGCGGTTGAGTTAGCTGGGTTTACTGAAATCTCTACCGGATTATTAACTAAACCTTTTGCTAAACGGCGAATGTCATCAGAAAACGTTGCTGAAAATAGCAAGTTTTGACGCTTCTTAGGAAGGAAAGCTAGGATTTTACGAATGTCACGAATGAAGCCCATATCAAGCATACGGTCTGCTTCATCCAAAACCAAAATTTCTAATTGATCGAATCGAATCGCATTTTGGTTGTACAAATCTAAAAGGCGGCCTGGAGTAGCTACCAATACGTCACTACCTTTACGCAGTTTCTGCATTTGCGGGTTGATCTTCACACCACCAAATACAACACTCGACGTAATATCCAAGTGTTTAGAGTACTTCACTACGCTGCCATTCACTTGTGCAGCCAGTTCACGAGTTGGGGTTAAAACCAAAGCACGAGCTTGGTTAGGCTTAACACGAGGACCTTTTGATAAGATTTCCAAGATAGGAAGCGTGAAACCTGCCGTCTTACCAGTACCCGTTTGGGCCGCAGCCATAACATCGTTGCCTTTTAGAACAGCCGGAACAGCTTTTTCTTGAATTGGCGATGGCTTGTCGTAACCTTGCTCTTCAATTGCTTTAAGGATTGGAGCAGAAAGGCCCAAAGAGGTAAAACTCATAGATTATTTTCTCTGTTTGATAACATGAAGATAAAGCCGTAATCATCAGAATGACTATGCGACTTCATACTATTACTCAATATCGAGTAAAGCGCGATATTCTGAGGCTTTTCCCTACTTTCAGCAACCAAAACTTTCCAAGAAAAAATTCTACTTATTTCACAAAATTGGGAGCATGGAGTGCCTGACGTTTTTCTTCATACATTCGTTCATCGGCGGCTCTAATTAATGCATCCACATCTTCATAGCATGAGTCGTAGGTCACCCACCCAATACTCACCTTCAGATATATTAAATCTTGCTCATAGATCACTGGCGTTCCACAAATCACTCTCTGTAACTTCTGGCTAATCGCTCGGGCGTCAACATCGTCTTTCACTCGGGGCAATAAGATTAAAAATTCATCACCACCAATTCGAGCCACAATGTCCGAGCTTCTAAGTACGCTTTTTAATCGTTCAGCACATGCCACAAGTACTTTATCCCCAGCGGCATGCCCATAAGTGTCATTGATTGCTTTGAATTTATCCAAATCGAGATTCATCACTGCAAATGTTTCCGTGCCATGCTTGCGAGCACTATCAAACTGCTGTTTTAAGCTGTATATGAAATAACGTCGATTCGGTAACTTAGTTAATTCGTCATGAAGAGAACGGCTACGAGCCATGGTATACAACTGATAAATAGTCATAAACGCTAAAGAGAGTACAAACAGGAGTACATAACCGACCAAACGAACAAAGTACACTCGGTACCAAGGCAAGTCGGCAAGTGCATCACCATCAAGTGAGGCTGCTATGTACCAACTTCCGTAAGGGAAGTTCACCTGTTCAGTGGCAAAAGCATCTTCAAAAACTGAAGAGTCACCATAAAAAATAGCACCTTCTTTACCTGTACTATTGAGCCCTCTGATACCAAGTCGGTACTTTAATTCGAAATTCTCAACGCCGACATCTTTGAAAAGTGACTGGAAATCAATAATGGCGCTGCACACACCCCAATAATCTTTGTTAAAAGGGGGATCAGTAAAAATAGGGTTTCTTGCAATGAGGCCTTTTCCCCCTTGAACCAAATCGACAGGTCCAGAGATGAATATTTGCTCAATTTCATGGGCAATTCTTACCGACTCCCACTGATCGGGGACATCACGATAAGCCACGCCAATCGCCTTTTCATTGCCTCTGAAAGGGTAGACGAAGTTAATGACATCATCCTTTGCTAACCCAATGATCTTGACATGGGTTCCTTCTCGAATGATGTTTGCAGCGATTTTTTCCCACTCTTTGGGACCAGCATCTGGGTTGACTGTGATTAATGTAGAGAGGCTATTAAGAACATAAATATCAGAAACAATGGCAGCTTCTAAACGAGAACGAATTACAGACAAGTGCTTTTTAGCCTCCGCCGCAGACTCATTTTTTAAAAATGAAACCTGGTTTCGGTGAAAAGATTCGACCGCTCCTACTGCTAACACAATAAACGAAAAAGCGAGGACTCTCACAGACCACTGTTTATTTAACCAATTTAGCATTCATGCTCCACTGTACTCCTTAATTTCATAATTAATTAAGGTCAGTTTTATTTATATAACTATTACTAAGAGTAAACTAAATGTTAAAGAAGTGCATATCTGAATGATGTGATTTTGAAGTAAAGCAATAAGAAAATCATCATTAAAAGTTGATATAAATCTGACACTTCGCCTCAATTAACTATGGCTCTACTCAAAGCAAACCAGAAAATCAGCTGTTGGCTTCATATAAATATATTATATAAAAACAAGTTGGAAGACGATTAACCAATAAAACTGACTTATATTTGACTGAATACTCACACGATCCCCCCTTCCTACTGCTAGTTTATTTGAATCTTGTTCATCACCCGGACCTATTGATATGAAACTAACAACACTCTCAGGTGGTATTGCGCTGGCTGTTTTTCTGGCTTTTGGCTCTTACGCAAACGAGTCAATTAGTGTTACAGAGTCTAGCCACTCTTCAGCAGACAACGTGTTGATACAAAAACCTGCATTAAATCGTCACTACAAAGAAGGGGCCGATTTGATTAAGAATACGTATGAAAGCCAACTTTATACTCTTCCTGCATTCAAAGAAGGGCACTATGGGCTTCGTATGTATCGCCAAACCCTTGATGATAAGTATTCGGCTGCAGTGTGGAGTGATATGGCTCGGGTTGCTCATAAATTGAATCGCCTCTCCAATGAAGTGCACACTCTTGAACAAATCGTCCTTTATTCAGAAAAACGAATAACGTCATATCTCGATGAAACTGATGAACGAAGCGTTCGACGCTACAACATTACTAAGCACATGCCAGAGTACTTGTATCTGGGTGTTGATTTGCTGGGTTCGATGGCTAGAGCAAATGAATATGGGCTAGAACATAAAAATGATGAGAAACTACGTGAGATTATTAGACGCTATGATTTCTCTCACTATGTATCTAACCAAGACATGGTTAAGGCATGGGCTGCCCAATTAGCTAACCAAGTATATTGGCTAAGACAATTAGGTGAGCAAGACGTTGTCGATGAATTCGTGAAGACATTCAAAGACGCTTACCCTGACGAAACGGATAAGAAACTAAGCCAACAGCAATACGGTAATAAACTGTATGGCATGACTCATATTATCTTTGGTGATTCTGAGTACTATCAACATCAAGTAAGTGAAAAAGAACATCAGTGGATTTACGATTATTTCAGAGACAACATCGATACCATTCTACTACGAGCAAAAGAAGACGTGATTGCTGAAGTCGGGCTGACATTTTTACTCGCAGGTTTAGAAGATGATCCAGTCGTAGAAAAAACACGCCAAGCTATTTTGGCTTCTATAGACAAGGAAAAAGGCATGATCCCATCTGTTACTGGAGATTTTGATCTCCAGTACGGTGAGCATAGAAATGTACTAGCGATAATGTTACTTGATTGGCAAAAAGTGAATGAGGCACCAACTTACATTGGTCAACCTGAAGTTTTTTCAAATCTACCTTATGGGCTTAATTCGAAGAAACTATAAAATACGACACTTAAGGCAGCCACTCTATAAAGTAAAACTTCGACTGCAAAATGTCACTTCAATGACATTTAGCAGTCGATATTACCTAGTTCAGTTCTCAATAATAATTTAGATTTCATCAACAATTGATAGAAGCATAATAAATATCTGATTCTGTTTTCTGGTTGAATTCATAAAGTTCGCCATCAATTATCACTTTTAAGTTTTCGATATTTCGTGGTTTTTCGTCAACCGTAACTTCAAAGCCTCTAATATGTGAATGGTGATAAAGTTGCCCAAACGACCCAAGAGCTACTGGCTTTCCATCCAAAACAAGAGAAGTATTTTCTTTCTTAACTTCGTATCCCTTAGTCACTATTAGCACTCTCAGTGGCGCTTGCTCTCTGTCATCTGGAAAAACACTCATTTCCCCATTTTTTAAGCCGTCATATTGTGCTCGGTGGTATCCACAACTTTGAGACTTAGTTAGTTCGATCTGCTGAGATTCAACAGGCTTAAAATATGTTCTTTCGGTTGGGTAGACAACACAGCCAGTAATGAATGAAGTTGCTAATAAAGTAATGAATAATTGAATCTTCACTGAGTTTTTACCTTTAGTTTTGCTTCGACATAAGTTATGAATTGAATCTTAGTGATTCACCCCACCGTTGTCTGTAATGATTTGTAAGTCATTTATTACAAAACTTTTTAGTCGCTCTACGCTCCTGTGATGGCAACAACTCTGAGGATAGCAACACCATAAATATCCAATAACTAGTTAACCAAAAACCAGAAAACTCACATCGCCTTCGACATAACATAATTAGCCGGTATTGAATAATTGATGCTATCGCCACCCCACATTGCGTTTTTAATATTTAAATTTATCCATCTCTGTATTCAAGTTATCTGCCTGCTGAGACAAACCGCCTAACACTTCATCCACGTGGTTCACTTGTTCTGATACTTCAGTAGAGGCATCAGCAATAGAAGTAATGCTTGAGCTTATCTCATCAGTCACCGCTTTTTGCTCTTCTGTAGCTGCTGCAATTTGCACGTTCATATCATTAAGTTCCGTTAACATGGATACGATTTGCTCCAACATCTGGGTGTTTTCGGCACAAGTACCCACACCTTTAATGACCGATGAATTCGCATTTTCTATGCCTTTAGAAACGCTTTGTGTCTCTTTTTGTAACGATTCAATTTTTGAGCGAATTTCTTCTGTCGAGTCTTGAGTTCTGCTTGCTAAAGAACGTACTTCGTCTGCTACAACCGCAAAACCTCGCCCTTGTTCCCCAGCCCTTGCCGCCTCAATTGCTGCATTCAAAGCCAGCAGGTTGGTCTGCTCTGCAATGCCTTGAATTACATCCAATACTTCAGCTATCGAGTTACTTTCATTATGCAGGCGAGTAATGGCTTCAACGGCTATTTTCATTTGTGTATTAATTTGTGACATTTCATCCCCGAGAGATTGTCCTACATCTTTACTCTTCGAGCCCGTTTCATTAGCTGCTTTCACATAATCAGCAGCTCGGTTGGCGAACTGTGCCACCTCAGCAATTGAAGCACTCATTTCGTTCACCGCGGTAGCGACACTATCAGTACGGTGGCTTTGTTCAGAAACCGCTCCGCGAGTACTGTTCATATTTTCAGACATAGACAGGGTGTTGTGATTCAGAGTCTCCGTCGCAACAGCGAATTCCTTGATCATTCCTTGTAGCTGCTCAAACAAAGCATTTAATGACACAGACAAGTCCGTCATTTCATCCTTGCCTTGAATGTCCAATCGAGCGGTCAAATCGTTTCTTTGACTGATTGATTGCACTTTAAGAGAGGCATTTCTAATTGGACGTGAAATATTGTTCCCTACCAGATAAGAAATTCCTACAGACGCGGCGATAATGACGACAATACTGACAATTACGGTATCCATCACCGCTGAATTCAATACCGCGACATCCGCTAATGCTTCATCTTCATCAATCTCGGTTAAAATCCCCCACTTAAGACCGGCTGCATCAATAGGAGCATAAGCAGAAAGCACTGCGACACCTCTATAATCATTGACGATTTCTACCCCACTTCCTCCTGCTAAAGCTTGAGTTGCCGTAATAGAATTAACGGGTTGAAAACCAATAGATGAACCTTTGCCGTCAATATTAGAAATCACATCAGACGGTACACCCGAACGGTTTAATGCCGCCAAGTAATCTGCTTTATTTTCAATGAGGAATCGTGATTGGCTTCTCAGCAATAAATCAGGTCCTATCAAGTAACTTTCCCCACTGCTGCCTAATCCAGCCTGAGCCCACTCTTCAGAAAACGTCATAATTTCATTAATCGCATCAACGGGCATTTGAAATACTACGACACCAACTCTTTTTCCATGGTCGAAAACAGGGCTTGCAATAAACGAAGCCGCCGCTTCATACGAAGGATAGTAAGGATAAAAATCTTCTAAAAAATAACTATTTTTTGAAAGATTCTTACTTTGACGATAAGCCTTACCTAACCCACTTGAACGGTATGGTCCCGTCTCTAGATTAGTAGCAAAATCGAGCTCTTTAAATACGGAATATACGACGTTGCCATCAAGGTCGATAAGGAAAATATCATAAAAACCAAAAGCTTCTAGATAATGGCGTATAGGAGAGTGATATTCTTTATGAGCAACGTCGTAAGCAGTATTTAAGCTATCGAAATCAAGTAAGTGCTTCTCACCTAGCCCATGCTTATTCGCACTTATGTAGCGAGCCTGTAGGGCTTTACCAGTTTCGGAAACTTGATTTAATTTACTGAGTTCATTGGCAGGAGTTTGACCATTTCGAGTTCGATAAGTCGAACCGAACTGGTTGCTGTAATATTGTTTAAGCTGATTGATATTTTCGGTGGTGACCTTTTCAGTCGGGTAGCTATTAAAAGCTTGAGTAAAAGCGACTAAGGCTTGCTCTGTTGAATGATCATCTGCCAGAGTTTCTACTTGAAGCTTTATTTGGTTGAAGTACCGCTGAATTTCATTTTTTTTAATTTCACGTACTGACAGTAGCTGATCGGACGCTCGTTCATAGAGTGCATGCTTAGAAAGACCAGATGCTTTCCAACCAACAAAACCACCACTTACGACAACACCAATCGCGCACAAAAACGTACAAGCGACGATTATCTTGGTTGCAATTTTCATACTAAATCCTCGTAATACACGGAGTAATTTTTAAGCCATATGAAAATGCCAACTTACTTTTATAAAAATACTACTTTATACAAATACAACCGAATAGCAGTGCTATAAATTGCACCTCTCATT
Organism: Vibrio kagoshimensis; assembly: GCF_050337535.1. Taxonomy (NCBI): domain Bacteria; kingdom Pseudomonadati; phylum Pseudomonadota; class Gammaproteobacteria; order Vibrionales; family Vibrionaceae; genus Vibrio; species Vibrio kagoshimensis. The sequence continues at coordinate 210,542 of NZ_JAKJSZ010000004.1, forward strand.
AGTCTAGACTAGAAATTTTACCCTTTCGATTAATTCTCTCATTCAATGGAATCAATCCGCTTACTCATATAAATCGATCTAAAGTGATAATTTTAACCACTTAGTTTCTAATACTTTTTCATTACAACCGTAAAGTCATCTTGCGAATAACCATCAATAATAACAACGTTATTACACAGCGTTCTACAAAAGCGATACACACCTTGTTTATTGTATCCGGTGAGTAACGATTGTTCAGGGTAAGTATTTGAGTCCAATAAATTAAAAATGACGCATTCACTCGCCATCTCATACATATGAGTAATCACTTTCGTTAAGTAGTTTTCATCTCGAGATTTATAATTAAGCGAACCACTTGCAATGACAATATCGCAAGAACTGACATTTACGGAACTCAAGTCACCCGCTATGAATTCGCAACGAGGATCGCGGTGTTGAGCTTTTGCTTGCTTTAAAAAATGCGCTTGTTGATCAACACCAATGTAGCGCTGTAAAGAATAGAGGTTTGAAAGGTAATCAAATAATTGCCCGTAGCCACAGCCTAAATCGACCACTGCGCGGTTTTCAAATTCTGTCGCATACGCAATAGCGGAAAACCTAGCAATCTGAGCGTAATGGCTTGACCAGCCTAATGTACGCGCATGGCTTTCTTGAGTTGCGTCTTTCCAGATTTTAACTCGCTTGCGGTGATACAAATAAACTTTCAGTCGATCGCGCCAATCCATTAAGAAAAATCTACGTAAACTTCACGCCCTGTATCCAATGACTTATTTTGATACTTCCAATGGTATTGGCTCAAAAGCCTTTCTGTTAATTCTAACCCAAGCCCAAAACCTAAGTTATTGTCTTCATTTGTTCCATCAACATTTTGATTAATAACGTGGACAGTCAAACCATCTTGAACAATCGAAACGCACCCTTCTTCAGTATGTTGAAATGCATTACGCACCAAGTTCGTCAATACAATTCGGCACAATCCTTCAGGTAGAAGACTAGAAGATAAGTCCGTTTTTAAATGGATTTCGACAGACTTCCCATTGAGAAGGTATTCAAGATCATGAGTGAGTTGTTCTATTATTTTACCTAGCTGGATAGAATTCATAGGCAAGTCTTTATCTTCTTGGCGAGTCAGCCACAATAGAGTCTCAGTTAAGTCAGTCATAGTGAAACCAGCGCGCTTGATACGGTCAACCACTTCTAATTGTTTCTCTGGGCTTTTACCTTTTTGAATCAACTTTTCAAGCAATTCGCTGTTTGTTCGAGTAACGGCAATTGGCGTTCGTAATTCATGGCTCGCATAACCTAAGAATTTTTGTTCCCTTTCTAACCCGTCCTGCATTGAACTCACGCTGTTTCTGATAATGCCTGCTAACGTGTTTAATTCACTGTAGTGGAAGTCAGGAATACTCCTTTCGATATTATCTTTATCGAGTACTTTCGCCCAATTTTTCAATTCTTCAACAGGGGTCGCTACTTTGCGGAGTATTAATATCAAAATGACAAAAAACAGAACTATCGCGGCAAGTGCTGTGACTAAAATAGTAATAAAGTGAGGCAGAGCTTTATCATCAAAAGAATTACCAAGCTCTTGTTTGAATATGGCTGACACATAACGAACTTCATCCCCATTCATGACTTTCATTGCAAAATAGCCGGCTTTAGGAGGCGCAAATAAGGACTTACCGATGATCTCCTTGGTTATTTCGTCAAAGCCCACTTCCGCTAACTTTAAGTTATCTTGAATTTCTTGTGGCAAATCATTCCACTCAGTCGCTACCGTAAATTCTTGAGCAGTAACAGGGTGCCCAGGAGCCGCAGCCGCTTGATGAGCTTGAGCACTCATCGAACCTCGCATTGCCACGTCCATGCCTGAGATAAAGTAGCTCACACTTAACGCAGACATGATCACAATCGTGGTGATACCCGTGAGCAGCATCGCTAGTAATACATATAACCTTAAACTCGGTCTTATCTTCATGATTCAGACGGTTCCTTTATCGCAAAGCCCTTACCTGTCACTGTGTGCACCAATTTTTTGTCAAAGCCTGTATCTACTTGCTTACGCAGGTTAAAGATGTGTACTTTCAAGCTATTGCTATCCGGTTGCTCTTCGCCCCATACCCCTTGCATGACTTTTTCACGAGAAACCGTCTTGGGGCTTTCACGCATCAGGATTTCTAATATTTTGAATGCCGTAGGGGAAAGTTTGAGGGGCTTTCCAGTCCGGTAAGCTTGCTGTTGCTGTAAATCGATATCGAGATCCAACACAGATAAACGGCTAACCTGCCCACTTCGACGTTTCGCTAGTACTTGAGCTCGCACAATCAGTTCTTCCATCGCAAAAGGCTTCACCAAGTAATCATCTGCACCCATAGAGAAACCCGTAAGCTTATCGTCTAACGTATCTCTGGCCGTCAACATCAAAATTGGTGTATCAATGCCTTGCGCACGAAGTTTCTCGCACACCTGTAATCCACTCATTTTAGGTAGGTTAAGATCTAAAATGATCACATCATATCTTTGATTGCCGTTCTTCTGCTGGTTCTCTATTAAACTAAGTCCAGCCACACCATTAGCAGCATGATCACATTGAATATCTTCTAAATCGAGATAATCAATCACTGCCGTGGCTAAATCTAAGTCGTCTTCCACCAGCAGTAATTGAAGTTTATCGGTGATCATATTTACCTCTACGTTTAAAAAGATTAAAGGTTGGAAACTGAAATAGCTTACCACCGCCTGAACATCTTGCCAGACAGTGGCGATTCTTCTGTTAACTCATTCAGCTTTGTCTACATACTATTAATAACAGATATTATTCAGACACTTTCAACTCAGTCTGCAATTGAGTGTTTTGATCAGTATTAAATCGAGCTTTCAAAGTTGTAATAAATTCTTTAATTTCACACTGAATCATCAGTAATGACGGCGTTAATATTAGGGTAATGAATGTGGCAAACAAAATACCATACCCAAGCGCTGCAGCCGCTGGAATTAAGAATTGAGCCTGTAACGATGTTTCACTTAGTAACGGTGTTAAACCCGCGAAGGTCGTGACCGATGTCAGTAGCACGGCTCTTAATCGGCCAGTACACGCTTGAACAATCGCATTGCGTGCAGACATGCCCTTTTCTTTAATTAGTTCATTAAAACGAGAAACGAGTAATAAGCTGTCATTTACCACCACACCACTCAAAGCCAAGATACCATTTAACGATAAGATGCTGATTGTTAAATCATTCCACCAATGCCCTAAAATAGCGCCAACGATACCAAATGGAATAGCGGTCATTATGATAAGTGGTTGCACATACGATTTTAGTGGAATCGCTAACAAGGTATAAATCGCAATCATTGCCAGTAAAAACATACTGGTCATTGAGCTGGCAGTTTCGGCTTGCTCTTCCGTTTCCCCAGCAAAGTTTACAGTTAAGCCTGGGTACTGTGTAAGCAGCTCTGGAACTAAGTTTTGTTGTAACTGATTTACCAGCTCGCCTGGAGCCATAATGTCTTTATCTAAAACCGCAGTGATATACACAGCTCGTTGACTATCAATTCGCGTAATTTCTGAAGCTTGGTAATCCGAGTAAATGTTTGCAACTGTGCTTAAAGGCACAACCTTACCATCGCTGGTTCTCACATTAGCTTGGTTTACATCAGCCATGGTTTGACGATCGTCTTCTGGGTAACGCACTCTCACTTTTACTTCGTCTTTACCGCGCTGAAATTGCTGAACAATGTCACCACCAAAAGATTGTAATACTTGTTTTGCTAAGCTTGCTGTATCAAACCCTAAAGCTCGACCTTGCTGAGTGATTTCAAAACGATACTGTGACTCACCTAAGTCAAGGTTATGATCAATGCCACTTACGCCAGCCACACCTTCAAGTGTTTCCACTAATTGATTACCCGCCGCGCTTACTGACTCATCACTCCACGCTTTTAGTTCTACTTTGAAGTTATCGACCATCTCCATTTTTGACAGAATCTTTAGCTTCTTCACGCCTTCCATTTGACCAACAGTCTCTTGCCAAAGTTGTGCGAATTCGTTAGCTGAATACACGCTGTCACTGTCTAACTCAATTCTTACTTGCCCTGAATCGTCACTGTCCGCAATGACTTGTAGGCTCAGCAATTCACTCTCTTCGTCTGCTGCGCTGTACTGAGATCTTAAACCTTCATCAACCTGAACGGCTGCCGCCTCTAACTCTAATAGGTTCGTTTGCGTTTGCCCAAAGCTTGCATCATTTTGCATCGACATATCGGCAGTCACTGTATCACCCGGCATATCAGGGAAAAAAGCAACTCTCACATTGCCTGTCATTGGCAAACCAACCACTAAAATGAACAGTGAGATAAACACCATGATCACCGCGTAGCGAAGTTTTAAAGCCCAATCAATCACTCGGCTATAGATACGAACGTTGAACCACTGTAGAGCACTGTCAGCCCCATGTTGAATACGGCTCCAAACGCCTTTTTTCTCGCCTCGGTGGGTATTAATGTGCGCTAAGTGAGAAGGTAAAATAAACTTCGACTCAACCAATGACAGCAACAAACAAATGGTGACAACCGAACCAAACTGAGCGTAAATTTGCCCCATTTTTCCATCAACATTTGCCAGCGCTAAGAATGCTACAACCGTTGTTAACACACCGAATATAGTCGGAGACGCAACTTTCATCGTACCGCGAATCGTGTTGTTGATTGAGTCTCCTTCTTCTTTTCGAGTGGTATAAATACTCTCTCCCACCACTACGGCATCATCAACCACGATTCCGAGTGCCATAATGAAGCCAAAAGTCGTCATTTCATTGATGGTCAGCCCCATAAAGCTGTCAGTCATGAAGAACAAAGTGCCGCAGAAAACAAATGGTAGACCAGCAGCCACCCAAAACGCGACTCGTACATTAAGAAATAACGCCAGCACAATGAACACTAGTCCAATACCCGTTAATGCGTTTTTCACAAGCAAGGCTAAACGGTCTTTGATCATGGTACTTTTGTCGTACCAGGTTTCAATTTCTAGACCATCTGGGAGTGCATTACTTGCTTCCCAACGATCAACTACTTGCTGAGCTTGTTCCACAATACTCACAACGTCGCCATATTCATCCATGACGATTTGTATCGCAATCGCGTTTTGTTGGTTATAACGAGACAATACAAAGGTATCGTCGGCAAACATATCTTTAACTGTCGCGATATCCCCTAATGTAATTTGAGTACCATCGCTATTCGTCACGACCGGAATAGCGTTAAAGTCTTGCAGTTCATAAGCTTGCTCAGACACTTTTAAACGAACAGTTTTATCCCCGTTACGTAAACTGGTTGATAGCGCAGTGGATGATTCAGCATTAATCGCTTCAGAGACATCCGTTAAAGTCAGTCCATAGGCTTGTAGCTTACTTTCATCAACTTCAACCGAAATCATTGGGTCGACTTTAGCTTTAATTTCAAGATCGCGAATCGCAGACTGGCCCAGTAAATCCGCTTTCAGTTGCTCGGCTAAATCTTGTAATGTGGCTCTGTCCGCTTCACCGTATAGCTGCACCCAAAGCGCGTGATCTTGCATTCGAGCTTTATCAATTACTGGGTTGTCCGCCCCTGAAGGCAAGTTATTGATGGCATCGACTTTGGTTTTTACATCTGTCAATAAAGTATCTAAATCGTAGGTACTTTCTTTTTCGATTGAAACATGGCTGCCATTTGCATCTGAAGTCGAAGTAATGCGTTTGATGCCCGGCACGGTTTCCAAAGCATCTTCAATTTTAATCGCTAGCCCTTCTTCTGCTTGAATTGGGTCACCACTGTCATAGGTGACTGAAACCGTCACAACATCAGGTTCTAAACTTGGGAACGCTTCTTTACGCAAAGAATTCAGCGAGAATAAACCAATCAAAATAACACCAACTAGTAATAGATTTGATGCTACCGAATTATTAGCAAACCAAGCTATTGGTCCGGTGTGCTTTTCCTGATTTTCATGGTTGCTTTGAACTTCTGGAAGTTGAGTGTTTTCAGACATAATTAACCCTCAACCTTAGCCATGACTTTCATTCCCACTTGGAAACTGCTCAACGGACGTTTCACTACGTGAACAACTGCTTTGGTGCTTGTATTCAGGTCGAAATCCAAGCTATTTGGATCAATGTAAATCAGACCATTTATTTCAAACTGAGCTTGTGCTGAAGATTTTGCTAGTAACCCTTGTGAGTCCACCACCCAAACATCACCCTGCTGTGAAAGTGCAGAAGCAGGAAGTTGCCACAATTGATCCAAAGCTTTACCCGAGATAACCGTCTTAACAAACATACCAGGATAAAGATCTTCCACTTGTTCAAGTGGGTTTGCGACCACAACAATCAGCGAACGCTGACGAGTATCTTGTGATAAATGCTGCTCGACTCGTTCAACATTGCCCTGCCACTGATGCGCGCCATCAGAGCTTTCCAAAGTTACTGGCCAAGAGGTACTTTGAAGCTGTTGGTTATCTAAAGATGGTAAGTTTTTCCATTGGCTTTCTGATAATGGGACCGTCACCTCTACTTCATCGATGCTATATAAAGTCGCAACTTGAGTACCCGGTTGAACATAGCTGCCAGGTTGAATATCTCTCGTCACCACTAACGCATCAAATGGGGCTTTCACTTGCGTTTTCTCAAGATCTTGTCGTGCTTTTTTAAGCTCTAATTGCGCATTTTCAAGGGCGGCTGTCACTTGCGCTAATTGAGGCTTTCTCAACACTAGCGGAGAATCCGGTTCGCCTGATAAACCCGAATGTTCCCATTCTGATTTAGCTTGCTCACCTTGTCTTTGCTCTTCTAATAAATTCAATTTTGCTTGAGCAACATTCGATTTTGCTAGCGATACCGCTTGCAGGTAACTGGTATCATCAATACACGCAATCACGTCACCTTTGTTAACCACTTGCCCCGTTTCAAAAAGTGTACTCACACTTTCAACACGCCCGCTCACTTCAGCTGAAAACATCAGCTCATAACGTGATTTAACTTCACCATGACCAACAACTTCTGCTTGGTACTCACCAGAAGTCACATTAATGATGGAGACCTGAGGTAATTTAGAAAGCGCTTCTTTTTCAGAAGCTTGCTCTGTTTTCGAACCTTGTTCTTTTGTGTGAATTTGACTCTGGCTAGATGGTAAGTCTCCAGATTCAGGTGACACGTTAGGAGGCTCAGGTTGCACATGAGAAGATAAAGCCGACTCTGGGGCTTTTTTCACTGGCTCCATTTGAGAGCCATTAAAAGCCACCGCTGCAAATATGCTTGAACCCGCGATAAGAGTAATTGCGATAGTTAGTTTGTTGAGTTTCATGCGGATGCTCCTAAGCCAAGTGCTAGACCTAAATCAATTCGGTTTATTAAACGGTTATAAATTGTTTGTGTGAGTTGTGCTTCAAGATCGTAGGTTTGTTGCTGAACGGTAAGGAGATCAAAAATGTCGACTAAACCCTGACGATACTTTTCTTCGTAGCTGATAAAGCTGCGTTGAGCGCTTTCTAAAGCAAGAGCTAAATGTTGTTGCTGAAGGGCTAAAGAGCCTTCTTGCCCCATGGTATTTTCAACTTCATTCACCGCATTAAGCAGTGTTTCTTGATAAGCCCAATAGCTTTGCTCTGTTGTTAACTGTGCCACTTCCGCTTGTGACTTCAGTTTCCCACCTTGGAATAATGGTGCTGATACTTGCCCTAATGCGCTCCATAGCGGACCGGTCAATAACGCTTCACTTGGCGACTCTGCCATGTCAGTTAAACTAGCTGAAAGACTAATAGAGGGAAGCATCGCTTTATAAGCTGCATCCGTTCGTAGTGCTTCCGCTTCAATGTTTAAAAAAGCAGATTGGAGATCAGGTCTGCGAGATAAATTTTGATCTGGCATCACATCTAACGGATTTAAGACTTCAGGGAAAACAACCGGAATAGACACGTCTAATGACTCGCCAACCCACTGGCCCGTTAACAAAGTTAGGCTACGTTTACTGCTTGCAAGTTGCTCTCGGTAGTCAGCTAAGGTTGCCTTCGTTGATGCGCTGTTAGATTTAGCATTATCGAGGTCTTCTAAGCTTCCTAAACCAGACTTATATCTGGCTAATACCAAATCTTCATTGTTCTCAAGAACCACTAAACGCTGTTCTTCAATCGTCACTAGCTGCTGTTTCAGGCTAATTTCTAGCCACGTGCGCATTAAGTTCGCCACCACTAAGTCTTGTGCACCTTGTAAGCTGGCATGAGAACTCATCACATCTTTCATGGCAGCATTACTGCTGTCTGCCAGCTTTTGCCACAAATCCAGCTCCCAGCCAACAGTAAGGTCGGTGGTATAAGTATCGTCACTGTCTTCTTGCGCTTTACCACTGAAGCTGGCTTCAACGGTTGGCAAACGGTCAGCTGCGGTTATACCTTGCTGCGCGTAGGCAATATTGAGTGCCACTACGCTTTGCTGCAAACTCGGGTTGGTTTCAAGCGCTTGAGTAATGAAGGTGTCTAATTCAGGTAAGCTCACCAAATCCGTGATTTGTATGGATGGTTCAGTTTGGTTGTTTTCACTACCTTGAGCCGATAAGTGAGGTTGTTGAACAAGATCCAGCAACAATTGCTGATTTGTAGAAGCGGTAGTCTGTTCAGCTAGGGCCGTGTAATCCGCTTGATTCGTTGAGCTGCAACCAATCAAGCCGACTAAAGCCAGCGAAAGTAGGGATTGTTTTAAAGGAAGATTCAGTGTCATCTTCATGTCTCCTGTTAGAATGGAGACAAATTTAGCAACAGAGAGGTTAAGGCAGGGTTAACGCTAGCTTAAAAATAGAATTTATCGAAAAGAAAAAACAAAAGTCAGTGCCTACATGTGAAACAGACTGCTGAGCTCCACTTACTACTTACTAACGGGTTACATCGGATAGTGACTAGTCTTCTTGCCCCGGAATAAAACTCGCCAATTTATAGCCGATAGCGTAACTCACAACACCTATCGTAAAAAATATTAATAAAGTGAATGCGGTGGCGACAAACGAAGACACGCCAAAACCCCAGACAATGGTAAAGATTAATCCTTGAAATGCTTCTTGTGGCCACTGTGACATTGGAAAGTGTGAGCCACCAACGATGATATAGGATGCGCTAAACAACCCACACAAGACCGCAGCGATACCGAAAATAATTTTGAAGTTCATAACGTTAACCTAATCCATAACTTGGAAATAATGCTTTATTAGCAATAACAAATAATGACACTTTTAACAGTATACATCACCTGGTGAAGACCCACTATGATGACAAATAAGCAGCATTTCGATTTTGTAACGAAGTGCATCCAAAAAAATTAAAAAAAATTCACATTATTGTAGCTTATAGAGAATGTCATACCTATAATGCGCGCACATAAGCCTATTTTACGACCAATAATAATGTTTAAGCATTCATTAGCAAGAGCCGTTTCCCTTATTTCAGATAACCCGTATATCAACGGAGTCTGTAATGTTTTCATAATGCTCCTGCCCGTATCTTTAATTTCTGCATTTTGCATGCTACTTGGCAATGCCACGTCTTATTTTGAGTTACATGAGTTTTCACAACGCCTGTACAGCATTAGTACCCTTGTATGGCAGCTGTTTCCTATATTATTGATTGTCTACTATTCCCAGTTTTTAGCTTCTATGCATAAGCTGGAAAGGATCTCATTAATCACCCCCTCGATCGTAATCTACTTTATTGTCAGCTATCAATGGGAGCTACTGAAAGTCGGCACGGTTATTCCAACGAACTATCCATTAGCCATCTTGCTGCCTATGGCTATCTGTTTCTGTTTAAAACTCACTAAACAAAAACGAAAACGCCAAAAAATAGAGCTGCCAAATGTGGTCGAAAAATCCATTGAGATGATCCTATCTTGCTCTGTATTAGTCTTTTCGTTCTCGACAATCAGTTACATACTCAGACATATCATCTTTGAAGATGTGGTTCTTGCCAGCTACTTCCCACACTTAGATCCACATTCACTGCTGGATGGTATTGTGTATGAATTGGCTCGAAACCTATTTTGGGCGATTGGTGTAAACGGACACATAGTACTGGCTTCTTACAAGAGCGAAATCTACCACATGAGCATGCATTTGGTAGAGCAGCACCAAACACTTGGGACGCCATTACCTATACTAACCAGTAACTTCTATGATTTTTATGCGGGGTTAGGTGGTGCTGGAAATACCTTATCTTTAGTCATGTGCATGATACTGTTCTCACGCAATGACAGTTACAAAAAACTGGGGTGTGCCGTTCTAATACTGAGTCTATTTAATATCAATGAACCCGTTATTTATGGCTTACCGATCATGTTTAACCCCATTTTGATCATCCCATTTTTAACCATTCCTGTACTCAGCTTAATGATCGCATATTTCGCCACCAGCCTTGGTTTTGTTCCGCCAATATCAGAAGTGATGAGCTGGATGACTCCCCCTTTAATCAGTGGATACGTAGGTACTGGGAATTCAATAAACGGCGCTATTTTACAAGCACTCATTATTGGTATTGGCGTACTGATCTATTTCCCATTTTTAGGAAATATGAAAATCTAGGGCGAACTCGTCATATCTTCACCAACTCAGCTTCGAAAGAGTTTTTTAATAATGATGATGTATCAAAAGGCCAGTCCATGAATACATTCATCCCTCACCTCTCAAACAATATCTCAGCACAAAAATGCTTGAATGAGTTACAAGAAAGCGGTGAATTTACGCTATTCTATCAACCGCAATACGATATTACTCACCAGCAAGTCGTTGGGTTAGAGGTGCTCATTAGGCACAAAGGCTACGATGGAAAAATCACTCCTCCCTATTTCCTATCCAGTTTTGCCAGCTTAGGTATTATGCAAGATCTCGATTTGTGGGTGATTGAAACAGCCTTACACGAGGTAACTCCTTTTGCGGATTCTGAGAATTTCAAAGTCTCCATTAACGTTTCATCTGACACTTTGTTAATAGACAATTTTGCAAGTAGCATGCGTAAGTTAGTGGATAGCAGCGCCCTACAAACTCACCAGGTAGAGCTTGAAATAACAGAAGATGTACTGGTCAAAGATGAGAATAAAACCAAGCAAACGGTGGATGAACTTAGAGCCTCTGGTATTTCCGTTGCGCTGGATGACTTTGGTGCAGGTTTTTCATCACTTGGTTATTTATCTAAATTTGAATTCGATAAAGTAAAAATTGATCGTTCATTTGTACTCAACCTATCCAGTGATAAAGGCAAAGAACTGTTTAAACTAACCAGCCAATTGGTACAAGTTGGTGGGGCAACGGTGGTGGTTGAAGGCGTTGAAGAGAAAGAAGAACTTGAGTTCATTTCAAAACAAAACATCAGCCTCATTCAAGGTTTTTACTTTTATAAGCCAATGCCTTTTGAAAAAATCATAGAACTGAACTTATATTCGACATCGAGCTCATTGGCAGCAAGTTAATAGGCAACTAACGTTCTAATTAGTAAAAATCTTATTCAATTAAAATCCAAAGTAATAAAAAGGGCATACCAGAATGTATGCCCTTTTTTCTAAGCTTATAAAAGGAAGAAAATACCCGCTAAACAAGCACTCATTAAGTTAGCTAATGTACCCGCAGCTACGGCTTTCAAACCTAGGTTTGCCACTTCAGCACGTCGCTCAGGTGCAATCACACCAATAGATCCTAATTGAATCGCAATAGAACCAATGTTTGCAAAACCACATAATGCAAATGTGATGATCACTTGGCTGTGCTCAGAAAGTAAGGCTTTGTTTTCCACAAAATCAATGAAGGCTACAAACTCATTCATCACGATTTTCTGACCAATATAAGAACCAGCCATAAGTACTTCATCTGCCGGAATGCCTATCAGCCATGCTAAAGGTGAGAATAGGTAACCGAAAATCGCTTGCAGTGTAATGCCAGCAAAACCAAACACTTCACCTAAACTTTCAAGACCCGTGTTCACCATTGCAATCACACTCACAAAGGCAATCAACATAGTACCAACGGCTACAGCCACCTTCATACCATTCATTGCACCACTCGCTAGTGCGTCAATTACATTGCTTTGATCAGCTTTATCTAACTCAATGTGCTCGTAATCACTTGGCGTTCCGGTTTCTGGAACAATGATTTTTGCCATAAGCAAACTACCAGGCGCAGCCATAAAACTTGCCGCAATAAGGTATTTAAGTTCAACCCCTAATCCTGCATAGCCGCCAAGCACACTACCAGCAACAGAAGCCATACCACCCGCCATCACAGCGAACAATTCAGAGCGAGTCATGCTTTTTAAGAATGGGCGAATAAGTAGAGGTGACTCACCTTGAGAAAGGAAAATATTACCTGTCGCAACCAAAGATTCTGCTTTACTTGTGCCTAGCAATTTTTGAACTGCACCACCTAATACTTGAATCACTTTTTGCATGATGCCTAAGTAATACAGAGCTGAGATTAATGCACTGAAAAAGATGATGATTGGCAGAACACGAACTGCGAAAATAAAGCCTTCTGTCGCTAAGCCACCGAATAAGAAAGCAATACCAGCATCCGCAAAGCCAAGTAAACTTGAAACACCGCTGCTTAAACTGGTTAATGCAATTTGACCCCAAGGGAAATAAAGCACTAATGCTGCGAAGCAAACTTGCAATAAGAAAGCTCGGCTGACTGTTTTCCAGTTAATCGCGGAACGACTTTCAGATAATAGGTATGCGCAAGCCATCAGCGCAAGAACGCCAACAAAACCAAATAAAATATTCATATTGTGTCCTAAGAATCCTTAAAGAGTGAATAAGTGCCAAGCAAATGACAGCAAAGGAACAGGACAAAGGATCGCAAGCAGAAAGCTGCGAGATTGCGTAAGTAGCGGCTGTGTAGATAACAGCGATAGGAAATGTAGCAATGGATTTTTCATGTAGATCACCTTATACAAGCAGTGGAACGTAGCTGGTCCAGTCCTTGGGGTCATTCACAAATCCATGTGACGGCTTGTATTGGCTAAGCTTCGGCTTAAAACCGGAAGAGAAGTATAAATAGATAAACGAGACTTTCATCACATTTTTTCAGGCAAACGTTCGCGCGATTATTTATTAGGCATAATCATTAAAATTAAAATGAAATCGATATCATTTGTTGTCATTTAAAGGACGACTTTACACCTCACCATCAGATCATAAATAAAAAAAGCCTACGTTATACGTAGGCTTTTTAACGATTTCTTACTTTTATTTAGATAAAAATAGGCGCTTTAATGCTTTGAGTAACATACCTTGATGCCTCATCATAATTCGAGATCTTGGCAACCAATTTGAGCTCCAAAGCACCGTTTTTGCATGAGAGAATGTTTGGAAACCTTCAAATCCATGGTATCGACCAATACCCGATTGACCGACACCACCAAATGGCGCGTCGTCTGCTGATATTTGCAGTAACGTTTCATTAATTCCTACTGAGCCGCTATGCGTTTTATCTAAAATATCACGCTTAATGTTTGGATCATTAGTCATAAGGTACAACGCCAAAGGTCGTGGCCTTTGGTTAATGTATTGAGTGCATTCTTCCAACTTGTCATAAACCATTACCGGCAAGATAGGACCAAAAATCTCTTCTTTCATGGCTAGCATTTGATCTGTTGTTTGAGTCAGTAAGTGAGGCAGCATTAACCGGCTTTTACTAAGTTCATCAGCGGCACTCTCATTCGCCCCCTCGATGGTGATATTTTGTCTATCAATCGTATGTAACTTAGCACCTTGTGCAGTGGCATCTTCAACCATATTCAGCAATCGCTGGTGTTGTCTCTCATTGATGATATGACTAACCCCTTTCACTTTGCTCTTCTTGATGTAGATCTTCTGGAATCGTTTCAAGTACAAATCAACAAACTGGGTCTCTTTCCCTTTCGGCAACATCACATAATCAGGAGCGATGCATATCTGCCCAGCATTTATGGATTTACCAACTAATATCGCATCAACAGCTTTTTTCAGATCGGCATCAGGGGCAATAATAACCGGTGATTTCCCACCAAGCTCTAAAGTGATAGGAGTAAGATTTTCTGCGGCTGCTTTTGCGACTAATTTGCCAACAGCAGTGGAGCCCGTAAATAAAATATGATCAAAAGGCAAAGCACTAAAATGTGATGAAATTTCTGCCTCTCCTTCTACACATTGAATGTGGTCTTCGAATTCAGCCAAAATCTGAGTTAGAACTTTATTGGTGTGAGGGGTATTTTCGCTCAGTTTCACCATCATTCGGTTACCTGAAGCAAGCGCGGTTGCGATAGGGGCAATGCTCAACACAATTGGGAAATTCCATGGCACCATGATCCCTATAACACCGAGAGGCTGATAATGAACTGCGACTTTAGATGGAAGTAGCATTATTCCTGCTGCTCGGCGCTGAGGTTTAGCCCACTTAGGCAACTTTTTAAGCGTGTAATTAATATGGTGAATGGCAGGCATTAAGTCGCAAATGGTCGAGTCAAATTCACTACGATATCCATAATCTTGCTTTAGTGCTTCAACCAATAATGTTTCAGACTCAAGCAAACGAGTTTTTAACGTGTTCAACCGAACCATGCGATCAGTAATTAGGCTATAAGGTTCAGCCTCATACGCTAATTTTAGATTGGAAAATATCTGACGAAGTGCCGGTAAACTTAACTCAGTTGTTTCAGAATATTGAGCATTCATTGGAAGTCCACTTAATGAATATTGACCCTATTCATATAACCTACCTCCGAACCGGCTTCAAATTTCACCTGAGAATTTGTGAAGCCGTATTATGTTTTGAAGCCCAACCATGAATCAAGCTGTTAAAAACATATGACTTTTAAGTACGATCAATATTCTTGCGATAAATGCTCTTACATCACTCGTACAAACTCATACATCCCATCATTCTTAGCTTGCTCTTTAAAAAGCAAAACACCATTGTGAAAAGTTAAGGCTACCCAAAATTCTGAAGATTCGTAATAGTAGGTAAATACGCCATCTCGCCTGTCTTCTATTTGCTTTGGCGTCCCTAAAACTTTCTCAACTGCCGCTATTCTTGTTTGACCATCAATCAATGTACTTAAATCAAACGATTCTGATGCGTCATCATCAATACAACCGACTAACCCACCTAGAAATACACTCAGTAACAGCGCTATAGACACAAGCTTTTTCACAACACACTTCCTTATTTCTGTTTTGCGCATTGTAACTGCGATTAAGCAGTAGAAATGTAACGCCTTGTAAGCAGCATAAATACACTTGGAGAGCTTAGAAAAAGTAGGATTTAGTGAGATGAAAATTACGATGTAGATTTAGAAAATAATAAGCAGGTGTCGCGGGCATTAAAGACTGTTTAGTCTCTAGCTCGCTTTTGGACAGACAGAAATGAGCTTCGGAGAACCAAGTATTAACAAATCACGAATTAGCATAAGTATGGAAAGTCACTAAGCTCACTGTCCAGTATTGATTGTGCACATCACGGTCTTGCTTTTACACAAATCTGACATTGATGAATGCCATAAGCTATCGATATAAACATCAATATATTGTATTATTACATCCGTATTTATACTTATTAGGATTTTCTATGTTGATTCACGAATTTTCGAATAAGGACGTTACCGCTGAGCATGTAATTTTAGCTCAAGCAATACTAGCAGGGACTGCTCAAGGTGATAAAAGTAAAGCACAGCGCTTTATGATTTTTGTAAATGAGATTCCCGATGCGCCGACTGTGCAAAGCCTGATTCCACGCTTTAGTCAATTTATGAAGCGCTTTAAAGCCAGCTAACATTCAGAATACGTTACACAGGGATGTGTAATTAAGATCACCAATTCCCCCCTAACCGCTACCTACTTTTAAACTCTACCTGACCCTATGCTCGCTCTATAACTAGCCATTGTTATCGGAGGACAATAGAGTTTGATCAATTTTAAAAACGTTTCTGGACAACAACGTTTTAGGTTGATAATACAAGGTACTTAGTTCCACTCCAAAGAAGTTATTCCATTTCCGCAAATCACAATCGCCTAGATTTCATTTCTATTGGAACGTTTATTCCGCTAAATTATTCCAAAACCAAACAAGAACCATCGATTATATACATAGGAAGATTATGACTGAATTTGAAAAGATGATGGCTGGTGAAGACTATGATGGCGGCGATCAAGCAATAAATGACATTCGTGATAACACCTCAAGGCTCTTACTTGAACTCAACCAAACCATTGTTGAGTCTCATCGCCAGAAAGTTCTAGTGCAGTTGATGGGAGAAATATCTGCCACTAGCATTATTCGCTCTCCATTTCATTGTGAAATAGGCAAAACCATTTCTATTGGCAAGAGTAGCTTCATCAATATGAATGTCACAATGTTAGATGGAGCAAAGATCATCATTGGAGACAACGTATTAATTGGACCAAATACTCAGCTCTACACAGCAAGTCATTCTTTAAATCACCTAAAGCGCCGTCAGTGGGCAACCATATGCAAACCAATAAGTATCGAAGATGATGTGTGGATTGGTGGGAACGTTGTAATTAACCAAGGGGTTACTATCGGTGCTCGCTCCGTAATTGCAGCGGGCTCAGTTGTGAACACTGATGTTCCTCCAGATTGCTTATATGGTGGTACACCTGCCAAACTAATCCGTCGCATTGATTAAACTGCGTAAGGTAACTCAACGAAAACCAAGGTGCTGTCCTTGGTTTTCTCTTTTGAATTCACGAATTCAGATCATTTATTAATAGGTTAACGTGACACTGACTTGTAAAGGGGCACAGGCTTCTCAGAAGAGAAGAAAAGCCTGTATAGGCGCTACTCAGCATTCAAACCAAGTTTTGCAGCCTAATACTGATTCGCCAGATCTCTTCAAGCTTAAATGGTCTTTTGATGCCGCTGCACTTTCCAGAAGATAGCTTTCTCATGATGACCTACTCTCAATTTTGTTGGTCAAGATGAAGTTCGGCAGTCACATTTAGTAGGGTTCAGGAAGAATTGAAACGGCTATGGACAAAAGTTTCTTAGAGTTTCAACTTAACCTAGCTAAAATCGTTCAATCAAGAAGTCCAGGAACAAACGAAGTCGCTTGGGTTGATACTGGCGGCTCAGGTAAATCACGTTCAAATCTGCGCCCGCAGAAGAGGTCGATGCGTTGAAGTTCTTCATATAGCCATTTAACACCGTCACTAGACGCTGATGTTTGATGTCTTCTTGCACATCGAGAATCGATTTCAACGCAATACCCGCCCCATCTAACGCCCATTGACGAATCACTTCGCCATCATCAGAAAACCGTTTCGGTACGACAGTAACAACATTGTGTTGCTCATCATCTTGAAAGTGCCATGTTTTCAACTCTTCATTGCTGCGAACCATGGCTAAACAATCGTGCTGTACTAAATCTTGTGGCGTGATTGGCGTGCCTTTCTTTGCCAAATACTGAGGAGAAGCACAAAGCACTCGGCGACTAGACGCCAGTTTACGAGAGATAAGATTGCTGTCGGCTAGCTCCCCATATCGGATAACGATATCCAAACCGGAATCAGCCAAGTTGGATAAGTTATCGTTCAAATACAGATAAGGGATCACATCGGGATAGAGCTGACTAAATTCCGACAGTATTGGCGAAATGTATTGCTTACCAATATCACGAGGAGCCGAGATTTTAAGTGTGCCGCGCACTTCTTTGGTGCCAGTTTGGAGTAAGTTTTCCGTCTCTTTTACGCTGTCGATGATTTCCAAGCATGCCTGATGGTACATAGCACCAGAGTCCGTCAGTGAGATATGCCTTGTACTGCGATTAAGTAATTTCACCCCATAACGATCTTCCAGCGACTGTAATCTTGCCGTTACTGTTGCTGGCGATAAGCCGAGTTCTCTACCAGCCGCCGCCAACCCTTGGTTCTTCACTATACTGACAAACAGCGTCATATCCGAAAACTTGTCCACATTCCCTCCTCAAACTTCATTATTCACCTGAACCGAATAATCAATTCAAATATTACCCAATTATCAAATTTCTTCCAACCAATATACTGACCACATCGAAACAAGATTAGAGAAACAAATCATGAAAACAGAGAAAATCGTTTACGTCGTACTGGGTGGCACATCAGGTATTGGTGCAGAGCTTAGCCAACAACTTGCAAGCGACAATGCGGTTGTCCATGTAGCAAGCCGCAAAACAGGGTTGGACATCAGCGATGAACAATCGGTTTACCACTACTTCGAAACCATTGGTGCTTTTGACCACCTGATCGTCACAGCAGGTTCTTATGCTCCGGCAGGCAAAGTGGTGGACGTGGAAGTTTCCCAAGCAAAATACGCTTTTGATACCAAATTTTGGGGCACCATTAACGTGGCTAAACATGGAGCTCGCTACATCAAGAAAGGCGGCTCAATCACGCTAACTTCCGGCATGTTATCGCGCAAAGTTGTTGCTAACACCTACGTAAAAACCGCGATCAACGCTGCCGTTGAAGCAACCACAAAAGTACTGGCGAAAGAATTGGCTCCGATCAGAGTGAATGCGGTCAGCCCAGGTTTGACTAAAACTGACGCGTATCAAGGCATGAACGAAGACGACAGAAATGCCATGTACCAACGCACAAAAAATAGCTTGCCGGTGGGCAAGGTTGGCAAAGCCAGTGATGTTGCAAAAGCTTACCGACTTCTGATTGAAAACAGCTACATGACCGGCGCCGTAATAGATGTCGATGGTGGCGCACTGCTTGGCTAGCAACACACGCTTGGCTAACAGCAAATAAAACTAGGTGCCAGAGCAATAAAAAAACGTGGCACCAATGGGTTCAAACGAAATAAAAAAAGAGACTCCCTCATGAATAAAGAAAAAATGCCGCTGCAGGTATGGATCTTATCACTTGCAGCTTTTGCTATCGGCACCGCAGAATTTGTTATTGCAGGAATCCTTCCTGAAGTCGCCAACTCTTTGTCCATCACGGAAGGGCAAGCGGGTTACCTAATCAGTGCCTACGCACTTGCCATTGTGTTTGGCGGTCCGCTACTTACGATTTACTTAGCGCGCTTTAACAAGAAAGCCGTACTGGCTGGGCTAATGGTGCTGTTTATTCTCGGTAACATATTGTCCGCTTTCGCGCCGAACTACTTTGTATTGATGGTCAGCCGAGTGATCACGGGCTTGGTTCAAGGTCCTTTCTACGGCATCGGTGCCGTGGTAGCAACCAATTTGGTTTCAGAAAAAATGGCAGGTCGTGCGGTCGGACAGATGTTCGCGGGCTTAACGCTGGCTAACGTTTTAGGTGTGCCTGGCGGTACCTGGATTGGCTTGCAATTTGGCTGGCACACCACTTTCTTGGCCGTTGCCGCTTTTGGTTTAGTGGCTCTGTTCTTTATCACTTCAGTGGTCAAATCCACCGGTCATGCCGAAGCAAAAGATATAAAAGCACAGTTGGCCGCGTTCAAAAACCCAATGCTACTTATCAGCTTAGCGATCACCGTATTTGCTTGGTCGGGGTTCATGACTCTGTATGGCTACATCGCCCCTATCGCCATGCACATCACGGGTTTTGGTGAAAGTGCCGTAACTTGGATTCTGGTTATCGTTGGCGTCGGTCTGATTGTTGGTAACACCATGGGTGGTCGTTCATCGGATAAAAACCTACAAAAAGCATCTATGTTCTGGGCTATCGCGATGATTGTGTCACTCGTACTGGTCGGAATCACTGTAGAAAGCAAAGTGCTGTTCATTGCCACCGCCTTTGTATTTGGTATTGCGTCATTCGCTAACGTACCAGCAATGCAACTTCGAGTAATGAACCACAGTGGTGAAGGTCAGGAATTAGCAGCGACGGCAAACATCTCGGCGTTCAACTTAGCTAATGCCTTTGGCGGTTTCTTAGGTGGCATGGTGCTCGATAGCCAAATGGGCGCAGGCATGATCCCTTACTCAGCCAGCATTGTTCCACTGATTGGTTTGCTATTCATCGCCAAGGCGAACCGCAAAGAAAGCAGACAAACCGAGTTAGCGCCAAGTTTCAACAACTAATTTCATCCCTACTGGTAGTCCTGACTTAACGCCTCCCGAACAATCGGGGCTACCCAATACAAATCAATAGGAAAACACTATGAAACTCTACATTTACGAACATTGCCCATTCAGTGCTCGCGTCCGCTATGTTGCTGGCATGCTGAACATCCAACTCGACGTCATCAATATCACTTATGACGATGACAAAACCACAACGGACCTGATTGGAACCAAGCAAGTGCCACTTCTTATCAAAGACAACGATGACGTGATGGCAGAAAGTCTAGAGATCATCGCTTACTTCCTTGAACTGGCAACATCAAGTGAAACAAGCCAACCGTCGCAACCAGTGCTGGATTGGCAAAAAATCGCGTTCCTTCCATTACAAAAAGTGGGTTACCCACGTTGGTCAAACATGGATTTGCCAGAGTTTGCCACTCAGTCTGCACAACAAGCTTGGCGCGCAAAAAAGGAAACTGACGCACTCAATTTTGATGCACTTCTGCAAGACACACCAAACATTGCCAAAGAGGTAGAAGCGCTTATCAAACGTGCGAAAAACGTGTTGAATGTCGATTCCTACCAGCATGTAACTTTGGTAGACGAAGCGATCTTATTTTCTGTTTTGCGCGGGTTTTTCAGTGCCGCAGAAATCCAATGGGACAACACCGTGAAAAATTGGATGGAATCTGTAAGCAACAAAACCCAAGTACCGCTACTTAAATAAGGAACCGATCATGAGCAAACTATTTGAACCAGCCCAGCTGAAACAACTGAATCTACAAAACCGTGTAGTCATGGCACCAATGACCCGAGCACGCACTAGCCAGCCGGGGAATATTCCAAACCAAATGATGGCAACTTACTACAAACAGCGCGCAACCTCAGGCTTGATTATCTCTGAAGCTACCCAGATTTCAGATGATTCGCAGGGTTACTCATTTACACCAGGCGTCTACACTGATGAGCAAGTGGCAGGCTGGAAAGCAGTCACTCAAGCAGCAAAAGAGCAAGGCGCAGCTATGTTTTGTCAGTTGTGGCATGTCGGTCGTGTATCACACCCGACATTCCAAAAAGGCGAACAACCTATTGCCCCATCAGCACTAAAACCAGTAGAAAGCCAAAGTCTAATCATTTTAAGGTGCATTACTATCAACAAGACTAGTGCATGCCGAAAGTTTTGTTGAGCAACTCGATGAAGTTAATACCATCGTTTGTGATCAAGGATGTGCTCCGTTGTTCTGTTAAGTAACGTGACGGAAAAATGGTAATTGCTAAACGAAATTACGGATAAGATATAAACAAAATCAGTATGGACTGGTGTTTATACAACTCAACTATCGTCATTTGGTCGAAATACCTTTGCAAAAATTAGGCATTGTCAATGCTATCTTAAGTAAATACGGCAAGCTAGAATGGAATGATGCCAGCATGTTATCGCTGACATTCGTGCTTATGTGCGTACCGATATATTTCTGAACATGAAATGTTCAGCAAAGATCAACACGCCCTAGTAGACGTAACAATAAATATTTATCAGTCTCTAGCAAACTTTGGAAAAAATCTATGTAGAGCAATCGGTCATATCTGATTGTGAAGCCATTGATGACCATTAAGCGACTTCTTCTTTAAGTGCGTTAGCTATCAACCCTTTCATATGTTGATAATTATCTTCCACAGTCAGTCCTGTCTTGTCAGAGGTGTCAATTTCTACAATAGGCGTATCAAACCATTTAAAAATTGTTTGGTACGCTGTTTCCACAGAGTGCTTTTGGGTAACTTTATCTCCATACCATTGCAACTTTCCACCACGGCGCTCTATTCTGTCATCAATTGTCTTTTTGTCAGCCTTAACAAAGACGATAACATCAGGGAGTAAAATTTTATTTGCTACGTCTAGTGCACCAAACACACCTTTAACCGTATCTTCACCAAGTAGAATGGTCTGATATGCTAGAGTTGAAAATATATACCTGTCTAATATCACACCTTCCGTACTGAGCGTATTGGCAACTTCATTACTCTTCAAAAAGTTGTTTAGCATAAAGAAAAGAAAGGCGCTCTCTTTTGACTCATATGCATCAATGATTTCTTTAAGGTCATCAGCTTCATTAACCACAGCAGCATGCACAACAGTGTTTGTATCTTTGCCATACATTTGGCTCAACGTAGATTTCCCACAGGCGTCTAGCCCTTCAAATACGATAAAATTGTTCATTTTCTGCTTTCCTAGTATGTACTTTGTTTAGTATTTAATTGTGTTAATGGTTATTTATCCAGTGGTCGAACTCAGTATGATTGAAACAATAATAGGGACCAACACGACACGATTTTCTCAAAACCACAATCCTATATTTTCTATTTACCCTGTAACTCATCCAGCGCCTATCTCGCTTAAGCACTTTGGGATACATTCCATTCACGATATCGTTTTTTACGACCCTAACGATCAAGTTCTTCACTTTTGAAATTATTTTTATTGGCGCCTTTGTAACGATTAACTCAACGATGACTTTGTCTTGAACAATGACTTTGTAACGTTCCATTTCACCAACCTCAGGAGTAACGTAAAGCGAACTTTTCAGCATCGAATCCTGTTTCTGCAAGTGCAATCTCAACTGGGGTTGTCAGCAAAGACCGACTCTTGAAATAGCCTTGATCTCCATTACCATTTTGGAAAAAAGATCCATCGGGGCTTAGCATTAGATAAGAATTTGTCATCGAGCTATTGTTCTCAACAGACATAAACTGCGCGACCGACTGATGACGTTCAACAAAGCGCTCAAACTGTTGATCGCTTATGGTCTTGATTTGCTCAAATACAGGAAGTACTCGAAGAACCTTCCATTTATTTGGCTGAAGTTCAGCGATTAAATTTGAGAGGTTCTCTTCTGTATTATATTGATTGATTACAGTATTAATCTTGAGTTCAGTGTTTGGGGAAAGTTGTTTTATTTGTTGAAAAATTGACTTTAATCGTGTGGATGTCAGGTTTTTACCAGAAGGTGTACCTCGCCCAATATTACGCTGGCTGACGCTGTCTTCAGAGTCGTAGCTAATTCCCAACAACTGCAACTTATGAATATGTTCAGCTATGAACTCATCCGTAATTAAATGTCCGTTAGTAATTAAGGAAACGTCGAAACCAAGTACGATTGCATGATCTAAAGCATCAAAAAATCGTTGTTTCAGTAGTAACGGCTCCCCTCCTGCAAAGTTGAGCCTTACACTCTGATACTTAAGCTTTTTCTGAATTGGATTTTGTGATAAGAAATAAGCAGCAAGGTTGTCTAAGACCTGCTTCATATCGTTAAGGTTATGATGCAACTCGTTAGTTTTCTCCCACTTAGCATAGCAATAGTGGCAGTCGTAGTTGCATTTTTCGGTGATGTGGTAATTGATTACTAATTGATGAACTGGTGTCATAACACTACTCCTTTTGGTTACAGGATTAGTGTCAGTTTGTGCAGTGCACAAAAAAGCTTTTTTTATTCAGGAAGACCATTTAGTAGCGATTGGAAACTTTTTGCTTGTTTGTACTCCAAACGAACCTTGCGAACGATCTCTTTTAACATTACATCGTCTTCGACCAAGGAAGGCTCTACTTGGTCTACCAGTTTGACTGTAGTAAATAGGTCTTGCTCTAACCAGCTTAGTAAGATTTTATCTTTCCAAGAAAGTGAGAGCCTCTGTGACCTAAGCAAGTGAAACAGCAACCCTGTGTTTTGATACGCCATATCCATTTGCGGCAAGCGCTGAGAGTCAAATGGACACGCCAAGCGCCGTTCCTGCATATTAAATGAAGTATCTAGAAGCTGATCTAAAAACTGCTGCGCGACGATTGTCAGTTGAGATTTAGCTGCCACAGACTGTGCCTTGAGCAAGATTTCCTCACACAAAATTCCATGAGTAGTACGTGATTTTTGGTCATCAAACATAGCTTTGACAATTTTAGGCTCGTTAAAAAATGCATCTAATACCAACGCGTTAAATAGGCTATTTATCGCTTGGGAATTAAGTCGCTTTTTACCACGTTTACCCATACTCTTATCACTAAAGCCTTCTTCAATCACCGCACTAGGAGGTATAACCTTATTGCGTAGGTAACTGTTTGCCTTGGAACGAAGTGGTTCGCTTCCTTCAACTCCAAACAGCTCTTTTACTGCCTCATTCGTGGTCTTTAGTAACATGTGGCTTTTTCTATTACGTCCGATTCAGAGTAGCCTTGAATTCGCCCTACCGTCGCAATAGCCTGCGCTATCTTAAAAGTCGAATTTATAAAAGAACATCCGTCATTTGTATTAAAAATCGCCCCTAAGCAATAGCCTGCGCGAAAGCTCTCTTCTTTAGAAGTAGAGAAAAAAGCACCCAAACGAGGGTCGTCCTTTTTATTATATAGCTCGACATACTCTTGACATGCCGAAATTAAAAACTCTGCACTACCCGCCTTAGCGTCTGAATGGATAGATCCATGACTGTAAGGAGAGAACAAAATAATAATGCAACCTAAGTATTGGATAGGCTTCATTCTGTTACTCCTTCCATGTTTGTTTCTACAATAGGGCTCTGTGATTGGGTACCAACTACATCTATTCTGTAATAACTATACAAAAGTGTTCCCGCCAATAAAAAGTTCCTCATAATTTCACCCATTGGTAGAGTACTAGTGCTATTAAGATCCAAGTCAAAAGCTAACGTTGAAACCAAGCTGACCGAACAAAAAAGCAGAAGCATATGACCTTGGTGCACAAAGGGGGTCATAATTTTTCGAACCAAAGCGACTTTATTTCTCTTACATAGTTTTATGTAGTAGTAGGTGAATACCAATATGAATACGATCATGGCGGTTTCCATCAAGTCCACCTCGAAGAAGGAAAACGAGTATTCAAATATAGTGAAAGGCATTCCTAGAAAAATTAAGCACCCTAATATGAACATTGTAATTAGCCAAAGCCATTTAAAAAACAGCTTAATTCCTTGCCAAATTTTTGAGGCAATTGTAATTTTGTTTTGCATATAATTAGCCTACGTAGTTAGTTGCATATTTTACGATTAGGTGAAAATATACAACTTACCCTAATTTTCAATAGTTTGAGTTTGGTTTTGCTACGTCACATGGAAAATTAAAACAATTCGCCTCAAGTTCTTCCGTATAGTAACGGACCAATTAAGTCACATCTGCATCAAAAATTATCTGCATCCTTTTTTGACTGAAGTGGCGTAAAAGCGGTCAACTATTGCGTACTAAGGATTGATATCATGGATACAACGAGTCATACCAATCCGTAAAATTAGGTGATAAATCATTTTCCACTGCTCCATTTCTAGCCTTCAAATGGAGGTACGAGGAAAGTATGCTCGTCGAAGCTATTTCCATTTAGTAATGTGAGATCTAAATATCTACGGAACAATGCTCTCGTCCAGTTTACAAAACTCAAAGTCTGGAACGTTTTGGGGCAAAAATGAGTTTGGCATCATCGCCACTATTTGATGGATATAAGAACTATGCTTGCTTTCAGTTTACCCAGATGAACTTAGATATTAACCATCATAATGAGTGCTATACCTTTAGGGATTCATAGCAAATTTTTATTGTTAATGATCAGAATTTATTGGATCTGACAAACTATATTGCCTTCCGGTAGTAAACCAAGAAGAAATACTCTTTGAAGCTTCATACGCATTAATAATGAAGCCGCCACATCAAGTGGCGGCTAAAGTTACAAATTTTAGGGTTGTTAACTATAGCGAAGTAAAGCGAGCGGTGAAATGACGCAGCACTTCCGGCTCATATTCAAAGGTTAAACCCACTAACTCATGAGCTCTGTCTCGAAGCTCAATAATCGCATCCGCAATGTAGTCCATGTGATCGTTGGTATACACTCGGCGCGGAATCGTGAGTCGCATCAACTCTAATTCAGAGGCTTTTTGTTCACCCGTTTCAGGATCTCGCCCGAGCAACAGTGATCCAATTTCCACAGCGCGGATCCCCGCTTCTAAATAAAGTGCATTACACAGTACTTGAGCAGGGAATTGCTCTGCCGGAATATGTGGCAGAATCTTCGCAGCATCCACAAATACTGCGTGTCCACCAGTTGGGTACTGAATTGGAATGCCCGCTTGGTGTAGCCTATCGCCTAAATACTCAACCTGACTAATTCTGTAATGTAAAAAGTCTTCATCTGCCCCTTCATACAAACCTCTCGCCAGTGCTTCCATATCTCGACCTGCCATTCCGCCATAGGTCACGAAACCTTCCATTGGCACACAACGCGTTCTTACTGCTTGGAACAATTCTTGGTGATCTCGAATGCAGCATAAGCCACCAATATTCACCATAGGGTCTTTTTTAGCCGACATCGTCAACATGTCGCCATACTGATACATTTCGCGGATGATCTCTAAAATCGAGCTATTTTTATACGCCTCTTCACGCTGTTTAATAAAGTAAGCATTCTCACAATAACGTGCAGAATCAATCACAACAGGAATATCGTGCTTAGTCGCAATCTCATAAACTGCTCGCATATTCGCCATTGAAACCGGCTGCCCACCAGAGCTGTTACATGTAATGGTAGTAATAATGCCCGCAATGTTATGAGAACCATGTTGTTCTATGGTTGCTTCCAGCTTCTCTAGATCAAAGTTACCTTTCCAGTCATATGGGGTCGTGGTATCAAATGCCTCTTCTGTCACGACATTGATCGCTTTACCGCCATTAAGTTCAATATGGCCGGCTGTGGTGTCAAAGTGGTAGTTCGAAATGAAGACTGGTGTTTCACCGCCACGAACATTTCTCATTCTTTCAATCAAGCACGGAAACAGAATTTGCTCGGCTCCACGCCCTTGGTGAGCGGGCACTGTTAGGTTATAACCAAAGAAGTGTTTAACGGCGTCACATAGGTTGTAATAGTTACGGCTGCCTGCGTAAGACTCATCTCCCATCATGATCCCTGCCCATTGATTGTCACTCATGGCGCCGGTACCGGAATCCGTCAATAGATCAATATAGACATCATCACTGCGTAATAAGAAAGGGTTGAGCCCTGCTTCTGCTAATGCAATTTCGCGATCAGCAAGTGTGGTCATTTTAATTGGTTCTACCATTTTGATGCGAAAAGGTTCTGGAATGCGTTTCATCTTAATTTCCTTTAGATAGATCTAAGCCGCCTGAGTTCAGGCATAGTGAATTAATTTATTGCTTAATTTTTCTAGTGGCGAAATTCAATTCGAGTTAAATGATGAAAACTATTAACTCATTGAAATAGCGCTATAAGTGCGGGTGCACTAAGGAAATTAATCTGTGGCTTTACTGAGTAACGAGAGGCAGTAGTCAAGGTTATACCAAGGTGACAACACTAACGTGCTGTCGAGCTGATCTAATTGGCTCATAGCGTTATCCTCCTCCTTGATGAATGATTCTGATATTAACAATAACCGTGAAAGCACATTATGCGGTTCGAAACCAATCTAACTGCTACTCACTTATTAACTTATTAACTTATTAACTTATTAACTTATTAACTTATTAACTTACTATAGCTGAATTCCATGATGCATGACTGTGACACATGGCTATTTTATGGTCGCTGTCTTCTTAAGTAGCTATCTCCCAATAGTAAATGCCTACTCAAGCAAACACCGACTTTTCATCCAAATACGACTTGTCTTTATAGTGCCTTGCAAACTGTCATCGACACTCTATCTGTCGATAAATCAAAGCAGTATTGCGCATGTTTTCTAAGGCATGAGAAAACAACTTTGTCTAACTTATTACTGCTAACTAAATCAGACATTATCGCCATGGTTTGTTCAAGACTCATTCCATCACGGTATGGTCGCGACTGGCTCAAGGCTTGAAACACGTCCACTACCGCAACAATTCGGCTTGGCTGATCCAACTGCTCAGCAGTTTTTCCTAATGGGTAGCCTGACCCATCTAAACGTTCATGATGGTTAGATGCCCACTCACAAATTTGTGGCGAGTGAAACAGCTCTTGCAGTGAAAAGCGCGTATCAGTAGCGTGCCGTTTAATGCAACAAAACTCTTCATCGGTAAGAGAACCTGGCTTATGCAGTACATCTCTTGGCGTTTGTAGTTTTCCAATATCATGAACTAAGCCAGCCAAATACAACTTTCTCTGAGTTGTTTGCGAATACCCAAGTTTCTTGGCGAGGTATTCCGTTAACTGCCCCACCTTTAATGAATGCTGGAAAGTAAATGCGCTTTTTGCGTCTACCAGCTTTGCAATAAACTCACCAAATGCAATGGTCTCATCAAGCGTCATTTTTTGAGAAAAGAATGGAACGGCTGAAAACTTACTGCTCATAATCTCAATGTATGAAATATCCATCGAAAACCAAAAGTCATCATTATCGACCAATTCACACATGTGCTGAACTAAATTACTCTCAAACAATGTGCCTGCAGAATCGGTTAAACATTCAATAATGCTCGCTTTACCTGCCGGCGTGAGATTACCAAAGCGATCTGAGGATGTTTCACCATATAGATAGTCTACTCGATCAGCTAACATGATAATTGCAGCTAACTCTTTCTCAAGCATACCCATTGGTAAAAATTGCAGCTCTTCCCATGCTGTATGATGATATAAAACGGGTTTGGCAAAGATAGAAAGTACTGGGCATTCTTTTAATATTTCGTGCCCTTTTTGACAATGATGGTGGGTGCCCTCTGGCACTAAGCTCGTCAACAAACTTCGATGTTCATCCATCTGGGTAATGCCACAGTCATGAATCAACCCAAGCGAAAATGCCAACTGTGCTTGTTCTTCTTCCCAACCAACACTTTGTGCGCATCGATAAGCAATATAGCCCACTCTTTGCCCATGATTTTTACTTTCAAACCCCACATTATCCAGTGCTCTCGCAATGCCTAGTAGTGCCCGCCTTAAATCTACAGTCACTTCTTCGCAACACAAATCCATTTCTTCAACCTAGTTTTTAACGCTTTATATATGACACACGAATACTAATCCAAAATAGGTATAAATAGACATATAAATACTAAGGTTTTTATCATTTAGTGATATTGGTTGCGTATAACGTGATCTACGTGCCACAAAATAGGGTTAAGTTTTCCTGTACAGCACCAATGAGCAACATTAATCTGTTTTATACGCAACTAATTTTCCATAAGGATAGCTATGTTTAAAATTGATATTGATGAGGAACTCTCCATTGCTTTAGTCCAAGAAAGCTTCGCTCCCCTTTATGCTGAAATATCTCAATCTCAAAATGAGTATTTAGCACAATGGCTTGCGTGGCCGCCTCATTGTCAAAGCGAACAAGATTTCAGAATATTCGTACAACGTAGCTTAAATGATTATGCCGAGGGAAAAAGCATGACTTGCGCCATTGTTTTAAATGGAAAACTAGTCGGGAACTGCAGTTTCAACAGCATTAACCACGACACTAAAAAAGCTACAATTGGATACTGGGTGTCTCAAGCAGAACAAGGAAAAGGTATTATTACCCGAGTTGTGCAAAAACTTATTGATATTGGGTTTAATGAACTTGATATGGAGAAGATTGAAATTTCCGCGGCAGTGGGCAATATACCTAGCCGTAAAGTGTGCGAACGATTAGGGTTTGAACTGGAAGGGATCATTACTCGTAATGAGAACTTAAATGGTCGGGTCATTGATCATGCTATATATGGGCTATTACGTATTAATAGTAAATACAGCTAACCCACCTCATCAAGGTATTGTGAAGACGAGCTCTGAAAGCGATTAACTAAACCAATCAAACACAAAACATTAAAAAATAAGGGCAACATATGTTGCCCTTATTAATATCTGTAGAAATATTTATAGCACCCCTCCTAATGAAAGGTAGTGGCATCATTCAATAGGAAGGTACCCATTGTAGTTTGAGGTATTAGAATCCGAAATAGGCTGTGAGCTCGAAATAGACAGGGAGCTTGAAATAGACAAGGAGTTCGACTTAGGCATTGAAATAATGAACTTTGCACCACCATGATTGCTGCCTTGAATCCTAATTTCCCAGCCAAGTTTTTTTGCCGCAGAGTTAGCAATCGCTAAACCTAAACCAAACCCACCTGTTTTTGAGGTTCGGCTTTGATCCAAACGAGAAAACGGCAGCAGTACTTCATTTCGTTTTTCAACAGGGATGCCTTTCCCGTTATCTTCAATCGATATTAACCAATTCTCTGAATTTTCATCCAAGGTAACCCACACCTTATCTTTGGTATAATTCCCTGCATTCTTCAGAATATTATCTAATACTAAACGAGCCATCGTGCAGTCACATTTAGTTTTAATACCATGAAGTAATAGAGACTCAAATTCTACATTCGAGAGCTTTGAATAACGTACTCTTTCTAAACAATATTCAGATAAATCTGTATTGATTTTTACTAGCTCAAAGAATGAATCATCCGCGACATTAAGCTTAGAAAGCATAATGATATCTGATGTCAGCTCGTTAATATCATCAATATAATTATCAATATCATCAAATAGAACTTGGTGCTTTTCGGGGGCTTCACGCCTTAATAAGTCGGCAGCCAATTGAATTCGGCTAAGTGGGGTTCGCACTTCGTGGGGAATAGCCTGTGCAAATATGTGGCTTTGCTTAACCTTGCTTTCTATTTCCTCAGCCATAGAGTTGAAGCTACTTGCAAGATCAGAAATAGGGTGAAGTTCTTTTGTGTTAGAGCGAGTGCTGAGTTTTCCTTTCCCAAACTGTTCTTGCTTAGCAACCAGTAACTCTATGCGCTCTTGTAAGCGACGAATAGGTAAATAAATACTGGCTCCAATAGCAAACACGACCGCAATTAATAGCGCCAGTAGAAAGTGTCGCTCAGAGTCTTCATACCATTCAATGTCAGGGCTGAAAAACTCTTCGATTTCGCTGAATACGAAACTGTACTTAGAATTAGGAAGAGGGAAAACGGCAGAGTAGAGGTTAGTGTCCGTCAGGTAAACGGGAATAGTATTTAACGTGGTATGGAGTTCGCAATTGCGACATGGAGGCTCCCCATCCCAATTTTCAATTAACCTTAAGTTAAAAATATAAAACTGCTGGTACCCCGTTCTATCCAGTTCCCCATACAATGATTTCGGCTGATTATGTTGATTAACATACTGCTCTGCAAAGTAACTGCCATCATTCAGAAAGGTTTCTATTTCTGACCTTCTCATATGCCCATCACCGAGTGTGATGAACAGGAAGATAGTAGAAACTAAGCCAACAACAATCCCAATATATAAACGAGCAAACATTGAAGTGTTCTTCAGCTTCTTCGGTATAAAGCTAAGCAACAAGCATATACCCCTTATTTCTAACCGTTCTTATCCATTGTTTTTCGTTGGCGTGAATACGAAGTTTTTTGCGTAAACCAGACACCCGCATATCGATTGAGCGGTCATTGAATGAGTAGTCGATACCACGGAAAAGCTGACAGCACTGATCTCTCGTAACAACTTCACTCATGTTTGTGACTAACAAATTTAGAATATCGAATTCAGCAGATGTGAGTTTTAGATTTTGACCATTTAAATATGCAGACTGATCACCAACATCGATGAAAATTCCGTTTGGGTTAGGAACATTTTCTTGGCTTTCAATAGAGTGGCTAGTGGAAGAAGGCGAATTGTTAGCGGCTAAAGAAGCACGACGCAGCAAAGCCTCAATTCTAGCTAATAAGGCATGACCTCGAATAGGCTTAGTCACATAATCATCAGCACCAAACTTAAACAGGCTGACTTCACTGACTTCATCTTCAGATGCCGTCAAAACTAAAATGATACCGTGATAAAACTCTCGCGCTTGGCGACATATTTGAGTACCACTCATACCTGGTAACATCAAATCAAGTAATACGAGATCCGGTTCAAAACTGCGTATCTTGTCTAGTGCGAGGTTACCATCATGAACAGCGCTCACAACGTAACCCTCGGCTTCTAAATAAAGAGTAGTTAAGCGGGCTATTTCTAGATCATCTTCTACAATGAGTACTTTAGCTTTAAACATCAATATCATCCGTATTTATAAATGCGGGCGTATTATATATGCCATACTGATTCATTCAACAGTGTGATGCTTGTCATTGTTTTACCGTATGACAATTAATTTGCATCAATAATGTACACCTAGTTTTACATAGTTGTTTGCATATAACACTTTGGGATTCACGGATGTATTGCCCTAACTCGATTCATGGCAAGTTACCTCACTCATCATCGCTTTCTGCTCCAATGAAACGAGCGTTACACTTTAATAGTGTAATAAATGTAACGCTGAATAAGTCAAAGGTGTCAGACAATAAAACGGTTTAGTACATGGTCCTGCTCCAATATTTTACTTTGTTGGTTATCGAGTGACTTACTCGCATTTTCCGCAATATTTGTAGCATCAGTAGACAACTCTTTAATTCGAAGCGTATTCCCATTGATTTCTTCGGACACTAAACTCTGTTCTTCAGCCGCAGAAGCTATTTGAATACTGACTTCGGTAATTCTATCTATTTCTTGTTTAATTTCTTCAAGTACCAACTCCGCTAACTTCGCTTTGCTTACGGCATCTGTCGTTGATTGCTTACTTTGGTCCATAGCACTAGAAACCGTTCGCGCTCCACTTTGTAAGTGCTCAATCAAACTTCCGATTTCAGAAGTAGAATCCTGCGTACGCTGGGCTAACGTCCTAACTTCATCGGCTACTACAGCAAAACCACGACCAGAATCACCAGCTCTTGCTGCTTCTATCGCTGCATTTAATGCCAACAAGTTCGTTTGACTAGCAATATCGTTGATAACATTTAGTACGGTTTCAATGTTTGCTGTCGCAGCTTCTAGGTTTTGCATTTCTATCAAAGCTTGCTCAATCTGTGAAGCAAGAAAATCAATCGAGGTTCCAGTTTCACTCATTGCATTTGAACCTCTCTCCGTTGCATCTCCTGCGTCTTTGGCTGCTGATGCAGCACCTTGGGCATTATTGGCCACTTCAGATGCAGTAACGGACATCTCATTCATCGCCGAAGCTAACTGCTCAAGTTCCTGAAGTTGCTGGTTCATCGTTCCAACTGACTTTTTAGATCCCGCCACCGTGACTTCTGTTACTTCCAATATCTCCTGGCCTAACTGTTTAGATTCGATAATCTGGGTTTGAATTTTGTCTGCAAATGCGTTGAAACCCTCTGCTAATGTTACGAATTCACGGTCTGTATTTGTATCAAGTCGTTTTGTTAAATCTCCCTCACCAGAGGCAACATTTTCGATGGCATCATTTAAAATATGAATTGGTCTAATCAAGTATTTAATCAACAGACTTAAGATAACTACACTGACTAATGCTGCTACCAAACCATAAAGTAGAGAGGTATTACGCATTTTGTAGACACTCTGATACGCTTTTTCTTCATCAACAATCGCCCCAATTAACCAATTTTGCCCCGGAATTTCGGCTATACGAATTTGGTATAATCTTTCGTTTAATTCTATTTTTTGATCTTTCAAATGAAGGTTAATATCCGGTATATAGCTCGTTACCTCTTCTCCATTTTTTGATGTATCAGGGTGAGCAATAGTGATCCCTTTATCTGTCATAATGAAAAAATCACTCGCGTTAAATAGGTGTACCTCACCGACCAAATCAGACAAACCACTCAGATCGACATCAAAAAACATTGATCCAACAAATTGTTTATTTTGAAATACTGGGGTACCGATTGAGATGACAGTTGTCCTTGTAGAAACATCGATATACGGCTCTGTAACGATCAATTGCTGTTTTGATGCACTTTGTTGATACCAAGGACGAGTTCTCGGATCGTAATCAGAGCCAGCCTGCCAGTTATCATCATTCTCGACAAACGACCCACTTCTTTCTTCACCAAAACCTACGGCAATAAAGTTCTCTTTTAAGATAGAGGTTTCAATAACATTCTGGACTTCTTGAAGCGTATCACCGTAATACTGAACAGTTTCAGTAGTGAAGCGAGCTAAGTTTTTTTTACTTTGCAGTTCTAGAGCAATGACATTTGTCATTTCTTTTACCATTTGGTTTAGACTTGTATGCTCTATGACTTCTAGCTCTTTTCGTACCGTGTAAGCTTGCATGGCAGTAAGTAAAGCGATGGAAGAAAGCAGCAGTAATGACGATGCAAGCAATATTTTTTGACTAAATTTCAATTTCTAATTCTCTGTGTAAACGGATTTAGCCCATTTCGAAATTGATCTTCCTTGCAGTCTCGATATGAACAGTAGAGTCATGCACTCAATATTCTGCAACTGAGAAAATTAGAGCATTACTTAGGATTCGACTTAAACCTAAGCTAATTATCTATGACCGTTATAGCGAGGTAATCAGTATTTTTACGGTAAATAAATGCTGACTAATTACCCTGTCAGTAAGCTGCTATGTTCATTTTCATCGGGTGATTCGACACCAAAGATTTATTAAATATCGCCTATTAAATAAAGTTACTTTTGATAGCTCCTTATAACGTCTATGTATTGACGTATCGTCTAGCTCTTTACCTTGTGTAAACAATCTGTATTGACCGTATTTGGTCAGAAATCTTTCATAAACAATATTCTCAGAGTCAACCACCTCTTTTTTCACCAACGACAGTAAAAACCTGAATAATAATGGCGATTTACGCGAAGAATAATAAACAACCAATTTCTTCATCATGATGAGAATAAGCAAAACACAGGCAACAGCCACCAACAACTCATGAAGATAAGCCTTAACCCATGATCCTAACGTGTACTTTATTCTGTAGTTAGCTGAATCCAATTTTAGGCTTTTTATCTCCTGATTTTCAGGCTCCCAAACAAAGAGAACGACTTCTGGCAAGGTAAACTCTCCGGCTTCTTTTACAACGTAGGTTATCGCTTCTACTTTTGTAGTTTTATTCACCCCACGAATACGCGTCTCATTAATTTGAGAAGATTGAACGAAGCACTTCACATAATCAGTTGTATAAGGAAAATCATCGCAATTCACTAGTTCCGGTAAAAGCATCGAGTTCGTGTTACTCGCGGTTAAAGTGATGGTTCTTGATATCGAGTCACCAACATTAATGTGTAATTGTTCTCTATCTTCACTTCTACTGACCACCGTTATTTGTTGTGAAACATCCACATTATCAGCAGTCAACCAAAGGTGCGGTTCAAACATAAAAGCGCTCTGCTTATTCGCACTAAATCGAATGGGCTCAGTCTGAATAAAGCCACTTACATTGCTATTTTTTTCCTTATTGTTTTTATTTTCATGGGCATTTTTACCGCTACTCCCGCTGATGTTTTTGATTTCTAGCTCAATGGTGATACTTGGAATTAAAAACTCGCCGCTTTGTAATGGATAAACCACAACCTCCCATATTTGCTGGGAATAAGTCTTCCCATTTAAACGTTTAGTTGAGTTTATAGAATGAAGTTGGTTAGAAAGAACCACTGCATTATCAACTTCAAATCGATGTATGTGAGTTCCTTTGGTGAACCAAGTGTCAGACAGTATTTCAATATTAACTGTCACTTGTTCATGAACAGAAAAAGCGCGACTGTAGTTATTGCTATGTGTACTATTTCCACCGTGAGCATCATCCACCCACGCATTAACCTGAAGACTTCCTCGATGAGATAAGTCGCTAATTTCCATGCTGAAGCTATTGCTCGTCACTAATAACAGCAAAAGCAGACAGGATGATAATAGAGTTCTGCATGTAAAGTTAGTGCTCACTTTCAAACTCCTTACTTATCCCTATGCCCGCCTCGAATTGAATGTAAAACTTGGAAGTTAAAAAATCAGAGAGATCACTTTGCACCGCTCTCATCCATTTATCATTTGCTGATGCGTTTGATAATATTTGCTCAGCAGTAAGTACTTCTTTGATTAGCAGCTTTGATTCTACTTCTTGCTCAAGCCCTTCTGACGTTTGAGGTTTATCCCCTAAATCTCGACTACTTTGCTGCTCATTATTATTGGCTTGGCTCTTGGTGAATTGGTCGATGTCCTTAATGATTTTTTCCACAATTATTAGGTTAGTTTTGGCTGCAATACTGCTGGGGTATACCTCTAGCAACGAGATATAAAAACGCTTAGCCGCTAAATACTCTTTTTGATGAGTCAATGACGCCGCGACACCCAACTGAGAGTGAAGATCATCATTTCTCATGAAGTACTGTTGAGCAATTTCGTATTCACCAGCTTGAAAATAGGCTGTCGCTTTCCATTGGTCATTATCGAATAACTCGGCGGAAAGCTTGTATTCACCTTGTTGATAATAATACTGACCCTGCTGATCTTTGGTTAACCACAGATCGACAAAAGACCACTCACTTGCGGTGACATTTGGTGAATAGAATGAAAAGCTACTTAAACATAAAATAATTCCCCAATGAACGAGCCACCCTTTGCGGAACCACATTAGATAAACAACTAAGATGAACCACACAAGTGAATACCCAGAATCAAACCAAGGCTCAGACGAACCCATATTCATTTTAGCATTTTGGGTAATAATGCGTTCAAGCCTACCGACATCATTATTAGCTGGTGAAAACTGGACATAATCACCATTTACCGACTCACTTAAGCTCTCCAACTTTCCACTTTGTAGAGGGAAATTAGAAGGACGATCAGGGTGACCGATTCCATAAGTTAATAATCGATGAGGTCGGTGCTTAAAATATTGAGTGTAAGAAGTAATTGATTGTTGATTTAAAGCATCTGTCACTAGCATAACGGTTGCTGAGTCGCTTAAACTTAATAGTCTCTCAATCACTGGCACGGTATATTCCGCAAACTTACCTTGCCTTGGCATTATCTCTGGCTTAATTGACTCTAATAGCGGTTTGAAAATTGCTATATCTTGTGTAAAAGGCATCGCGACATGTGCACTCCCTGAATATACGATTAACGCTGTTTCTCCAGAGTTTCTTGCTTCTATCGTCTCCAAGATTTTTTGTTTTGCCATGATCAATCGGCTTGGTGCAACGTCTGTTTGATTCATCGTATCAGACACATCCAGCACCACGACCAATTGAGAGTTGTCTTCTCCAAATAACGAAGATTGGCGATACCAACTTGGACCTGCAGCAACGAAAATGGCAGCAAGACCAATCACAAAAAGTAGTTTTTTGGGTAACTGCTTTCCCCAAGAAGGTTGCTCTACCCGCATCGCTTTCGCTAGATGTGTCGGTAACGCTTTTAACCACTGTTGTCCACTAGCTTCACGCTTCGAATGGATCAGCAAAAGCCCAATAAAAGGCACAATTAATAAAAGCCACTCAACTCGAAGAAAATGAAACTCAGAAAGAAATATAGGTACAGTCATTTGATTTCCTCCCCTATATTGGGACACTGTCTCGTTCTAAATAAGCTCACAGCCATGAACAAAAGATGGTGCAATACAAGCAAGATTACTGGCACAAAATGTAGGCTAACTTTGGGTTGAAAGGTAAAACTCTTGTAAACCGTAGGCTCTAAGTCTGCAATCACTTGATAAACCAATTGAAGTTCTTGGTATGACATCGCTAAAAATGACTGACCACCAGTGATGCTGGCAATACTGTTTAGCGTTTCAACTTCCAAAGCTTGTTCACCTGCAGTATTAGGGTTACCCATCGCTATGGTATGAATCCTAATGTTGTTTGCCGCAGCAACTTTAGCCGCGTCTATAGGAGGAACAAGGCTGTTGGTATCATTTCCATCGGTGAGGACAATCATCACTCTTTGCTTGTCATTTTCCCTAGTATCTTTGCCATCTCTACTCTTACCTTTATTTTTGTCTTTATTACCCTCGCTATTATCAATAGCTTCCTCTGAAAGGTAAGTTTTAATCCCCAGACCTATTGCGTCCCCTAGGTGAGTACTTGGTCCAGCCATTGCAACTTGGCTTTCTTTCAATAAAGACAACCAAGCTTTATGGTCAGCTGTAAATGGCGATTGCATGTACGCAAAATCACCAAAAACAATTAACCCTAGCCGATCTCCCTTACGCTGTTCACTGAACTCACTCAAAACTTGCTTCGCAGCTTGTAACCTTGATTCTTCAACACCATTCACACTATAGAAATCGGTGGTCGACATAGAACCCGACAAATCAACCAGTACCATCAAGTCTCGTCCGTCTAAATTTCTAGTTTCTTCGTCACCTAGCCATACTGGTTTTGCTGCTGAAATAACTAACAGTATCCAACCGAAGACCAATGAAAATCGTTGCCAGCGCCCAGGTTTTATATCTGAACTTCCGTTATTCACATTTAGCTGCAGGTCTTCGACCAATCGCGTAAAAAATGGAACACGAATGGCGACTCTTTGAGTCTCATATTGAGGTGCAAGGAGGTAGATAAAAAGAGGAATCGGCAATAAAGCAAATACCCACGAATATTCAAACTCCATAAGCAGCATCTCGCTTGTGGCACTTGATCCATTCAATCGTGTCACTTTTCACTTGGGTAAGCTCAGTGCTCGTCCATACTCGAGCC
Organism: Vibrio kagoshimensis; assembly: GCF_050337535.1. NCBI lineage: Bacteria > Pseudomonadati > Pseudomonadota > Gammaproteobacteria > Vibrionales > Vibrionaceae > Vibrio > Vibrio kagoshimensis. The sequence continues at coordinate 249,050 of NZ_JAKJSZ010000004.1, forward strand.
GAATTAGGTCGATAAATCGACTTTTGCCAATGTTCGTGAACCTCTGAAACAAAAAGAGAGTCTTGCGAAGTTATAGATAAAAAACGAAGCCATTCTTTACCTGTAAGGTGGGCAATATTGTGATTAGGGAATGCATAACATGCCGTGTTTTTCAGCACATTGTTTAGGCTGCGTAATTCAGTGGCAGCATCGCCTGTAAAACATGCTTGAGCCCATAATTCATCACGTTGTTGCACAAAAGATAATGCTTTTTTTCGATAACGTTCCTCTTTATATTTTTTAATAAATCGAATACCAAGCCATGCCAAACCAAGGCCGATAACGACAAACAGAGCTTTCCAACCAAAAGTTTGAGGATAAAAGGCGATGCTGATTGGGAGTTCTGGATCAACAAAGTTTTTTAGTAGAATATTATTGGATGGCATCACTTCACCCTCTTACTTTATTAAGGAAATGATTAATGTGATGACCAGAAGTATCAAGCTCAATAAGAGGGAAACCCGCAGAGCCAAATAAGGTTTGCCGAGCAGATTTTTCTTGCCCAAGCCATTTATTGTAGTCACCAAGCTTGGTGTTCATACTTTGGCTCACAGGAAGTTGATGGTTTCCATCGCTGATCAGCATTGGGTCACTGAACATCAAATTCACTTCCATAGGGTCATTAATAGCAATACCTAAAACATCATTATGACGCTTTAACCATTTAATCCTTTCAACATCGTCAGGCTTCATACCAGAGAAGTCACTAATAAATATAAGCAAGCTGCCTTTTAATTTCAGCTTCATTAATTTCGTTAATCCAAGACTCAGAGATGGTTGCTCAGTCACAGCCTTATCAGGGGAGTTTATCTTTGACTTCTTCGAAATTGATTGGGAGAGCATTGGTTTAAATGACTGAAATTTAGAAGCAGTTGTGACTAAGCTTTGGTTCATTGACGTCAGTGTTTTTAAAACTCGTGAAACATGTGCCATGTTTCTTTGTGGTTTGTACCACTTAGCTTCAAAATCATTGAACAACAACGCGCCAATTCGATCATTACTTTTGATTACCGACCAAGCGCAACAGGCGCTGATATGAGCCGCAACAACAGACTTCATTGTATCAACAGAAGAAAAAAACATACTGGTTCGTTGATCAACGACTAAGATCACCGGTTTATCTTTTTCTTCACTGTAAACTCTTATATGAGGCTCTCCGGTTCGCAGTGTCACTTTCCAATCAAGGCTCCTCACATCGTCAGCTATCTGATAATGACGGAATTCCTCAAAGTTAATCCCCCGACCACGGTACTTAGATTGATGACGACCTGACATTTTACTTCCTGCCTTTTGGGAAGGAGGTAGAATGAGTTTTGACGCTGACATTTTCATGGACATTAGCGTACTCAACTCTGCAGAGATTCTAGGGTCTTGTGCAATATTCATAAGATACCTTTAAGTCAAAGGAACAGTGAGAAGAAGCTCATCAATAATTTGTTTGGTCGTCACAGAGTCTGAAAGGGCTTCAAAGCTTGGCGAGATACGATGGCCAAGTACAGCCGTCACAACACTTCGAACATCATCAGGCGTTACATGATCTCGCCCTTCTATCCAAGCATGAGCCCTACTGCATTTGTCTAATGCTATCGACGCTCTTGGGCTCACACCAACATCTATCCACTCCGACAATTTAGAGTGTTGATATTGCTCAGGTTGCCTTGTCGCAATAACCAAATCGACAAAGTATTGATCGATAGGAGGCGAGCAATAAATACGTTTGATTTCTTCCTTGGCTTGAATCAGATCCTCTTGTGTAAAAGCACATGTCTCTGCGCTTTTATAAAGGTCTGAATCTTCGCCTAGCTCTTCTTTTCGCATTAAATGAATAATGTCCATTTCAGCTTCCCGTTTTGGATAGCCAACTTCAATTTTCATGATAAAACGGTCCATCTGTGCTTCAGGTAACGGGTATGTGCCTTCTTGTTCAATCGGATTTTGCGTAGCCATCACCATAAATGGAACCGGAAGCATTAAAGACTCACCTCCAACCGTCACCGTATTTTCAGCCATAGCCTCTAATAAAGCAGCCTGAACTTTCGCAGGAGCACGGTTAATTTCATCGGCTAAAACGATGGAGTTAAAAATAGGACCCGGCTGGAATACCAAAGAAGCACTTTCTTGCTGATACATTTGCGTGCCAGTGACATCGGAAGGCAATAAATCTGGAGTAAATTGAACACGGCCAAATGCCAAGCCTAATGCATCAGAAAGCATTTTAACTGCTCGCGTTTTTGCGGTACCAGGTAGACCTTCAAGCAAAATGTGTCCACCAGTCAATAACGCAATGACCATCGCTTTTGTCACATGTTCCTGTCCAACAATTCGTTGGTTAACATGTTCAAACAGTGAAATGATCGAAGAATTGGGTTTCTGAGACATAAAAGACCTATCGGAGCACTGCTCCGCCGTAATTAGAAATATTCACAAAGGATTGGATATGGCTACTGCAGCTATGTTTTTACTGCTACATGTTATTAGCTGCATATTTTTTAACTGAATAGTGTTAAATACTTCATTTAATTCACTGCTCTGGTTTTTATTAATAGCTTAGGTTTTAACTATTCTGTGTTCAGTAGCGTTTTTTAAGTTCGGTGACCACACTTTCAGGCGCAACCCGTTTTAACGAATCCAGGCAAGGCTTAGCGTTCTGCTTCGACTCCAATAGCGCATCGCATAATGCATAGAGGTACACAGGTTCTTGGTTTAGTTGATACGCTTTACCGAACAGTCTCGCTGCTTGATGGACATCAGAATCCCGAACGGTAGAGGCATATACATAAGCATATTTGGAGTTCGCGGGAGCGAGAGCCACAGCTTGGCTAAGTGACTGTTTTGATTTCATCAAATCACCAGACCGATGATAGCTTAACCCTAAGCTGTATTGTAAATACGCATCATTAGGGTACTTGCCTGCTGCTTTTTCTAGCACTTCTCTTGATTGAGCCGTTTTACCAATATCACGTAAATACCCAGCATGGAGTACCGCAATTCTTGGATCATCATAAAGGGTATACATACGTTCATATTGCTCTTCAATGAGCGCTTCTTTTCGTTGAATTCGATAGAACCAAGTTTTCTTTAGATCACCCTCTAAGGTTAATGGCAGTTTTTCCAGGTACTTCCCTACATACTTGTCTAAATATTCTTGATGCGAAGGAGACAATATTTGCCAGATTTGGATCAGTACTTGTACGGCTTCTTCACTAACATCTTGATTATTGTCATTCAACATCGGAGATATTACATCCCACTTTGCTCGACCTTCCCACTGTTTAGCCGCCTGAATGGCAGCTAAACGCATTTCTGTATGTTCCGAACGTGAGGCTCTTGCAACTGCAATAATGGCATTAGGACCGTAATACAGACCTAAATTATTTGTTGCCTCAACTCTCAATTCCATACTCAACAATTCATTCTGAGAATATTCAGCTAGGAGTGACTCTTCCCTTTCTACAGGCGGCACAGGAAAATCTGCAGGCTGTACTGCACTCGCACCAACATAAAATGGGCATAAAAAAGACATGATGCAAACGAACCACAACTTAAGTGTCATTTTGCTTAATTCAAGTTGGTTTAGTTTTAATTTTATGCAGCGATAACTCATGCGCCTTCCTGTTCGTTCAATAACCGTTGAGACAGTTCTTCTGCTCGAACTAGCAGGGCATGTAGTAAATAGATATCGCGTGTTTCTCGCATTCTGTTCGCACTTAACCAATGATTCAATGCTGTTAAAGTATCTTCGTAGCTCACATCTTCTCCTGATCGGCTATTTAGATACCCTAAGCTCTGCAATGAAACCACTAGTTCAGGGGAGTTTACCTCAGGCATAAGCAGGTATTTGAACTCATCTTTATATACCATTTGAAGTACTGCATGATTGGCTTTGGCAATCTCATACTGAGTGCGTTTAGCTGTATAAGAATCACCGCAATCAGGATGATTAGGTTGTTTTTGACACCGGTTGAATAGACGAGCAAATTCTGTATAGCGATTACTCTTTGTTTCGAATGCCAATGAAATAATCGCGTTCACTTGTTCCTCATTATACAAACCATCTAAATCACTATTAGCTGATTGGTTTACTTTGTATTTATCACTCTCAGATTTTTGCTCGACCTGCTGTTCTGTTTTTATTGTTGTCTCTGCTATCGAAGTACCGACAAAAGACATAACGAGAGATGCGATCAATATTCTTGATATAATCAATTTCATTTTTTCACCCTCTATTTAAATTTAATTCTCATCGCGTCTGCATTAATACCCTTGTTCACTGGGTACCCCATGGTCGATACAACCATTGATATATAAGGATCAATATGTGAAAAGAACTGTTTCCAGCCTGCACACAAATAGTTCAGCCCTGTTTCACCATCGAGGGTTTTGATAAAGCGATTTTTCGGGCACTCACCAAAACAAGCAAACTGATAAGTACACTCTCGGCATTGTTTAGGTAACGTTGACTCTTTTGCTCGACCAAATTCTTCTTGGCCTTTTGAAAATTGCAGGTCTTCAAGCTTGGCATCATTGATGTTGCCGAGCTTGTATTCTGGGTAAACATAGTGGTCACACGCGAATACATCACCGTTGTGCTCAATAGCTAATCCTTTGCCACACATAGGAGCCAGTGTACAAAGCGGGTTTACTCGACCCATCCAAGTTTCAACACAAGATTCAAAATACGGAACATTCACTTTGCCGATGTCATTTTCCAACCACTCATCAAAAATGGTGCACAGGAAATCTCCCCATTGATGAGCAGAAACACACCAAGACTCTACAATTGAGTTCGGGTGGCTAGGCTCAGTTTCAGGCATGCCTTGAAAAAGAATCTCTTCTTCAGACCATTTCTGTGGCGCTGTCTCTCGGAATGATTTCGGTTCGACGATAGGGATGAATTGCATCTGTGGCGAACGAATCTCATCGCGTAAAAAGCGGTAGACTTCGAGTGGGTTTGAACCAGTGAGGTTGTTTACACAAGTCAGCGTTGCAAAATTCACGTTGTGTTTATGAAGAACCGCAACACCTTTCATAGTTTGCTTAAAAGTGCCTCGTCCCGAGCGGTTGGTGCGATAAGCGTTGTGGATCATTTCAGGTCCATCAATGCTTAAGCCGACCATAAAATTGTTTTTACTTAAGAACTTGCCCCAATCATCATTAAGTAACGTCCCGTTAGTCTGCAGATTGTTCTCAATTTTCACGCCTTTCGGGCAATATTTTTTTTGCAGGCGAACTACGTCACGAAAGAAATTAACACCTAGTAACGTCGGTTCTCCGCCTTGCCAATGGAAAACAATCTCAGGAAAATTTTGCTGCTCAATATAGGTCTTGATGTAGGTGTCGAGCATATCTTCGCTCACTTGAGTCGCGCAACCACGCTCATGGCCTAGCAACTCTTCTTTACTTAGGTAGTAACAGTAAGTGCAATCAATATTACATGCTGACCCAATGGGCTTAGTCATAATATTCATACGTTTCGCGGGTGCTGCTTTTGGCAACATAATGGTGTTGTGTTGAGCTGATTGGGTCATTGTTATTCCTCTTCTCGTTCACTCACATTCACTGTGCGATTACTTCCCTAAGATGGAAACCGATAACGGTTATCTATGACCATTATTCAACAACACTTGTCAGCCGTAATCAGTAGTATTACTGATTCTGTTTTATGGCTTCTTCAACAAACAAGCGAAAACAAAAAGAGCGATCACAAGGATCGCTCTTTTAAGTAGTTCGTCAGCTTTTCAGCGGGGGCTGATTTGACTCGCCAGTTAACTCAATAATATGGATTTGTTACTCAGTACTATTGGTATTGAGCACGCTGCCAAATACTCATCTTCTCAACAATTTTGTCGATAGAGAACGAACCAGGAACTTGGCGTGGCGGGAACTCTTGGAATGTTTTCAAGAATTGGAATGTGTAAGCTGCGCCCAAGTACATGTATGGAACATGCTCAACACGCCATTGAGAGTAACCAATGCCATCTTTATGCGCATTTTCATACGGGTCTTGACGCAGGTTAAAGATGTACGGGAAACGCAGTTCTTCGAACTGACACTGCCAAGTTTCAATGCCGTGACATTGGTTTGCCGTAAACATCACTTTAAAGTCGCCCATACGAACGGCTGAAATATGACCGTCATCAGCCGCATAAACGAAGCCCTTACGAGGCCAATCAGCAGAGTTGTCTGCCGTTGTATTATTGCCTTTCTTAAGTGCAGGCATTAAGTCAAAGCCATCTAGGTGAACTTTGTACTCTTTACCATTAAGCTCTTTGCCTTTCTTCAAGTCAGCGACAATGTTTTTCTCGCCAGCGGCACCTAAGAATGTTGGAGCCCAGTCATTGTGCGCCGCAATTTCGTTTGCAACAGAGCCTGCAGGGATCTTGTTCGGCCAACGCATCATTGCTGGTACACGGAAGCCGCCTTCCCACGTTGAGTTCTTCTCACCGTAGTAACGCGATGTTGCGCCATCTGGCCAAGACCATTTCTCTGCACCATTATCGGTCGTGTACGAAACAATCGTGTTATCAGCAATCTTCAGTTCGTCCAGCTTATCAAGTAATTGACCGACCATGTTGTCGTGCTCAACTAGACCATCACCGTAAAGACCACCACGTTGTGACAAACCTTTTGATTCTTCTTTTAGATGAGTCCAAACATGCATACGCGTTGAGTTAAACCAAACGAAGAATGGCTTTTTCTCTTTATGAGCACGGTCAATAAAGTCTAAAGCGCCTTCTAGGAATTCTTCATCCACCGTTTCCATACGTTTAATCGTTAGAGCACCTGTATCTTCGATACGGCCATCAGCGTATGAATGGATAACGCCACGCGGCCCAAATTTTTTCTTAAAGCCAGGCGCTTGTGGGTAATCCGGATGCTCTGGTTCTTCTTCAGCGTTCAGGTGGTAAAGGCTACCCATGAACTCATCAAAACCATTAGCGGTTGGTAGATGCTCATCACGGTCACCGAGGTGGTTCTTACCGAACTGACCTGTCATGTAACCTTTAGCCTTGAGCATGGTTGCAATGGTTGGGTCCTCTTGACGAATACCTTCAGCAGCGCCTGGCATGCCTACTTTTGTCAAACCAGTACGCATTGGATGCTGACCAGTAATGAATGCACTACGACCAGCAGTACAAGAGTTTTCTCCGTAAAAGTCAGTAAATAGCACGCCTTCGTTCGCGATACGATCGATATTCGGAGTCCAGTGACCCGCTTGGCCTCGTGTGTACGCCGAAATATTATCGATGCCAATATCATCGCCCCAAATGGCTAGGATATTAGGACGGCTTGTATCCGTCGTCGCGTAACTCGCCATTGCAGTCGATGCTAGTACAGCACCTATCGCAAGTTGTAGGAAGGTTTTCTTTTTGAACATAGCTCAAGACCTTTTGTAATTTTAAAAGTAATTTCTTTCCGGGAGCTATTATTTAAGAAACGTAAAACGTGGTAATCAGTAGTATTACTGATTTGAATAATAATGGGATACCTAAGCGAGTAATAATCACCCGTTATTTAGGCAAAAAATTGACTTATAACCCAATAAAAAGCTAGCTTATACATAGAATTATTGTTGATAAGGTTGACTGTATAAGATGAGAAATACCACTGAAATGTCTTTTGAAGATTTGGTAACACAGCAGTCCGACGCCTTAATTGGATCGCCGCCTAAAGACTTTGATGAAACTTGGCAAAGAATTGCTCACACAGTTTTAGATTGGTTCGAAATAGACAGAGTTACACTGTTTCCCAACTCAATGATTATGCTGAACGACGGTAAAACCGTCACTATCTCTCGTGACAACATTCCTAAGCTCAACCCACAAAGCTTTATCAGCGGTAATTATTTAGATTACTTGAAACAGCTCAGAACCAAGAAACGTTGGCTCACTTTTGACGAACATGACATGAGCAATCATAAAATCTCGGTAATCACTACCTTGTATCAAGAAGGTGGACGATGGCATGGCATTATTCCACTGAAGCTATTTGGGCAAGATTGGGGGGCTTTATCATTCTCTAGGTTCCACAGCAATGTAGAACCTCTCTCCGACCAAGATATGAAACGCCTCAAGCTTATTTGCGACATTTGGCTCTGCTATTGGCAACACTCAACAATGGCTAGAAATTTAAAACAAGATCAGCCTACTAATGCAAATGAAGGTGAAAAGCTTCTTTTGTTATCGCCCAAGCAGTGCTCGGTTCTAACTCTACTTGCTCAAGGTTTTACGGCAAAACAATGCGCAGAAAAGCTCTTTTTAAGCCCTCGAACCATCGAATCGCACAAGTACCGCATGATCGACATCCTCGAGCTTGAAAACAATACCGAGCTTATCCAATTTGCATTGCGCAATGGTCTTGGTATTGATCAATAGCCCTCTCATATACACAAATATCACTCCTGCTTTGTCCAACTAACACAAACCACTACAGTAGTGGTTTGTGTTATTGCAGTAATACTACAGCTTACAAAATCAAGACCATAAATTAATTAAAAGCATCAAGTAAACCTGCTTCACTTAAAGCATTGTCACCTAAACCAATATCGTTTGAAGCAATGCCATCTAAAACAATAAAACCGAAACCAACTTGAAACGCACTTATCCATAAATAAGTAGTAGCCTCGACCTTCTTTGGCTCATCCAGATCATGCTTTTATTATTCTTCCAGAGTTATCCGTATTTTTACTGATTCCCTCATCCCACTCTCCCCGTAACATTTCGATACATGTCCACTATCAGTGGATTCTCTCTAGCTCAATTTTTTAATTACCCCCTTTTAGGAAGCTTTATGAGTTTAATTAGCATGCCGTTTGTTGAAACAGGATTCGACACAGGCTTACACGTTGTCGCAGGGATTGTGCTCATTGGTACCGTAATTGGTGCTTTGTATGCATTTTGGAAGTTTCATGAACTGCCTATTCACCATGCAGATAAAAAGAAACACGGTCAGTTAGGGCTCGTTACTATTTTGACTTGGATTGGTTTTATCTGGCATTGGGTATGGGTAATTGCGGTCATTATTGCTTTTGTCGATGTAGAACAAAGTATTCGCCGTGTCCGCCATATTTGGCATGACGCTTCACCTATTAAAGCGGAAAGCACTGGAGAATAAAAATGTTAGAAGGTTTGGCTATTTGGGCTTTATTTATATATCTACTTAGATTGATTGGTGTGCCTTGGGGGGCTCCTTTTAAAACGTTCGCTTATGGCGGCGGAAGCATTTGGCTGCTTTTTGTTTGGGTTGGCTTAATTACATGGGCACCGATGGATCTGTCCGGTGGCTCCGTTGTTCAATCACCTCATATTCAATTACGCCCGGGGTCTACTCGCGTTACAGGGAATATTGAACATCTGTATATATCCCCTAACCAAGAGATCAAAAGCGGTGAGCTGATCTATGACATTGTTGATGACTCATATGAAATTGCGGTTGAGAAAGCTGAATCTCAAGTATCTATCGCACAAACTGCATATCAACTGGCTGTGCAAGACACCAATATCGCTAATACAAATTTCCGCTCATCTCTTGAAGATATAAAAATCATCAAGAACCAAATATCGGCTGCTAATCAAGACCTCACATTAAAGGTACGTACTTTAAAGCGCTATGTAGACCAAAACACTAAGGTCAAAAATACGGTTACTGAGAGTAATCTTGATCAACAAAGAACCATTGTAGAAGTCGCTCACAGCCAAGTTTTTATCTTAGAGTCGCAGTATGACAAAGCTTTAATCACGGCCGAAAAAAATAAAAACCTAATGGAAAAATCTAAGCTGACAGTGATCAGCAAAGAATCGGATTACCAAAATAAACAAGCTTCTTTAGCTCAAGCTAAGTGGGACCTGTCACAAACCAAGATTTATGCACCAACCGATGGATATGTCACCAACTTTATGGCTCGTGAAGGTCAGTTTGTTGGGGCAATGCCTCGCTTGAAAATGTACAGCAATGAAAAATTCGTGTTGATGCGAATTAACCATCAAGCATTTCGAAACATCAAAGTGGGACAGGAAGCTGAATTCGCGACTGCTATTTACCCAGGCAAGATCTTCAATGCTGAAGTAGAAGGTATTGTCGAAGCAACTGGTGAGTCACAAGGTTCATTACTCGCAAGAGAAACTAATGTACGAGCGACAACGGGTAAGAATGTAATGAACAAACACCATTTTGTTCGACTGCGTATATCAGAACCAGAAGGCTACGACATTCCTGTTGGAGCGGTCGGTCTTGCTTGGGTCAATGCAGAAAAGCCAATTCCTTTCCTTAATTTCTTGAATGTTATTCGCGGCATCATCATCCGAATGAAAGCTCAGATTTACTTCTTATATAGCATGTAGGTATGCCATGAACACTTTTCACAAACTATGCGACTTTATTGATGTATCCCACAGAAGAAAAAGTCAGGCAGTACTCTTCATCGTATTTCTATGCCTGCTTAGTACTCACCTATAGCGGCACTTTTATCCAATAAAATTTCCTACTATTCACGCTCCCAAAGGAGCGTGTTGGGCTTAATTCAAACCTAAGTGATACAAATATGAAAAAACTAATTTTACCGCTGCTCATCTGCTCATCATTTGCTAATGCAAGTGGACTACTGTTGCAAGAAGCTGTCACTGCTAATGCAGGAACTGCAGGAGCTGGAGACGGGGTATACACCGGAACTGCAACGGCTAGTTGGACAAACCCTGCAACAATGAGCCACATGGGTGAGAGCAAGACGACGGTTAATATCATGGCACTTTATCTGCAGATGGATTATACCGACTATCAAGCCGATACGAGCGTTATTAATACGCCAGATGGAAATGCGAGTGCCAATACCCTGATGCCATCTATCGGTATATTTCATGTTCAGCAAGTCAGCGAAAAAACACATGTAGGTGTTAATTTTGGTGCGGTTGGTGGGTCATCTATTGAATATGGTGACAACTGGGATGGCGCAAATCACCTAGACAAAGCTTTTATGTCGGCGTTACAACTCAACCCAAATATCAGCTACCAGTTAGATGATAACTGGTCTGTTGCTGCTGGCGTGCAAGTCAACTATGGCATGATCGAAGTAAGTACGACAGGTTTCCAATCAGACATGGGGACAGGTTGGGCATTTGGCTATAACTTCGGCGCAATGTATAAAGCTCAAAAATGGTCACTTGGTCTAAGCTACCGTTCGAAGTTGGCACACGATTTTGATGATATTTCAGCCGATCTATCCAATGGCAGTAGCGCTGTGGTTGGCACTGAGCTTGTGGTTCCAGCCATTATTGATTTAAGTGTTAGCTATGATCTTAATACTGATCTCACGTTGCTCTCATCTGTACAATTCCACCAGTGGAGTGAATTTTCAGACACTCCGGTTTACAACGACACACTCAACTCACAACCTAATCTACCTCAGTCAATCGACCGAGATTGGGATGACGTTTGGAAGTTTTCAGTAGGTGCCGATTATCAAGTTAACTCCGACTGGGCTCTAAAAGCTGGTTTCTCTTACGAAACATCACCTCAAGACGATCCAACCAAACAGTGGGTCGATTTACCAGTGGGTGAACAGTACCGTTACTCGATGGGTGCAAGTACTCATTGGGGCACCACTCGTATCGATATTTTCTATGAATATGCTGATTTCGGCACGATGGAAATCGATCGCACAGAAAAAGCCTATACACAAATATACGGAAACTTCGAAGGCAGCATTCACTTTATTGGAATCAACGCCACCTATTAATAAATATATCTTTTTTAAGTGCAGCCCCCGTATAAGCATATTTGTATCACTTTGCTTTAGGTTTTATCGCATCCGTGCAATGAAGACCATTGGGGGCTAGAAGTTAAAAGCTAGAAGCGGTAATCAATACCTACAGATGCGGTCACTTCTTCAGAATTAATGTCGCCCGCTGTCGTGTTTTTGATTTCAATGACGTCGTATTTGAACTCAAACATAATATTTATGTCTTTGTCTGCCACTTTGGTTTTAATTCCTTGAAGCCACATCAGGTTTGCAACGTTCATGTCGACACCACCATACGAAGAGCCAAGGTTTACATTAAACACTGAAAAATGTGTGTCGTTCCATGGGTGCAATGCATACAGATTAACTGATCCTAAGTGTGCATCTTTACCCCCTAAAGCCTGAGTAACTTGATTCGACGTAATTGAAGGAATTGGAGAGCCAGGCATACCGTTAGCTAAGTTGGCAATGTCATCAGTTTTAAAGTCTACATAGGTGTAATTCAATGACGGAAAAAATAAAGTACCATCATCGCTGGAAAGAGGAAGCATGTAACCGGTTGTGTACATACCAGCTGCTTCATCTAAATGATAAACATCAACATAAACACCACCAAACCGGTCGAAATGAGCAGCTCGAAGCCTTGCATTGTGTGACTGTGTGTAATATTCAGCAAACCCTACAGTTTGTGAAATATCACTGGTTAATCCACCAGCACCGCCACCAGCTAGAAGCTTGAGTTCACCTTGTTCATCTGAGAAAACAGCGGCTCTTGCTGAGCTATTCCTTGGATCTGCATCGTGATACTGCTGCTCGTTGTCACTGGCAAATGAAGCTGACGAAACAACCGTTGATGCCATAATCACTGCCGCTGTAATGATATTAAGTCTATTCATTGGAAACCTTAAGAGATGTTCTAAAAACCGATGAGAAGAACTTTAAATAAACTCAGTTTTAGACACTACTTATTTGAATTATTAGCAATGCTAATTCACCAAACCTAGCATTCTCAGTTTCACTAATTTCCTTTAGTTGGTATTTACATGTACAGAAAATATAACGAACAGTTAAATTTAAATTACCTTCGAATTTTTAATGCCATTTATATTTATAGAAGCACTAAAAAAGCAGCTCAAGCTCTTGGAATAACTCAATCAGCGGTAAGTCAGACATTGGCTAAATTACGGGAGTTCACAAACGACAGGCTATTCTATATGTCGGGGAATGAATTAATTTCAACTCACAGGGCAGATGAAATAGGAACCGATCTCAATGAGCATATTGAAATTTTAGATAACCGCCTTTCATCACACCTATTCTCAGACCCTCATCAATTCGACGGAGAGCTGACAATCGCAGTATCAAGTGTATTTCTTGAAGCTATTGCAACGGAACTCACCAGCTCGGTAGTCTTTGATTTGTTCCCTAATGCAAAACTCAATATCACGACTTGGAGCGACAAAACATTTGAGGCAATGCAAAATGGAGAAGTTCACATTGGCCTTAACTTTTATCCAATTGAAGCGCCAAAATCAATCCGCTCAGTCCCGCTAACCAGAAGTGAGCCGGTCATCATAGCGAGAAAAGATCATCCTTGGAGCCTATCTAACCTCAAAAAAGAACAGTTCGGCTCTTACCCTACGGGCGGCATTCTCGTACCTGGGCTCACCGATTTTAATGCGATCCTAGAAAAACAGCACCCCAAATTATTCAACTTTAAATATCGTTCAGCAAGTATGTCTGTCTTAAGTATTCTTGCTGAACATTCGGATATTTTGGCGATAACTGAAACACTTGCCGCATCTATGTGTAGCGAGTCGCTACAATGTTTCCGACCAGAATGGTTAAATGAATTACTGCCTAAACAAATCAGCCACGCCGTATATTACCTTGAGCGAAACCACTCTCACCCACTTTATCAATACGCAAGTGAAGTAGTAAAAAAATCCCTTCAGCAAAAACTTAATGAACTGTCTACGAAGGTCATTGATTGCTAAAAAATACCGTATTTATACTGATGTAGGGTGCTGTTATTCCTATTAATATTCTCAATATAGATTTTTCTGGCTTTATTTATGACTCCTTTACAAGGTTTTGTCATCGCCCCTACTCTAAGACGATAATTAATGAAAAAATTGATTCTAGCCGTTTGTTTAACAAGCCTACTTACGGGTTGCCAAACAACACAAAGACAAAACGCAACCACAGGTGAAATGGAAACCAATTCTGCGACTAAAGGCGTAATGGTAGGTGTGTTAGCTGGAGCTGCCATTGGAGCAGCAACTGGCGATAGCTCTAGTGAACGTAAGAAACGAGCGCTCCGAGGTGCTGCTGCTGGTGGTCTTATTGGCGGTAGCGCAGGTTATTACATGGACAAGCAAGAAGAAGCACTGAGAAATCAGTTAGTTCACTCAGGCGTTCAAGTGAAACGGGTGAGTGAAAATGAACTTCAACTCATAATGGAAAATGAGATCGGGTTTGACTCAGGCTCCTATTACCTATCTTCAGACATCTATTCAACTTTAAATAGTGTGGCACTGATTCTTGGGGAATACCCTGAAACTCGGTTAGATATCAAAGGACATACAGACAGTTCAGGTAGTGATGCAACAAATCAAAAACTATCCGAGCAGCGTGCGCGTTCTGTTGGCGAATACTTAGTAAATCAAAAAGTGGCTTCAGGGCGAGTAGCCACTCAAGGGTTTGGGGAGAGATACCCGATTTGTGATAACAATACTCAGCAAGGTCGTGCATGTAACCGACGTGTTGAAATCAATATTCTATCACTACAGTAATTCTATTTTTTCGAGATGAGTTCTGTGTTTTTTAACCGTTTTCTAAAGCCATTCCTGCTTATTGGGGGGCATCACTATGTACGCTGGCATCTATGCACTCAACCCAGAAACACACACCTCAACGCAAGTTTTATCCCCTTTGCAATTACTGACATTACCATCGTGACTTACACATTGAGGGACTGGTATGAGAATTACAAACAACGTTCAGTATCGGAAAATTAACCATTTCTCATACCATTTTTCATAAGTGGAATGCTTATTTTAAAGAGCTTACACAGCCTTACAAAGCTAAGTTCTTTAAGTATTAGTTTCAAATCATTGATAAATATAAATAATAAGTTACAAACACTTAACCTTCATCATCTCACGAGGCATTCATACCTACTGAATGTCTCGCCTTTGTTTTATTCTTCCTCCCGCATCACTTTTCAAAAAATTGAACTATGGGCGTCCACGAACTTAGTTTTGATGCCTGCTTATTTTGATGATCACTTAGCATAAACTCGCCGGCGATTAACATGCGATTAAAACAACCTAGTAAATTCAGACATCAACGCGGGTTTACCCTCATCGAACTTATTGCTTGCCTTATTATTTTGGCAATAGTCTCCGCCGTAGCTACGGTAAAAATCAGAAACCTTCAAAGTGATGCACGTATCAGTAAAATACGCGGGATTGCCGGCAACCTGCGTACAGGCATCGATATGATTTACGCAAGATCCGTTATTGAAGCTGTTGAAAATGAATGCAATGTTGAGGAGGGTAAAAAAACGGAAGTCGAAGGTTTTTTTGTCTGCCATGGCTACCCTATTGCCTACATTGATTCGGTTGTTCGCCTAATGAACATCGACAATAAAGAAACCTTGTACGTCCGAAACAAAACCATTGATGGGCACCGTGTCGCCTCTATTTCCTTCAGTGGTACTCCTTACACATACGAGCCACAGGGCGATTTTTGCCAAGTCCTTTATCAGCCAGAAAAACAGCCCCAAGTCGTGACCCTGCTTGATGCATGCTAAACATTATTGTCACTGGCTTCTGATCCTTTCTATAAGCATTCCTACTTTTAAGTCATAAAACACTTGAAATATTCTGCATAAAGCATACTGTTATAGTCATGTATAACACCATAAGTTAATAATCATGACTCAATGGAACGATAATCAACCCATATTCAGACAGCTTGCCGATCAAATCATCGCTCAGATCCAGCAAGGGATATGGCAAGAAGAACAGGCTTTGCCTTCCATTCGTTCAGTCGCGGCTGATCTCAAGATCAACCACTTAACTGTGATGAAGAGCTATCAGCTTCTAGTAGATGATGGCTTGGTAGAAAAAAGGCGTGGGCAAGGTATGTTTGTTGCGAAAGGAGCGGTAGAGCAATTGAAACAAGTTTCGAGAGAAGCCTTCCTCAATGAACGTATTCCTGAAATCGCCACCACCTTACAAAATATTGATATGAGTATTGATGACTTCGTTCAGCAACTGACTCTGTGCATGAAGGACAAATAATGACGGCTTTATTATCTGTAGAAAAAGTGACTAAAACCTATTCAAATCATGTAGGTGTGAAAGACATTAGCTTCGAATTAAAAGCAGGCCAAGTACTTGGTTTACTTGGGCATAATGGCGCGGGGAAATCGACACTTATTAAAGCACTACTAGGTGGTCACCATTATAGCGGTGACATCTCAGTCAATGGCTGCCACCCTATTAAACAGCATACAGAAATGATGAAGCACCTGTCTTACATTTCAGATGTGAACGTTTTACCTGAGTGGATGACGGTTAAGCAAATCATCAAATACACAGCCGGCGTTCACCCAAGCTTTAATAAAGAAAAAGCACTCAAAACATTAGAAAGCACCAACATAAAATTGTCCTCTAAGATCAAGCAACTTTCTAAAGGAATGAAAGTTCAGCTACATCTTGCCATCATTATCGCGACAGACACTAAAGTGTTAATTTTGGATGAGCCAACGCTCGGGCTTGACCTCATTTATCGCGACACTTTCTACCGACACTTGCTGGAATGGTTCCATGACGGCGAACGCACTTTAATCATTGCCAGCCATGAAGTCTCTGAGATTGAGCATTTACTGACAGATGTTCTCATCCTTAAACAAGGTGAATGTGTATTGCAGCAAAGTATGGAAACCATAGATCAAGATTACTTTATTCTTGATGCCGCCACTTCCCATTCAAATGACATAGAAGCACTTAATCCGCTTTCAAGCCAACAAGGGCTAGGCACAACAAAATGGTTACTGAAAGGTCAATATAGAACTCAAGTTGAAAACCTTGGTCAATGCTATCAAGTCAAACTTGCTGATTTGTTTCTTGCCACTCAAACGGGGAAAGCATAATGCATCCAACTCTACATATGCTTGAAAAAGAACTTATCGAGCACAAAATCGTTACGCGCTTACCTTTGTTTGTTGTGCTATGCGGCGTGTTGCTTTTCGTCAGTTTAATCACGAGCAATACAGCCCAACACAGCTTCTTTTTTGAGATGAACGTCACCGGTGATGTGAGCGATATTCATATGGACTTTGCTCGTGACCTTAACATGGTGATCACCTTTGGAGCAGGGGTTATTGCCCTTCTTCTTACCACGCTATACATACCTAAAACGTTGCGTAAAGAGCGCCAAGAAGGCAGTTCTATGTTTTGGCGCAGCATGCCGGTGTCTAACACCATCACTCACTTAGTGAAGCTTGGTTTTGGTTTAGTCGCTATTCCTGCTATATGTGCGCTTCTAGTTCTGAGTGCCGACCTACTGCTGTGGGCACTGAACATGACCAATGACAAACAGCTAGCACTCTTAGTTCACCAAGAATCATTGTTTTATGTATTAACCAATTGGATAGTCTTTTTTGCGCGTATGCTTGTGGTTGGTATAGCTTTGCTTCCTCTCGCAGCAATAACGCTGGCAATATCTCAGCTAGTCAGCTCGCCTATTTTAGTCATCTTAGTATCAGGCTATGCCATTAAGTGGCTGACTATTGGCTTATTCGGCTTTTATGGCATTAGTGAGTTTTTCTCTGAAATACTGTCTCTGCCCCTTAACCTTCTTCTTGCCAGCAATCTGCTTAACGTTTTTGCCAACGTTCATATTTTGTCACTGGTGATATATATCGCTTTGGGTGTAGTGGGTTTTATTGCAAGCCGTAAGCTATATCAAACAGATGATGTGAGCTTAAAAAGCTTATTCAATCGTTAACAACGACTAACTAATTCTAGCTTCTAGCTTCTAGCTTCTAGCTTCTAGCAAGAGAATCAAAGCTCCTGAGAAATCGGGAGTTTTTTTATATGTGAGATAAAAAGTATGAGTGATTAAAGTATGTAAGGAGTACAAAAGGGAGGGTTTTAAAGAGCTGACATAAGATGCAAAGGATTATGCGATGTCAGCTCGATGGTGTGTAACGTAATACTTCAAATTTCGATAATGAATCCATTACTTTACGTTTTGACCAAACTTAGCTTTTGATAGCGTGGTGTTTGGCTTATTTCTTTGCTACTTCTTTCGCTGTATCTTTCCAGTATTGGATGCGAACGCGATGTAGTTGTGCTCTTCTCATTTTTTTCATTTTCATTTCCTTTTCATTTATCAGCAGCTCTTCATGAGCTTTTGTTTGCCGACTAATCGAATCTAGCCGTGTTTCACCTTGAAAGCAATGATTCACATCACAAAATATAAAGAGTGATGAGTACCATATACATGACGATATGATCTAGTTATCAATATTCGTCTTTGCATACTTGTTTGTATACTTAGAAGATTAACGAGCCTAAATGACAAAATCATTTCAATCCTACGACAATTCAATGAACGAAAAAGTTCAAACTAGCGTGCATAACTTCATACAAGCATTACCACAAAGCTTATTACTTAACGTCATTTAAATAACGTGTAATTGCCTCTATCGCCATTTTTACGCTGCTAGGAATTGCCCCTGAATATGGATGCAAAACATATACCGGAGTGGGCTCTAATTGGTATTCAGGTAACCACTCAATGAAAGAATCAGCGTATTCATTAAAGATAAAGTCAGGAAGAATACCCACACCAAGCCCTTGTTTTATCATGGATATACAACCATAAACGGTATTTGATCTATGCACCATATTGGGCTTCCACACCAAAGATTCTTTGGTATGTTTGTTAAATAACTTGTGCTCAATATTTTTAGGTTGCCAATTATTTGCCACATAAGGAAGCAGCTCTCTGCTTAATAATGCTTCTTTCTCATTTTTGCTGCAGCAAAGCACATCAACAAAACTTCCAATGCGTCTTTGTTTTAAGTTGCTTACTGGTGATTCACCAATTCTAATCGCAAGGTCGATATCCTCTTGCATTAAGTCCAACTGAGTATCATGCCCAATGAATTCAAGACTAAGGTTCGGGTAGCCTTTAAATACATTAGATAGTGCAGGCACAACAATCGAGTCCATCAATGCATGAGAAGCGGTGATCTTCAGCTTGCCTCGTGGTTCAATTTGCTGCTGTTTCACTTCATCCCAAGCTTGTTCCGCGACTTGGTGAATAGCGCAGCAGTGTTCATAAAACCGTTCCCCTTCGGAGGTGAGACTCTGTTTGCGTGTGGTGCGCTTTAGCAAGGTGACGTCTAAGTCAGACTCAAGCTGCTTAATGTGCTGGCTGACTACCGACTTTGACAGTTCCAACTTTTCTGCCGCTTTCGTGATCGATCCAGACTCCACTACTTTCATGAATACCATCATCTGTCTTAGTTTTTTCATTGTTCTATTTTTCCAAACAGTCTTTTATTTTTACTTTGTTTTTCCAAGCCAATCATAACGGTAAAGTAAGCGACATACACGGTTTAGGAGAAACAAAATGACAAACGAACAAGTATTAGACGCATGTAAAGCCGCTATTTCAGCATGGCAACAAGCATTCAACTCTCAAGACGCTGCTGGCTGTTCTGCACAATATGCAGAAGGAACAGTAATGGAAGCGCGCCCATTTGGTACATTTACTGGCCGTGAAGAGATTCAAGCATTCTGGCAAAACATTATCGGCCAAGGCTTTGCTGACGTAGATTACACTGAAGTAAAATGGGATCCAATTGAAGACGATGGCTTCATTTTGACTGCAAACTGGACGATGAATAAAGCATTTGGTGTGGTTCACCGTGAACATTGGAAAATCCAAGATGATGGCAAAGCACGCCTAGTTTTTGATGATTTCGAAGTACAAGGTGAGCGATAAGCTCAACCAAGGTTCAGTTCCTTTAGCCTTAACACGATGTGCCAGAACTGAATTCGAAACTAGAAACTAGAAACTAGAAACTAGAAACTAGAAACTAGAAAACCTGCCTGAAATGGTTTCCAACTGAAACCGCAGGCAGGTTTTGTTATTTCAGAGTGATGTTTCTGCTGTTAGCTTGTTAGCTTGTTAGCTTGTTAGCTTAAAGATATTCGTTTATTTACCCCAACCTCTTCAACAAAGTCCTCATCATGACTCACCAAAATAAAACTGCCTTTGTATTGGTTCAACGCTTCAGCAAGGATTTGCTTAGATTCTATATCCAGATGGTTATCAGGCTCATCAAGCAGTAAAAGTGGCGCATCTTCAATGTGGCTCACCATCAACATAGACAGTTTCATTTTCTCACCACCACTCAAGTGCTTAACTTCTCGATGAACACTGTCTCTGCGAAAGCCGATACCAGCCAATAACGTTCGAGCTTCACTTTCAATCAACCCTCGGCAAGTGTGCATAAGGCTATCAAGCATCGAATCATCATTTTCAAACAAGCCAAAGTGCTGGTCTAAATACATGGTTTTAGTCATGACTTTAAGCTCACCACGGTATTGATTGTGCAGCCCTTGAATTGCTTTCAGCAATGTAGATTTCCCACACCCATTACTCCCATGAAGATAACAGCGATCTGATTGTGAAATAGCCATAGATATAGGGATATCCGAACCAAAATCTAATCGACATTCTTCAAGGTTAACTAAGGTTCGCTTCTTTACTTCACTTGATGATTGGAGGTACATGGCTTGAGGTTTAAGGATCTCTTTCTGTTTCATCAGTGATTGCAGCTTTTCTTGGTTACGTCCCATCTGGTTGTGCTGGTTCGTTAGCAAAGCCGAACGTGTTTTCTCGGCTTTCCCTTTCATGGCATCCATTAAAATCTTCGGCTGACTACCAGATTTTCGGATGCGATTACCATGCGCTTCACGCTGCTCCGCTTTTTCTCGGTTAATCTGCGCTTGGCGTTCTATCTTTTTCTTTTCCGTTTCTAAGTGATCAATCTGGCGATTAAGCGCAATACTTTGTTGAGTCGTTTGCTCCACGAAGTGATCGTAATTTCCTTTAAAGTATCGCAAACCTAGCTTAGTGAGTTGGTAAATGCCGCCAACTTGTCTAAGTAAGCTTCTATCATGGCTAACCAAAAGCACGCTTCGATGTGACCCTGAATTTGAACTCTCTTGAGAGAAGGTCTGTAAACGCTGAGCTAGCCAAGCTTTACCTACAGAATCCAAATGGTTAGAAGGTTCATCCAACAATAAAATATCGGTGTCAGACTCAAACAATTTATACAATTGCAGCAAAGCTAACTGGCCACCACTTAGCGTTGAGCACTGAGTGTCTAAATCACAAGGCACTCTTAAACCTGCAAGTATGGACTGAGTTCGAGATTCAATATCCCAATCTTCACCAATCAGATCGAAATATTGATCATCACAGTGCCCTTTTTCTATTGCTCGCAAAGCCAAACGGATTTCAGTTAGCCCTAAATAGTCCGAGATGGTGGTATCACTTGATAAAAGCTCAGAGGGAAGTTGCGAATAGAACCCAACTTTTCCTTGGCGTTGAACGTAACCTTCTGTCGCCACTTGGCTACCATTTAAAAGTGATACCAATACAGATTTCCCAGAGCCATTACGCCCAACTAAACCCGTGAGCCCTGGCTCTAAATTGAAATTAATGTCTTTAAACAACCATTCACCAGTAGAAAGTTGAAAAGACAATTGATGTGAAATTAATGCAGGCATGTGAATACCTCCTTTTACGAAAAAAATGCAAAAGGGGTTATTCCTTTATTCGAATAGTTCGAATATAAAAGGCAGAGCGTCGGATATTTGTGTGCAGATCTAGTCTTGCTGCTGAAAAGCTCTTACTGTTAGTTCTTAGCTTTTTACATATAGCTTTCAATTGCTAGCTGAAGAACTGGCTAAAAGCCGAATGCTGAATTCACTCATACTAATAAATTAGCTTATGAGTAAGCCAACTCGAATGAGAAAATCTACAGCGATATACAAGATAGGTATGACGAAAAGCAACGCCCACTAACCCCGAGAGTCTAAAATTTGATTTAAAAATGACTGTCAGGACGTTAGTACTTCATTATGGCGTTAGCTCCGAAAGATATGATGGCGAGATTATAAGCAATGATGCTGAGTAATTTCAAGGAGAGTTCACCTTAGATGAAATTTTTGATGAATAGCCCTCAAACCAGTAGAATCAACGCCCAATAATACCCTAGCGCGACTTGCTAGCATGATTTACCTTTTCACGAGTTGACGTACCCATATGCCTTCATCAAACACGCTGTTTACCCGCTTTAATCAATCTATCGAGGCATATTCGCTCCCTGAAAAATTCACCTTCCCTTTTTACTACGAGCCGCACCCTTTATGTGAACTCGCCGCCCAACAGCTGCAAGATCATTTGCTTGAGCAAACAGAGTGGGTTCATGACTTTGGCCTAGAAGAACGCACAGCTTCTGCTAAACAAGAAACGTCAGCTAAACATGAAACGAAAGCCACTAAAGAGCGTGGCAAAATGTTTGGCGTCTTGATTGTGAAAAATGAGCAAGGTGAACTCGGGTTTCTTTCGGCTTTCTCAGGTAAAATTGCTGACCAAAATTTACTTCCAGGCTTTGTGCCACCAGTCTTTGATATGCTAGCTGAAGGCAGTTTTTATCGAGGTCAATTAGCGGGTGTAACCAAAGTCAGCGACCAATATAAAGCCCTGCTGATAGCCCCTGAATATCTCGCATTAAAAGATCAATTGGCTCAAAACGTTACGCAATCTGAGATTGAATTAGAGGCACAGCGCCAGTCCATTATTGAAGGCAGAAAAGGGCGCAAAGCACAGCGTGCAGAAGGCGAAGCTAAACTAGACAAAGACGCGTTACTTGAGCTTACTGATAAGCTGGGAAAACAAAGTGTTGCAGACAAAAACAAACTTAAGTATCTCAAACTAGATTGGGATAATAGGCTGAAAGCATTAAGTGATAAGTTAAGTATTTTCACTGATGAAATAGCACAATTCAAAGAAGAACGTGCTCGTTTGTCGAATGTATTACAACATAAGCTCTTCCAGCAATACGCTTTTTTGAACACCCACGGTGACATTAAAGATCTGAATGAGATATTTGTGAATACGCCTAATCAAGTTCCACCAGCGGGTTCTGGCGAATGCGCCGCCCCTAAGCTGTTGCAGTATGCTTTTTCACACAATTTCACCCCAATTGCGATGGCAGAATTTTGGTGGGGAGCCTCACCTAAATCTGAAGTCCGTAAACATAAAAAATATTATGCATCTTGCCAAAGCAAATGTGAGCCAATACTCGGACACATGCTGCAAGGCATTGAGATGGACAGCAACCCACTATTAGAAAACCCTGCGGAAGGCAAAGATCTCGATATCATTTATCAAGACGATCATATTGTTGTGGTGAACAAGCCTGCCGAGTTTTTATCTGTACCAGGACGTACAATTAAAGATTCAGCGGCTCTGCGTATTGAGCAGCAATTTACAGATGTGGAAGGACCCTTTGTTATCCACCGATTGGATATGTCGACCTCCGGAATCTTGATTTTTGCATTAACCAAACGCGCTAACAAAAGCCTACAAAAACAGTTCATGGCAAGAGAAGTTAAAAAACGCTATGTGGCTTTGGTAGAAGGCGTATTGAGTGATGATGAAGGTTTTATCCACTTGCCGCTTAGAGGTGACATTAACGATAGACCAAGACAGATGGTGTGTCACGAGCACGGTAAAGTAGCCGAAACCAAATGGGAAGTGGTTGAACGATATGAAGACTCAACCAAAGTTTATTTATACCCAAAAACAGGCCGGACTCATCAGCTACGCGTTCATTGTTCACATACTGAAGGTTTGCATATGCCAATTAGAGGTGACGATTTATACGGTCATAAATCTAACCGTTTGCACTTACATGCTGAAACCCTTGAAGTTGAACATCCCGTAACAAAAGAGTGGTTAGTCTTTAAGGTTGAAGAGGATTTCTGATTAATCATTAATCATTAATCATTAATCATTAATCATTAATAGTTGAAATGACTATGCCTGTCATTTCAACTTCTTTCCCACACAGCCTACCCCTTTTGGCTATTTCTGCTCTTATCTTGCACTAAATCAAACTGCGAACAGTAAACGAGACTAGGATAGCCCGCTCGTTTTCTATTGAGTTATGACCATGCTACAAGCAGTAACTATTGCGAGCTCTAATGAGCATCAAGCTGCCAACATTCACACCATTGCTGATCGTAAGCCCAACCTAAAAACTGCAATGCTGAGCTTGATAGAAGAAGTGAAGACCGAGCTCCCTCTCTATGAGTCCGAGACTTTTATTTGCGGGCCTAAAGGAAGCTGTATTGGCTGTTCTAAAAAACTGCTGGAACTAGTCGACTCTGAATTGGTGTATTGGGAACACAGCATCGCAAGGGGTGAAGCACCTAACTTTGAAGAGCTTCGCCGATTTGGCAAGCTGTGCAACAGTGTTAGACGCGGGCTTCAGCGCAATGGGTTACTCAAGAAACGTTAATCCAAAAGCAAATCGAAGCATCACTAGTCTGTTGACCATACCCCTTTAAATTCCGGCCATCCCCAATTGGTAATCGCCACATTTTTAAGGATGCCTTGAAAGCGAACCGTTTGCAGATGATGAAACATGGGCAGCAACCAGTAATCCGAAACCAGAGTTGAAGCGATAGGCTCTAACCTTTCTAAGTAGTCAGATAACTCTACTGATGCTTTATGATTGTCCAACTGTCGCTTTAACCAATCGCTGTTCAATTGCCCTAACGCCGAATGAAGCACTGGGTCATTCATGAGCCATGAAAAAAGTGACGACGGAGCATTATCGTCTAAGTTCAAATTACACAGCACCAAGTCTTCAGTTAACTCACTAGCTTGTGAACGCTGCGCTAATTCTCGATAACTGTAAGTATTCACTTCCACTTCTACTCCATATCTTTTCAAGATATCCGAAATACTTATTGCGCAGCGATATAACGCGTAATAGTCATAAACAGCAATCGACAGTTGCTTAGGAATATCGACAGCATTCGATGGAGAACGGTGTATTTTTTGCCACTTAGGAAGAATATTATCGGCATATTCAACGCTAAAGGTCCCCTTGTTCGCTTCCAATTGAGACTGAATAGCGTCGGAGCTGACAATTTGAGCGAGGTACTTTCTTTGCTCATGCGTTAAAGGTACCTTTTCCGTCGTCTGGTTAAATAAGATAAACAAGCACCCGTCTTCAACTCTACTGTATTGCTCATCACTCTCAGAAGAAGCAAGATCTGTATCCGTCTTCCCTAATTGATGAAAACAGGCTGAGTTTTGCTCAGAAGACACCTGCATTTGGCTGTCATCAAAACGGGCAGAGCCTGTCATCGATTCCTCAAATTGCCAAATGGTGACTTCATCCGTAAGCGAACGGCAGCCGTAGTAATGATCAAACGCAGCCAGTTTAAGCCTGTCGTGATTTCGCTCCACGATCCTAAATGGTCCGGTACCAATAATATGTTGGGGCGCTGTTTTATGTTGAGGTACAGCTTTCACGGCTTTGCGAGTCACTTGCTCCACTGGTTGAATGGAATACTTCACGCCTGCTAATAAACCCGCAAACCCTTTATCCGCTTTCGATAACTTAAAACATAGTTGCAGTGGTTGCTCACTGTATACCGACTCAACATGCTCAAGCTCAGCCTGATAAAAAGACAATTCCTTTAATGCATTAAAAAGAGCAACCAGCTGTTTGGCTTCTATAGTTTGCCCATCATGAAAAGTTAAGCCAGGTCTAAGGTAGAAGATCCACAAATAACGCTCAGAATCATACTGCCAATGATGCGCCAATTCAGGCTCAAGCTTCCCTTCCGAATTGCAACTGGCTAAGCAACTGAATACTTGTCTTAATAGAAAGCGTTCACTACTGCGCTGGATATGGTGAGGAAAAAGATCTTCAAATTTACGCTTGTAAGTGAGCTGGACATGCAATAATCCTTCACGCATGGTCGCGCCAGATGTTTCTTGCAATAGAGAACCAAACACGCTTCGGTCTCCATCAAGAATAGAAAGCGCCTTCTCGTACTTTCCCTCTTCAATAAATTTCGCGGCAATATGCTGTTTTAAGCCAAGCATTGAATATCGCAACGTTAAATTGGAACGCTGGTTTCGCCCAGGTTTCGGTTCCCAAAGAATCCATTCTTCTTGATGCATTTTTCCTAATAACGTTCGAGCATGCCTTAAGCTTGTAAAAAGTAACTCGGCAATTTCAGGCAGAGTCACACTCACCTTCACTTCGGCTTCTAAACTCTCCAGCCTCAGGTAGTAACGCATTAAATTTAAATCTGACAAATGGTGAACCTTCTAATAACAAGTCATTCCGCTTTATGGCTATTGTAATAGAAATTAGCCATGTATCTTTAATAAAGCCAAAAAATAGGAACAATTAATTATTTTAACCTCTGTTTTTATCATCCTATTTATTAATCATAATACTTCCATACCAAGCCACCACTCCTGATAAAGAGTAATGATTATGAAGATACGAACTGAAAAATCAGAACTGAATAAACACTATTTACTCCGTCTTAAATCGGCTAAAACGCAATTTGAGAAAGAGGCGCTTAAAGCACTCATCCAACTATGTCAGTGGAGTAATTAGTACACTGAGAGACTTAAGATTAAGTGAGGCGAGGAATACCGTTTATGCTCCTACCCCCAATATGAGTTAGGACTCGGCTCACTTTCCCTTCAAAAACCACCTTAAAACTCCCCGTACCAATAACTCAAACACTCGATAAAAAAACATTGTCGAATCGACAAAATTTATTCGTTTTCCTAAATTCAGCAAAAGCCTTAAGGTGCGCTCCTAAGCCGAGAAGGGAGCAAGAAATAACCCTCTCCTAACTTGGAAACAGATATTAATAAGCAGAGTTAAATAGGCGAAGTTCCAACCATGAACACGCCCATACACTGTTTAAACACGAATGATTTATTACAAAACATTTTTTATTTCGCAGTTACCAACCGGGTATTTACTAAGGAAACGCCATGCGTATCGCAATTCTTTCTCGTAACGAAAATCTATACTCTACTTCTCGCTTAAAAGCGGCTGGAGAAGCTCGTGGTCATCAGGTCGATGTTATCGACACGCTGCACTGTGATATAGATATCGCGAGTAACAATCCGAAGATTCGCTACATGGGTGAAGAGCTACCTCAATACGATGCAGTTATCCCACGTATTGGTGCTTCTATTACCTTTTACGGTACTGCAGTTGTACGCCAATTCGAAATGATGGGCACTTTTTGTATTAATGAATCCGTAGCAATTAGCCGTTCACGCGACAAACTACGCTCGCTACAGCTATTGTCTCGTAAAGGTATTGGCTTACCAAAAACAGGGTTCGCTAGCCGCCCAGACAAGATTCAAGACTTAATCAAAAACGTAGGTGGTGCGCCACTTGTGATTAAGCTTCTTGAAGGCACGCAAGGTATCGGCGTTGTTCTAGCAGAAACAAACAAAGCAGCTGAAAGCGTTATTGAAGCGTTCATGGGGCTTAAAGCGAACATCTTGGTTCAAGAGTTTATTGAAGAAGCAAATGGTGCTGATATCCGCTGCTTCGTAGTTGGCAACAAAGTAATCGCAGCAATGAAACGCCAAGCAGGTGAAGGTGAGTTCCGCTCTAACCTGCACCGTGGTGGTACTGCGCAACTGGTTAAACTAACCAAAGAAGAACGCGCGACGGCAATTAATGCTGCGAAGATCATGGGGTTAAACCTATGTGGTGTAGATATTCTACAATCTAAGAATGGACCAGTAGTAATGGAAGTAAACTCTTCACCTGGTTTAGAAGGCATTGAGAAAGCAACGGGCAAAGACGTTGCTGACATGATTTTCGAATTTATCGAAAAAAACGCAAAGCCAAATGCGAACCGTACTCGCGGTAAAGGCTGATTGAACACCGTTAACTCATGATTGGAAAGAAAATGAACAATAAAATGATCATAGGGAATACTGAAGCATTATGCTTACCTGAGTTAGGGATTGCTCGTTTACATACTCGTGTTGATACGGGTGCAAAAACATCTTCACTGCATGTAGACAATATTGTCTGCTTGAAAGAAGACGGTGAAAAGTACGTTGAATTCGATTTACACCCAGATATCTATCATTTAGAAGAAACGGTGCGTTGTAAAAGTAAGTTAAAGGCGAGCAGAAAGATTAAATCATCAAATGGTGAATCTGAACATCGCTGCGTGATTGAAACCATGCTAGAAATTGGCGGGAAACAGTGGCCTATCGATATTACATTGAGCAACCGTCAAGATATGACTTACATGATGCTGCTTGGCAGACAAGGGATGAGCGATAAAGTGATCGTTGATCCAAATGAGTCATTCTTGCTTCGCAGCGACAGTTAATTCGGCATAATCTGGGTAAGCTGATGCTCCACAAAAGCTTACCCCATGAGAGATGATTGCCCAATTAAAAATGGCGAGCCATTATATGGTTCGCCTTTTTTTATTCTTAATTTAACTGTCTAGCTTTTGTC
Source organism: Vibrio kagoshimensis (assembly GCF_050337535.1). Lineage (NCBI taxonomy): Bacteria > Pseudomonadati > Pseudomonadota > Gammaproteobacteria > Vibrionales > Vibrionaceae > Vibrio > Vibrio kagoshimensis. The sequence continues at coordinate 277,474 of NZ_JAKJSZ010000004.1, forward strand.
TGGTTATCGAGATTTAAAAGCAAGCGACCACATATATTTCACCAAGCTTTTCGATTTTATTTTTGTCACTCGCCAGTGGGTAACAGGGCTCCGCGGAGCGCTTTCCATTAAGTGTGTAAATGCTTGTTCAGTTAATTGAATTTGCCCACCATGCGCCACAAGCAAAGTATCCACCTCTAGTTTAAAAATACGTTCTACGGATGTTCGGTACTGATTCGGATGAAAAATTGGAAATGGTGGGATCAATTTCTTCTTCACTTCAACCATTAAGTCAGCCACATAAGCAATCTTATGCGAAGGGCAATACACGGTTAAGTCACGGTCAGTATGACCTGGAGTTTCAAGTACCTGCCACTCTAAAAATTCAGGAATAGCATCACCATCTTCTAACGTGAAATCCGGCTTCAACTTGCGTGAATACCACAAGTTCGCTTTGGGTTTCCCCAATCGGTTTGCCATCCACCGAGCCAAAGCCAAGTCAGTTAAATGCATTAGAAACCCATCCCAACCTTGGTACCAATCTTTATCTCGCTTGGCTGCGACCAGTCGGCATCCAGTCAAAGCTCTCAATTTATGCGCAGCGCCCGCATGGTCAGGATGCATATGAGTAACCACCACAGTGTGTAGATCACTAAAAGGCCGCTCTAAGTTCGATTCAATGAAGTCTTTTAGGTGAGGTATATCCGCTCGACATGCTCCATCTAGAAGTAATAATTTATCGGGATATTCCACCAAATACATGACTTGGATATAGCCTTTGATCGTATGAAGTTGCAAATCACATCCTTGTAAAAAAGCTAATTTTAACAAATTAGCAACACCTGGTCTGACCAGAATATAGCAGAGATATGGAAATAATGACTTTGCAAAGGTGATTTTAGATACGTTTATTGATACTGATAACAAAAAGCGAGCACAACGCTCGCCTCTTTCCTACCACTTAAACCTATGGATTAGCATTAATCCATGGTGCTTTCCGAAACCAGTAGCTGGCTTTCTATTGACTTAAGTAACTCCAAAGCTTCGTCGAATTCATAGCCGGATATATAGCCCTCAAGCTTCATCACATCCTCGCTCACTTCTGTACCTGTTAATAATTCGACGAGTACTTCGCACGTTTCTCCAGCATTCATATCATACTCATTCATCTCAACCGCTAACTTTTTCATTAAGCTTTGAACCTGATCCATATCGCGGTTTTGTTGGTTGCTTTCAGCTTCTTCTGCACCCGAATTGACTTGCGATAAGATATTTAAGTAATCAGTAATCACATTCAACGCTTGTATTGCTGCGCTTTCAATTTGATCAAATAGAGCATTGGTTTGGGGATTCATGGTTTGAGTCGATACAAGTGCATCAGCTTGAGCTTCTGTTTCTAAGAGCGCTAATTCTAGAGCTTCAGTTGCTTCAAAAAGATCAGTACAACTTATGTTGCCTGAAACTCCCTTCAAGGTATGAGTCACAAGAACAGCTTGAGTAATGTCATCACTTTCCAGTGCTTGTTTAATCTCCTCTACAGAGTTCAGCAACGTTTCACTCACCATGCTTAAGGCTTTGTTATAGGACTTCAGTCGTCCTCCCATTCTTGCAACTGCACTTTCAACATCGAAGCCTTCTAGAATAGGTAGTTCAGCTTCGGTTTCACTTAATTCAGATTCTTCCATGCCAATAAGCTCTGGCAAGTCACGATCTTTCGGAGTAATCCATTGGTTTAACACACGGAATAAGACATTCGGATCAATCGGCTTTGCAACGTGATCATTCATACCAGCGTTCAAGCATTTCTCTTTATCGCTTGCCATTGCATTGGCTGTCATCGCGATGATCGGAAGATCGACCATTTTCAGTTCATTTCGTATTTTATCCGTAGCAAGGTAACCATCCATCACAGGCATTTGAATATCCATTAACACCACATCAAATGTGCCATTTTGCACCGCTTCTACCGCTTCTAAACCATTGTTCGCGATCGTCACATTAAATTGTGCCAGCTCAAGTAATTCAGTGGCGACTTGCTGGTTCACTTCATTATCCTCCACCAGCAATATATCCGCTCCACGTACACCTTCTGTGATGTCTACATCCATCAAGTTAGTTTGGTTAATCGCAATAGGGTTATTTGTCGCTCTATCATCAAACGCATCAGAAATCGTATCGAATAGGCTGGAGGAAGAAACCGGCTTAGCTAAAAAACCATCTAAGTGAAGCTTTTGCGCTTGTTCTCTTACTTCGTCTTCAGCATATGCCGTTACCATGATGACTTTTGGAGATAAAGAGAGCTTAAGCTTTCGAAGGGATTCAATCGTATCGATACCACTCATATGCGGCATCTTATAATCCATGATCACCAAGTCATAAGGCTGACCATTCCCATCAGCTTCGGTTAACTCAACGAGAGAAAGCATCCCCGAGCTGACGGCTTCTGCCCGCAGCCCCATAGACTGAGTCATACTAATTAAGATATCGCGAGATTCTTCTGAGTCATCCACTATCAAGGTTTTTAAGCCTTGGTAGTCATTGGATAAACGTGGCAATTTCGCATAGGCATTTACATCAACTGGCAAGTCAACCGTGAAGAAAAAGGTACTGCCAACACCTTCTGTACTCTCACAGCCAATTTCTCCATCCATCAGCTCAACTAGGTTTTTCGAAATGGTTAGTCCTAACCCTGTACCACCATATTGCCGCGTTACAGAGCTGTCCGCTTGAGAGAACGCGGTAAATAGGCGCTGCATCTGTTCATCCGTCATTCCGATTCCAGAATCTTGCACCGTAAAACGAAGCTGAACGGTATTACCCTGGCGGGCAACCAACTCAACTTTTACGACCACTTCCCCTTCTTTAGTAAACTTCACTGCGTTATTAGCTAAGTTCAGTAAGACTTGACCAATGCGAAGGGGATCACCCAATAAAACAGGCGGCACGTCAGGGTCAATCGCAATCAAAAACTCTAAGTTCTTCTCGCGTGACTTCACGGTCACAATGTTGGAAATATTATCCATTACTCCATCAACAGAAAATGGAATCACTTCTAAATCCAGTTTTCCTGCCTCAATTTTAGAGAAATCCAAAATATCGTTAATAACGCCCAATAATGAATTTGAGGCATTGAGAATTTTATTGAGATAGTCACCTTGCTTGCGCGTGAGTTCAGTTTGAAGCGCTAAATAGCTCATACCAATAATGGCATTCATCGGAGTGCGAATTTCATGGCTCATATTGGCTAAGAAATCACTCTTAGATTTGGTTGCGTCTTCCGCTGCATTTTTTGCTTGCTCTAGGGCATCTTGCGTCGCTTTACGCTGAGTAATATCACGCACTATGCACGTATAAAAAAACTGCTCGCCAATAATGGCTTTTGCTGAAGATATTTCTATCGCGACGACACTCCCATCTTTACATTTCGCCAAGTATTCCAGCTCTTTACATACGCTAGGCTCTATAACGGTATCTTCAGCAGTATCGATTGGTTTCATTAACATATTGATATTTGCATGGAGTACTTCTAATTTCTGGTAACCAAAAATGCGTTCAGCAGCGGGGCTGAATTCAACAATATCGCCATTTTCATCCAATACAATAATGCCATCTATCGCCGTTTCAATAATGCTAGTTAAGCTCAAAGTACGCTCGCGAACACTTTGCTCAAGTTCTTCATTCGATTTCATTAATACGGTTTGTGTACGCCTGCCTAGCCATAAGCTCAAGCCTGTTAAACCAATGGTTAGAAAAACGGTGAAAGACAACAAAGAAACAATCAGGTTTCGAGTAAAGATGTAGCCTTTCAGTGCTTCTTGTTCATCAATTTCCGTTACAAAGCCAAACTGGTCGTTTTCTCGCCATACCCAACTGCCCAGTACCGGAATGCCTCGATAATCTAAATAACCTTCTCCGCTACTGCCTTTCGTATCACGAATGGCTCCTACATAAGCTTTGGTGAAACGCTCATCATCGGTTAAAAACTTATCTTCCGGAATGGCACCCGACACTGCTACTTTCGGTTTCAAAAGCTGCATATTTAAAATGGCATTAGACTCTTTTCCCAATAAATTAGCGTCTTTAAGCGTCTCTTCAAACCGACTTCGAGAAAGGAACATGCCTTGCTTATCAAAAGCATAAGATTCTCCAGATAGCCCTACGCTGCCTGACGAAAAAATTTGGCTGAATTCGAAAGCAGGATCATAACGAATCGTCATAGCCGCGATCACTTCGCCTACACCATCAAAAATAGGTGCGGCGATAAACATGGTGGCATCCACATCTTCACCACCATCAGAAAGATCAGAAGCGATCGGCGTGATCAATACGGTTTCACCTAAGAAAACTCTATCCAAAAGTTCCGGTCTTTGCTGTTGAATAACATTCACTTCCCCAAGATTACTGTCTCGCATTGAAGCAATGTTGATTCTATCTTTCGAAATAATGAAGAAGCCTCGATCGCCGTGCAATGCTTGTTGAGAAGCAAAGTACACACGCAAATCAATGAGCACCGTTGAGAACTTAATTTCTTCTTTGATCGGCTCCACAAGTAATAACTCATCAACCATTGGGTGAAGTGCTGGGTCATTCGCAATAGAATTAATATAAGAGACTCGGCCATCAATCCATATATCAATACTGGTATTCAGTGCCTCGGTAATGCCTGATAACGAGATTTGGATATTGTGCCTAGTTTGTTGTTCGACTTTTTCAATCACCACATACGCCGCTACCGAAACAATCGACAATACAGCGACAATAAAAGCGCTCGCGACAAGCATCAGTTTATTGGTGTATAAATTACTGATGGTATTATTAGATAGATAGCGATTCAGCAACAGAGGAAACAAGAAAAGAGCGGCAATAACTACCACTATTCCCACTGCGATTTTTAGGATAAGGCTAGTATTAATTTGGCTGGTTGATAGCAACTCTTTTTGCTTCACTTGACCTTCATTCGGCGTTACTGCAAGTGTATTATTTTCGGCATAGATTGCCGTGTACTCATCTTCTGACAGGCGCTTCTGCGCTTTATTTAATGCAGAAATCACGCCTTTATCTACATGATTATTGAACGCCATTAAATATTGAATCTTCTTGCTTGTGACAAGAGCAATGTCCAGATCAACCCATTCATTTTTATAAATAAAATGCTCTAAATTCAACCCATCAGCAATCAAACCATCTAAGCCACCATTACGTACTTCTTCTAAGCCTGATTGTTCGTCCATGACTTTGCCAAAAAAGACATCAGGATAGAGATTATTAAGCTCGGCAATGTAACGGTTAGAGCCAACGACTCCAATGATTCGTTCTGAAGACAAATCACTTAAGGAGGTGATGGGATTTGATGTATGACGCATTGCCACCGCGTAATAAGACGTGAGAATAGGCTTTTTAATCGAATAGTCTTTGGCTGAATCAAAAAAGTCGCTGTTACCAATGATGATATCTAGATTGTCGTTACTGAATGATTCAAACCCGCCATTCAGCATTCCGTCATTATGATATTCAAACGCAACACCAACTTTTTGACCAATCGCTTCTAACACCGCTTGATGAACATCAAACCGAAGCTCACTTGAAACAAACTGGTCGCTGTCATTAATTGCGCTAACAGTAAGTGTTGGCTTTTTCATGACAGATGCTATTTCATCTCGGTTTAATCGCACTGATCCTGCGATATCAAGCGCCAGAATGTTTTGTCGCAATTCGTCCACATCATTCATATCAATGTGCTGCATCGCTTTGACCAATATGGAGTGTAATAACGGCTTTTGCTTCGGTACGCCGATATTCATGTTATCCAGCTCACTATTACCGGTGTCTAGCTCACTTTTAATTTCTAAGTCGTAAAGTGCATTTTCGTTGATCACTTGTCTGGCAATAACTACACGGGATAGAACCGCATCCACCTCACCAAATTGCAGAGCTTTAAAGGCTTGTAACGAATCAGGACGAGGCGACAGTGTGACATCATAATCCTCTAACACTTCAGCCAAAAATGATCCTTCAACGAATGAGACTGTTTTTCCTTTCAAAGAATTCAAATCAGTATAAATAGCTGATTTTTTTGTCACGATCGCATTTGGATTACGAGCATAAGGTGGTGTGTATAAAAAAGAGTTTTTTTCACGCTCAGGGGTCTTAATGAGGTCTAGAATCAGATCAAATTCATTATTTGTGGCTTGCTCGTAAACTTTGCTCCAAGGTCCTGAATAAAATTCAAATTCAACCCCTATTAGGTCAGACAGCAAACGAGCATATTCCACCGAAAACCCTTTCGATTGACCGTTGTAAGTAAAACTAAACGGCTTCCAATCTTGATCGTGACCAACTTTGATAATTGGATTGTCACTTAGCCATTTCGATTCTTGCTCGGTGAGGTCTAGCTTTTTACCTCCAGAGCCCATCGTGCTATTTTTCAGCCACTTAGACAAAATAGCTTGTTTTACGTTTGGAGGGATTTCAGATAATGTCTTCTGAAGAATTGAATGCAATAGAGGCAATGAATTGTGAATAGCCATTGCCCCATCAATTTCATTGGTGCGACCTGCAATACGAACACTGCCAATTCCCCTTTGAACTAACTCATAGGAAGCTACAGGAAAGTAATGGATCATGGCATCTGCATGACCAAACAATAACTTATCAATGGCTTCACGAGAACTACCAGCCACCAGCATCTCAATCTCGGGGTAGTTTTCTTTTATATCATGCTCAGCAGACCATTCTGATACCACAACCACTTTTCGCCCTTTTAAATCATCAAGCGAAGTGACGCCTTGGGTGTCATTCCTAACCAGAATAACACTTGGATAATCTAAGTAGCTCTCGGTAAAAAGTAACGGCTGGTCAGTACGCCCATGTGATGAAATCAAAGGCAGAATATCTACCTTACCCGTATTTAATAGCTCGACCGACTGCTTCCAACTTTGCGTTTGTTTTACCTCAAAGCTCAGCCCGGTTTGCGCACTCACATAAGATAATACGTCCGCGACAATACCAATGTAATTGCCTTGCTCATCAAAAAATTCAACAGGAGCAAAATCAGGATCAGCAGCAAATTTAATTACCGAGTTCTTGCTAATCCAGTCTTGCTCGGCTTTCGAAAATAACACCTGTTTAAGAGGTGTAGAAGTGCTGTTCTGATCTTCATTATGGATAACTCGAGGTGAGTGAGCAGAGCCTAAAGCATGGGAGTCACCCCAACTTGGTTGAGATAGAAAAAATGATGTGAAAAGTACGATCAAAAATGATCGGATCATGCTGCTCATGAAACTGTCCCTGTCAAAATAAAACTTACTTTCCTAGCCTTCGTTCCGTGAAGGTTTCATAACATTAACAGTCTTGCGAACATCATTCTATTAAAGTTAACACTTTATTATTAAGCGAGTTTTATTCTCCCTCTTTCTTAAAAAATCACATTAACCGAATAAAACCCCTGTCCTTTCTCGCTTAACAGTCCCCTAAATCACTTAATTTATAAATGGCGCGCATAAATAAGCAATTTATACTCAATTATACGGTAAAAGGTCTTTTTTTATTGCACTCTATCCCTAACTCGAATAGTTTTTAATGAAGCTTTACTTCTAGCATTGCACAATATTTAGATTCAACATGGACGCTGAAGACCCTCTAATTATGAACAGTTTACTGATAAACCAACAATCCAATGGAGCAACCTACGCATCAAAGCGGGTGCTTATTGTTGATGATTTCGAATCAATGACTCAAACTTTAGCTGCAATTTTAGAAACCCTAAAGTTCAAAAAGATTCATAGGGCCAAAGACGGACGAGAAGCCTTAATTAAGCTCAAAGATTATAAGATTGATTTGATCATCTCTGACTGGAACATGCCAAAAATGGATGGTCTTGAGCTGTTAAAAACCATACGTCGTGATGAAGATTTAGCGCATATTCCTTTAGTCATGGTGACCGGAAATATCGATCAAGATGATGTAATGAGCGCTATTCGCCATGGCGTGACTGAATATCTAGTCAAACCGTTTTCCCGCACTATGCTAATCAACCGAGTACACAAAGCATTTAAGGCTCCCACACCTCAGTTAATTAAAGATGATAACGGTTCTGCCGAAATTACCCGCCGCATCAATAACATCCCTAAACCCATGCCAAACAGCATTCTCCTAGTCGATGACGAGCCAAATAACTTAATGGTTCTTGGGGAACTATTGAAAGGTGACTACAAGCTTCAAGCATGTCGAACGGGTAAGAAAGCGCTTGAAATATGTGACAAAGACACCCCGCCAGATTTGATTCTGCTCGACATTATGATGCCTGAAATGTCTGGCTTAGAAGTCTGTGAAGCTCTAAAAAATAACCCCCTAACCGAACACATTCCCGTCATCTTCGTTTCGGCATTGACACAAACTGACGATGTTTTAAAAGGGCTCGCTTTAGGGGCAGTGGATTACATAACGAAACCGATAACACCAGAGATAGTTAAGGCGCGTGTCCGAAACCACATGAAGATCGTGCAGCAACGTATGACCATGCAACTGCAAATTGAAACCATGGTGGAAAACACACGTATTCGTGATGACATACACCGCATGTTTAAACATGATCTAAGTAACCCGCTAACTGCGATTATTACGAATATTCCAGCATTAGAAGGCAAAACGAAAAACTGCGAAGACGAGTTGGATATGATTCGCGAATCATCATTAATGATTCAAAAAATGATGAACAGCCAAGAAACTCTGATGAAGCTTGAAGAAAATAAATGTTCTGTTGAATTAAAGCTGATTGACGCTCATTCTTTAATCAAAAAGCTCTGCTTTGGCTTACAAGCTAAGTGCGAGAAGAGCAATATTTTCATCCATTACAATGTGCCACCTGCACATAAGTTTATGGGAGACTCACTGCTGAGTTACACAATGTTTTCTAACTTAATCAATAATGCAGTTGAAGCTTCACCGCCAGGCAGTAATGTGAAAATATCGAGCATTCTCGATGCTGAAGCCCGCACAGTTCGTTTCAATATCCATAATATGGGTGAAATTCCACCTTCGATTCATTCGACTTTCTTCAATAAATTTGTGACTGATGGAAAAGTAACAGGCACAGGCATTGGCACTTATTCTGCTCGCTTAGCCGCTGAAGCACAAAATGGTGAAATCAGCTTCAAGACGTCTTATGAAGAAGGCACTACGTTGATGATTGTCTTCCCGCTTTTGGAGTAAAGCCCAGCTCCACTATGAAAAACTCAAATAAGTTAATTAAAGCAAGCTGAAGTACGCTTGCTTTAATTTTTAGTAATCCTAAAACTAAAAAGCCTCTCTTTCTCTCTTCATACTAGCTCATTACTTGTGAACTAAGCCCTACAAAATAGTAACACCTGCGTTACATCATATATTTAAAATTTATGCAGCGATCTGCTCATGCCTTTGACTAAAGTCTAATAACCTTTGGTCTTAAGTTAGGATTAGGCTTGGATCAAGTTCTGCCTTTTCTTGATACTTTTATAGGCAGAGATTAACCACCGCATAGGACGCTAATATAATGAAAAATTTATCCAAAAAAGTCATTGCTGCATTTATTTCAGGCGCTGTATCTTTTTCTGCTTTTGCTGACAACTTTACGATTGGCACTGGTAGTCAAAGCGGTACCTATTATCCACTAGGGGGCACACTGGCTAAGATTTGGGGTGAAACAATTCCTGACTTTAACATGCGGGCAGAAGTAACGGCGGGCTCTGTTGAAAACAGCATTAAGGTGGCAACAAATAAACAGCTAGCGGGTATTGCAATGGGCAGCGTGGTTCAAAAAGCCCATGATGGTAAAAAGCCGTTTCCAATGAAAATGGATGTCGCTGTCGTTTCAGCACTTTATCCAAATGTGGTGCATTTCATGGTGCCAGCTGCTTCTGACATCAAAAGTATCTCTGATTTAAAAGGTAAAAAAGTATCACTTGGTGCTCCGGGGTCAGGCACACGTACTAGCGCGATTGGTATTTTAGGGGCTCTTGGCATGTCTGAAGATGACCTTAAAGCGCAAAGCTTAAACTATACGGCAACAACGTCTGCTCTTGCGAATGGTCAGATTGATGCTGGCGTTATCGTAGGTAGCTTAGGTGTTGGTGCTGTAACCGAGTTAACTTTAACGCGTGATATTCGAGTTCTATCATTCTCTGCTGATGAGCTAGCAAAAATTTCTGAAGCTATGCCTTCTTTCCAAGCTCTTGAAGTACCTGCGAACAGCTACAATAATGTGCCAGCGTTCAACACTCCTGCAGTTTGGAACGTATTAGTAGTCAACAAAAATGCGGATACAGAACTCGTCTATAACATGACTAAATCTATGTTTGAGAACATCGACCAAGTACGCCAAAGCATAAAAGTAACGAGCTACACGACCGTTGATAACATGCAAATGTTAGGTGGTGTTCCTCTACATGCTGGCGCTAAAAAATACTTAGATGAAGTAAAATAAAGGATTACTATATGCCAGATTCTAAGCCGTCTACTCTGGTTAATATTCCTCTAAAAGTAGCCGCATTTGCGGCTATTGCTTTATCTGTATTTCAAATATGGCAAGGAATAACGGCTGAAATATCAGCACCAGTCTTCAGACCCGTACATTTAAGCTGGGTCATTGTTCTCGTCTTCTTGACTTATCCATTGTTCATGCGTCATCAAGAGTCCGCTTTATTTAGATTGGGACGCATTATTGATTTTAGTTTTTCAGTCGCTCTGATATGGGCTACCTGGAGAATTGCCAATTTTGATTACGATGACATCATGTTTCTTATCGAAGGTGTCAATGGTGCCGACAAGCTTGCAGGTTGCATAACCATTGTCTTATTGCTTGAAGCTACACGTCGAACGGTTGGCCTTGTCATGGTTTCAATCGCGCTTTTGTTTTTAGCATATGCAATGTTTGGTAACTACTTGCCAGCCCAGGTAGCCAGCAATGGATTTCCATTAGAAGATATTATTCGATTCCATATTTTTTCAACGAATGGGGTATTTGGCGCACCTCTTGCGATTGCCGCAGGCGTGGTATTTATTTTCGTTTTATTCGGCGCTTTCCTACAAGTCACAGGTGCCGGCAATTTCTTCATTGATAGTGCGTTTGCGATTGCTGGGAAATACAGGGGTGGACCTGCGAAAGCCAGCGTTATTTCATCCGCTGCATTAGGATCTATCTCTGGTTCTGCCATTGCAAATACCGTAACAACTGGTTCGTTAACCATTCCAATGATGAAAAAGCTCGGCTATAAGCCCGAGCAAGCGGCAGGGATTGAAGCGGCAGCTTCAACAGGTGGGCAAATAATGCCACCGGTTATGGGCGCTGGAGCATTTGTTATGGCTCAATTCACAGGCATTCCCTACAGTGAAATATTAGTTGTTTCTATCATGCCAGCCATCCTCTACTTTGCTTGCACCCTGCTATATGTGCACATTATGGCGTGTAAGCTTGGGTTACGTGGGATGGAAACCTATGAAAAGCTTAGCGTTGTCATGGAGCGTGGCTGGCACTTCCTCGTTCCATTAATACTTATCACTGCATTACTAATGATGAGCTATTCGCCCGTATTAGTTGGTATTGCAGGGTGCGCAGCAATTCTAGTTGCGTCCATGCTGCGTAAACATAGCAGAATCACTTTAAGTCTGTTCCTAGAAGGCATGAAGCAAGGGGCGCTATTAGCGCTGCCAATTTCGGTTGCGTGCGCTACGGCTGGTATTGTGGTGGGTGTTGTTGGGCAAACAGGTATTGGTTTACAGTTTACTCAATTCTTGATTTCGCTCTCTGGCGGTCACCTGTTTACTGCCCTTGCATTAATCGCAGTGGCGGCTGTAATCCTTGGTATGGGGCTCCCTGTTACTGCCGCCTATATTGTTCTGTCGATCATGGCAGTGCCTACTCTACTTGATTTTGGGGTTGGGTTATTGGCCGCACACATGATTGTCTTTTGGCTATCACAAACTTCAAATGTTACACCACCAATAGCACTCGCAGCTTTTGCAGGAGCCGGTATTGCCAAATCATCCCCTATGAAATCTGCCGTTCAAGCTTTCAAATTAGCACAAGGGTTTTTCCTTATCCCAATGATGATGGCTTTTTCTGGCTTAATCTGGGTCGATGGCGAGGTTGGTTCATTTGCGATTGCGACCATTAGTACCATTGCTTTAATCATTGCTTTTGCAGGTAGTATTGAGGGCTATATGTTCGGCTACTTAACCAAAATCGAGCGAATTTTATGGTTATTGGTAGCGGTATGTATGGTGCTCGGATCAAACCTGATTGAGTTTGCTGCAATGGGGTTATTAGCCGTACTTATGGTATGGAACATTAAGAAAGGAAAAGCAAAAGTTACCGTAACACCAGCGACTTAACTCTTATTAGAACTTTACCTTTTGTGCACAGCGCATTAAAGTTCGACTGGAAAACTTAACGCAGGCAGCAGTGATGAACGATTACTGCTGCCTGCGCTATTATCCCCACTTTATAGTTTTTTCGCCTACCCTTATTCATTGTTTTTATTAACTTTACTCTAATTACTTCCTTTCTATTCTTGTCAATTCGTCTATCAATAACTCAACCTGAATACTCATTTATCGTAACGACAAATAAGTCGAATTGTTCACATGCACAATTAGGACTATATAAGTGCTCCTTTTTATAGTCTGGATACAAACACATGAATCAAATGATCGACTCACTAGCAACCCAAGGTTATTACCTATGGGATGGCTTCTTAACGCCCAAAGAAGTGACCGATTTGAGGGACTGCATTCCAGACGATTGGAAGAAAGCACGAATTGGGCGTAATGACGAAGTTGTGAGAGAAGCCGAGATTCGTAGCGATAAGATTCAATGGTTACGTAGAGGCATGGGGACGCCTGTTCAAGAGTTTCTAGATAAAATGGAAGCCATTCGCCTTGCTGCTAACCAAGCTTTCTTCTTGGGTTTATTTGAATATGAAGCTCACTTTGCTAAGTATGAAAAAGGTGACTTTTACCAAAAGCATTTAGATTGTTTTAAAGGAAATGAAAATCGCCGTTTGACTACAGTCTTCTATATGAATGACGAATGGTCTGAAGAAGATGCTGGAGAGTTAGTGGTGTACGACTTAAATGACAAACACATTGCAACAATTCCTCCAAAAGCTGGCCGCTTACTGATTTTCTTGTCAGAGCAATTTCCACACGAAGTTCTACCAACTAATACAGAACGCTTCAGTATTGCAGGATGGTTTCGAATTAATGGCGTAAAAGATAACCAATTGGATATTGCACATTAAGACCAAAGGTAACGGTAGGAGCTAAACACCACTGCGAGTTTACTCTGTTAAATTCTATTATTTGGGATTAGCCTAACAGTTGAGCTAGGTCTTGTAAGGTATACAGTGGTGACAGTTAGATTTTTCTTAATAGCGTACTATTCGACTTTCTGACAAACCTCTAAAAATACAATTAGATATGTCAGTTATACTTGTCTATTTTCCGATTTAGTTTCTGATCTGATCCAGTGCGAACCGATCATCTCAGCTAAAAAATAAAAGCAGTTAGCCATATTCTTCAGTTAAGGATTCAATATGTCACCTATCATTGTTGGTCATCGTGGTGTGTCAGGTACTCATCCAGAAAACACTCGAGCGAGTATCCAAAATGCGATAGATCTTGGTCTTTCATGGATTGAAGTTGATATACAACCAACTAAAGATGATGTGTTAGTCATTTGCCACGATCACAACTTAGAACGTTGTAGTGATGGTAAAGGTCGATTAGATGAACACACTTTGGCTGAATTGAAACAATTAGATTTTGGTAGTTGGTTCTCGTCTGAGTTTGCAGGGGAACAACTCTTAACGCTTTCGGAATTATTAGAGTTAGCCGAGCATTCTAAGCTCCAAGTGAATTTAGAGATTAAAATCGATACACACGATCCTGCTCATGTTGTGGCTCTGTTAGCTCAGGAACTTGCATCGACTACTTTACCAAGTAGCCAGTTACTGCTTTCCAGCTTCAGCCACGATGTTATCGAAGAACTCGCACAACATTGCTCTCAATTTCGTATTGGGCTCATCACTGAAAGCTTATCAAACCAAGATAAAGCGGCATTAATAAAAAATAAAGCATTCAGTTGTCATTTGAATTATCAAAATCTCACCAATGAACAGCTAGATTACCTAACAAATTTGGGCTTTGAAGTATGGTGCTACACAGTAAACCATAGTGATACTTTTCCATTAATGAATAAAGTAAACGCCATATTCACTGATTTCCCGACTCGCTTTACCAAAACGCAATAAATGGATAGCCCGTATTCATTGTCACAGCTTTGATAGGCACTAATGTGGCAATGAATAGATAAATACTAGTCAACCATCAATATCAATTGTTGCTTTCAATCGAACCATTTTGAGTTTCCCATGGACATTATCCTTAGCTCCACTTTTCCAGCACTCTTTGCTATTTTCATTTTCGCAGCGATGGTGAGGGGGTTTTCAGGCTTTGGTTTTACCTTAGTCGCTTTACCACTCAGCGCTTTGTTCATGCCAGTTATTGAATTGGTTCCTGTATTCATGCTGATCGACTTACTCGGTAATGTTCAATTGCTTCCTAAGGTGCGCCGTCATGTAGATTGGAAATGGGTTGCTAAAGTTTTTATACCTTGTTTAGTCTTCACACCTGTCGGTTTGCTTCTGCTGAAATCCGTAGAGCAAGACACAATAGTCTTAATTATTAGCGTATTTATATTTGCTTCTGCACTAATGATTCAAAAAGGTTTTCAATACTCTAAAGAGCCTAAATTTGCCCCCTTTATTCTCGGAAGCTTAGCGGGAGTCATGAATGGCGCCGCTTCAATGTCTGGACCTCCAGTGGGTGCCCATGCCCTGGCTAGCCCAGTTGCACCACACATCGCACGAGCAGGATTGATCGCCTTTTTCGTTCTTGCGGATTCGAGTGCCTTTGTTTCTGCTTCTATTGCGGGTTTGGTCAACAGTAATATTGTCATTCTAACTGCCGCCTTGCTACCCAGTAGCATGCTAGGAGGTTATTTAGGGAGTCAACTATTTGAAAGGTATGGCGGGGAAAAGTTTAAACCGGTTACCGTGATACTGCTAATCACCATAGCCATATTCAGTATACTGAGAGTGATCTAAAGGGCTAACAAGCTTAAGAGAAATCACTAAATATTAGATACTGGTGACAAACTAATTGTCCAATTACTCCTTCTAACGCAATTAATAAAGCATTAGTGCTCGTTATTTAACACAAATGAGTAGATTAAATTTAAGCTCGTTATCGCCAAGATCTAGTGAGTAACTGGCTAAACGAGCTTATGCTATATATTAAATCGCTTTTTATTTAACTTGAAGCACTAAACCATCATTGGTTTCAAGAAGCGTATAATTTTTATTACTGTCACATTCAACCTGATAGCCTTTTACATTCGTAGCAACTTTAAAGTCAGTAATCTGTGAACACTCAATACCGCCATCTTGAATAACTTCTAATGCAGAAATGATATTTTGTGCATCTGTACTGATGCTTGGAATTTCAATATCTGGCAGGCCAAAAGCCATAACATTAAAAGATGTGATCAAAGTTGCGGAAACAATAAATGATTTTTTCATAGTAAGCTCTTTATTATAAATTTCGAAGGAAAATATACGGAGCAATATATTTAATCAATATATATTAACTTTGACATTTCACATTCATGATCTCTATCACCCATATTACAAATGATTTGAAATACAAAATCCTTTCAGTGATCAATGTAGCAATTGTTAAATTAATCTTTATTATCATATATTTAAAAAATTAATTTTATAAATTTTGCATATACCGTTAAAACAAACATGAATTACAACGTCATTAATGAGGTTTCATCACAGGTAAGGTTGTCCATATTCTAAAATTAAGCATGTTAATCAAAATCATTTATGCCTGCTCATATAGACCACACAAGACTCAAGGCAAATTAGATCAATAGTTCACCATTCAATATATATAGGTGTCCCCATCTCAACAATATTTATAAAATCATCTAACTGTTCATTTGTAATTGCAATACAGCCATTGGTCCAATCAAAACTCTGGATAAAAAGTGGCGAACGAGATTCACCGTTCTTTAAGCCATGAATTTTTATATCACCGCCAGCTAACTCACCTCGCTTCTTTGCTTCTTGAGTGTCACTATAATTAGGGTAACTAATATGGACAGAACGATAGAAGCTTGAGTCTTCAGTGACATATTCTAAGATATACCGACCTTCAGGTGTCCGATTATCACCTTCAACTTGCTTATGCCCCTTAGGTTCATCCCCTAGTGCAATCCTATATTCACGGATGACTTCTTTACCACTCAACAGATACATACGTCTCTTTGATTTATCCACTAGAACCAAAGTGATCGTATTTTTTGTCGAGCCACCTTTCAGCGCTTGGTTGCTGTCTAAAGGGAGTGATTTGGCTAAAGGTTGCTTCTTAAACACTGTCTTCTTAAACACAGGCTTATTAACAGTTATCGGTTTGGGATGCTCATAATTAAGTGAAGATGGGTCCGGGATTTGGGATTCTGGAATATCTAATTGCGAGAAGATGTGTGAGGAAGTATTAGCTTTAGAATGAATTACTTTTGAAGACTGTGTTAGCCAGTCTTCAGATGCTTTATCTTTAGCAAAAGTATTTGCCGTTATCAGTAGTAAACATAACAAAGATAAAGCAAATTTAAATGGCATTAAGCCTCCAGATTCATCGACATGGTTCGTGATTGTGTTTCTAATCCAAGAGACTCATAGAAAGCTTGAGCCTGTTGGTTAAATTCCATCACCTCAAGTCGCATTTCAATGGCACCCTCTGATTGAGCCCATTCCTTAAACTTCAACATTAAGGCTTTACCAACCCCTTTATTTTGTATGGTATCTCGCACCACAATAGTATTCACTCTGCCAATTTTATGAGGTTGGATAAAACTCACACCGCGATTTTGAGACACTTTGCCAACAACGAAGCCGACGACTTGGTTATCACTTACGGCAACGTAAAAAACACCTTGGCGATCAATCATTAAACTTAGCCAATATTCTTCGCTGTCAACGAGACACATACTCGGTGAAGCAAACACCATTGGTGCCCCTGCATGATGCTGACGATTAATTTGGTCAGACAGTTCAAGAATAGACCGAATATCCGCCACTTTCGCAATACGTATTTGCATAACAACCACTTACAATGAATTCTCAATTACCATAGCAAAATCTCATGCAATGCCCAACCAACAAACCTACGCTTTATTCCGGTCACTTAAATTAATGAACTTAATGCCATTCTCTTTTATTTTAGAGTGTTAATATACTTTCTACATTAACCTTTGAGCCAAAAGATCGGCGCAAAGTCAGCGTGCTCTTCAATACAATACACAAATTAGGTAGCTCAACATGATTAGACTTGCCGTCATTGGTACCAACTGGATAACACAAAAATTTGTACAAGCCGCTTTAGGCACCATGAGCTTTCAACTCAGTGCGGTATATTCACGATCGCTCTCTAGTGCAAAAGATTTCGCAGATGAGTTTGTGACAGCTTCTGCCGACATTTGTCTATTTGATAATTTAGATGAGTTAGCCAAATCGGACAACGTAGATGCCGTGTATATCGCTTCTCCAAACTCTCTACATGCGGAGCAAGCGATGTTGATGATGGACAATGGTAAGCATGTCATTTGTGAAAAGCCAATCGCATCAAACCTCGAACAGGCGCTTCAAGCCGTTGAAAATGCCGAACGTAATCAAGTCGTATTTTTTGAAGCATATAAATCGGAGTTCCTACCTAACTTTAAACAAATCCAAGCAGGGGTAGCTAAAATTGGTCGTCTGCACAAAGCACACCTTAGCTACTGCCAATACTCCTCTCGCTACCAAAAGTATTTGAATGGCGAAAACCCGAATACTTTTAACCCAAAGTTTTCTAATGGATCTCTTATGGATATAGGCTTCTATTGTGTTTCCGCAGCAGTGGCTCTTTTTGGAAAGCCGACTAAAGTGCAAGCCTCAGGAGTATTGCTTAATTCAGGAGTAGATGGGCATGGTGACGCGATATTTTCATACCCAGAATTTAACGTAACCCTATCACACTCAAAAGTGTCTGATTCACACCAACCAAGTGAGATTCAAGGTGAGAATGGTTCTATCATCATTGATCACATAGCCGAATGCACTAAGGTCACGATTGAATATAGAGATGGTAGAACCGAAGAGTTAAGTGTCGAGCAAGCCGATAACTCTATGAGCTATGAAGCAGAAGAGTTTGCTCGCAGAATTAAGCAGAAAGACTTCACACGTGACAAGCGTGCCTTGATTGTTTCGGAAATTACCACAGAAATGAGAAAGCAGATTGGTGTTCAATTCCCTGCCGATGCCGAATGACACATCATCATAACCATTTACACTATGGAAACATCAAACTAGCTTGATGTGCACTCTTGTTAAAATGAAGGTCTATTAAAAAATCACCTTCAAAATATAAGCCCCTAATTAAATAATAATCAGGGGCTTTTCATATCGTAAACCTTCACAAAACACTAAAAAACTATTTATTCCCTTGAGACAAACGAATACTCACTAGGCTCGCAACCATAATGGCTAAATAAAAGCTGCCTAAAATAGCCTCTAAGAAAACAAAGAATTGAGCCACTGGCAATGTAGGTGAAATGTCGCCATATCCGACCGTTGTTAAAGTTATAAAACTAAAATACAGCACGTTGAATAAATTCGCTAACCAGGGTTTATGCTCTAAACCATTAAAACCCTGCGGATAAATTTCCAGTACCAATAAGTAGAGGAAGGTCCAAGCAAGCCCCATTAATAAATAGATGCAAATTGAACCAATAATATGGTTTTTAGTTACCTCTCTAACCAACATCACTTGCTTCAAAGCCGAGTAAATATGTGAAAAAAGGAACATCAATAAGGCTGCGAGAGTGAGAATAGATAAGTCATAATCTTCAAAAAATGACAGCATACCCGATACTGCTGCTGTCACCAGCAAGAAGCCGTACAATGAACGATAGATTGTCCGCTCACGATTGATTCCGGCAATAGATACCGCCAGCGTCACAATAATCAAACCCAGCACTGTTTTTTGCCCTTCTGGATAGTATTGCTGCATGACAGAGCAGCCAAAAAACAGCACCAATAAAGCAAAGAAAAGAAACTGAAAATTATCGTCTTTAGTGAAGCGTTTCATTACTTCACCTCTTCAGGTTCTGCCTCTAACCACGCCACAAGTAACTTATAGGTCAGGCTCAAAATAACAGCGCCAACAAATAAGCCCACAATGCCAGACATTGCCATTCCACCAAGAGCACCAAGCAGAATAACCAGCATCGGAATATCTGAACCCCGGCTAAGTAGCATCGGCTTCAAAATTGCGTCACTACCACTCACTAAAATACACCACACTAAGAACAAACCCGCGGCAACCGTTGAGTCACCGCTAAACATAAAAATAATTGGTGGTAACAGAGCAAGGATAGGTGGCAATTGAATAATCGCCACTAGGAAAACCGCTAGTGCCCAAAATGCAGCAGCAGGCACACCCGCGATGACTAAACCTATTACCGATAAAATAGACTGTATAACTGCCACGCCAAGACCCCTTGAACCACACTTCTCACAGTGGATTTAGACAGCTGGACAAGCGCTTCACCGCTTTCACCTGTTAAACGTTTCGCTAATTTAACAATCCCAACTTGGCAGCTTTCCGCGTTACTCATAAACACACCAGCAATGATGGTCGAAATAATAAATTGAACAAAGCCGCCACCAACAGAGCCAACAATGGAAGCCATTTTCGCTCCGTAGATTTTTATTTCCTCAGCGTATTTCACCATTGCCCCTTCAATATTTGAAGAAGCAAACACCAACCCAGAATACAGTTTGTCACCGACTAGCGGGATGTCTTGTAACGCCGTTCGAGGTTTTGGAATAGCAAGCGTGCCATCTTGCAGACCTGAAATCACTTCTGAAGCACTGGTGAATAGACCCGATGACAAGGCACCCAATGGGATCAGCAATAACAGCACCCCAACCAAACTGAGCATGCCACTTGCTTTGCCTTTCGATAAGCCAGTTTTGTTATGAATGACGATAACCACAGGGTACAATGCGGTAGCGATGATCCCTCCCCAAGCCACTAACAAAATGAAGGGGCGAAGTATTGAAAAACACCAATAAATAAGAACGGCAATAACAGCGATTTTTATTGCCGCATCAATCGCTTGCTGTGAAGAGTTACTTGAAAATTTCATATTACATCCTTGTAATGTATTTTAAAGCGAGCGTTATAAAAACTTCCAACGTCTAGTTTCTAAAAACATGGAAGCCAATATCATATATACACCAATAAGAAGCAGCTGAAATATCCTAACGAATGTATTGCTATCAATATCCCCAGAGCTCATTAATGTGCTGCCAATAAGTACTAATAACGTGCTGAATGCGGTAGCAAAAATAGGGGCTTTAGCTGGGACGGTATAAATTTTACGGGCAATAATAATAGCAATCAGCCCAATGAATATGGAATAAAAGATAAGATTTGGCACGACCGACAAAATAGAAAATGCCGCAATCGCCAATAACCCACCAATACCATTACTGATCACTAAAAAGGCACTGAGCTTTATCGACTTTTCTGCCGTTATCATCAAAGACAACAACGCAATGAACATCATGGTAAGCAAGGCTTCAGATATTTGGAATATGAAGAAAAAGCACACCACAGGAAAAGAAATGATCATCGCTCTAAATGCGGCATACCACCTTTCTTGTTTGGAGATTGGAGGTTTGGCAAAGCCTGCAAACCTCGCTTTAGGCTCAGGAAAGTAGATATGAACTAAGGCAAAGATCCCCACCGCCACAGCACCAGAAGTAGCAAGCCCTGAAGCAAGGAATAATGATACGCCCGGGTTTGAAATTGCCATAAACGGCAGCATCAATACTGCAATTAATAAAATGGTTCCGAAAAGATTCCACTTTGGGTCCGTAAATAGGTAATACCCCCAAAGCATCATCAACCCGACCAAAATCAACAGTGGGATTGGATAATGGGTTATACCTCTCGACAGTAATAACCCAAGCGCCATTGTGACTAACATAGCCAACAATAACTCATACACCGTTTCTTTATGGAGCGCCGGTTTATCGACTAAAAACTTTGCCGTAAATACAGGTGCAACAAAGGCTAATGGCCAGTTAATCCACGCAGCCAAAAAGACCGATAATGTCACACCTACCGTGTAACGCAGAATACGAGTTTGAGTTTGCTCGTCTACTACGTCGCTCAGCGCAGGATTATTATCTGACATAAGACAAAACACTTAGTAAGCGAATCCAAGCCTTACCAATTAAATTGAAAATGGTGTTATCGCCACTGTATACAATTACATCAGCTTGACCACCTACACGCAGCATGCCTTCCACTTCGCTTCGGTCAAATTCAATGAGAATTGGCAGCATTTGAGTTTGGCGTAACCAGCCAGTTTGTTGGTTAGCTTGAGCAAGTTTGCCAGCCTGTGAGTTTTGCCCCCAATCAACCCCCCAATCAACACTCATCACCTTACCTTTCACCACTCTGCCAGGTGCGAAATCAAGGGCAATTTCCACTTCATCGCCAGTCGTGACATTGCCTAGGCTGTTTTCACGAAAGTAAGCTTCAATCCAAATATCATCAGTTGAAACAAAAGTCATGATTGGGTTACCAGGTGATGCGTAAAAACCTTCTGACAAGCTGAAGTTAGATACGCCACCTTGTGTTGGAGCCTTGATCACCGTTCTTTCTAAGTTAAGTTGCGCTTGTTCAAGGGCCAATAAAGCCGCTTTAATTTGGCTGTTGTCTTCACCATCTTTACCCAGTTGTTGCTTAGCTTTCTCTAGATCCGCTTCTGCATTCACCACCGCAGCTTTAGATGTCGCGAGTGCCGCTCGGGCTTTATCAGCATCAGATTTCGAAACAACGCCTTTATCCGCCATGTCTAGAACTCGTTTAGCCTGAAGCTGAGTGTTTTGACGCTCAACCATCGCCGAAGTCAACCTTGCTTGCGCCGAAGCAATATTGGCAGTTTGCGCCCCGACATTTTGCCCTGCAATCTCTAGGTTTTGCTCTGCTTGATGAACCGCAATTTGATAGTCAGATGGATCTAAAATGGCAAGTACATCCCCTTCTTGAACCAATTGATTAGGCTGCACTTGAATATCTAATACTGTGCCTGCAACTTGAGGCTTGATTGGAACAATATAACTTTTTAAACGGGCATTATCGGTGATGGGGATGATACGGTCCGATACGATGCTAAAAAGTAAAACGGCGGCGACAAAAATAAGAAGATAGTTAGTTACCTTGCGTACTTTATCTTTTTTCTGAACAGCCTGAGCTTGCGCTTCTGAGCCTTGAATGTCGTCATTTACTTCTGACATACGATTCCCTTCCTATGAACTAAAATCAATAAAATTAACTAGTTAAATATATACTTAGAATGCGAAAACTCAAGAAATTAACTATAAGCTTATAGAGCATGTTATAACATTTAGTATATATACCGAATAATTGCCGGGTTGAATCAAGGAGAAACTTAATATGAAGAACAATGCCTATGAGGTTCCAGTTATTCAAACCGATTATGCCAAAATACTCGTTCAGGTTTTTTCTGAATATGGGTTCGATCTCCACCAGTTGCTTATCGACTCTGGCTTACCATCTGATTTATTCCAAATGAACAGTGATTTTGTGCCTTCGGAATCAATCAAACGTCTGATATTTTTAACCTCTAGCCAATTAGGAGTCACTCAGTTTACTGACATATTAGCGCTCTCATTTAGGCAAAGAATCATCCCAAATGTTCTTCATCAATTCGTTGCCTATGAAACAATTGGCGATGCCCTCATGAATATCGATACCATTTTTGAAAACGACTCACCTGGAAGCAAAATCGAATTCACTGAAGAACACGGGCAGCATTGGTTTACCCGAAATACACATTATGTTGATTCACCATCGTTCGCCTGGAGTGAAGCTTTTGCCATTATCTATATTAAAGAATTAATACAGATCCTCACCCGCACTCAATGGCACCCAACTAAAATAAAGTTACATACTAAGCAAATAGATATTATAAAAAGTATCGCACCATCCAATTGCCAGTTATTCATAGAGCAAGGTAAAACTTCGATTTATATTCCGGAAAAAATTCTCAACTTACCCATTCAGTTATCTTCCAAAGAATTAAGCGCAAAGCCCTCTATAATTGAATGGCATACCAGTTTTACAGACAGTGTTTTTGAATTGCTTAAGCCATACGTAAATGAACAAAACTTAACTATTGAACAAGCAGCAGAGCTCCTCAACTTCTCAGTAAGAACTCTTCAACGAAAGCTAAAAAATGAAAATACATCCTTTAGAAAATTGAAAGAGAGTTTAATGTTCTCAGTAGCCTGCGAATTAATGGAGGAAGAACACTCATTAACTTATATATCAGCACAGTTGGGCTACAGTAATATTTCTCATTTTTCCAGAGCATTTAAAAGAGTGTCAGGGTTAACTCCAAGGATTTACCAACGTTCAATCACCCCGTCACCTTTGATATCATAAATTTCGAATAAGTCTATACGACTCGATCCAATTCATTTATTCCTTAGTAATAGGATAAATTACACTTAATTCGCATAAGGTATAACTACTAAATATATTAATAACATCCTTAATTTTACTAATTTAAAAATAATTCATTTTGCAAAAAACTTGCAAGATCAATATCTAAAGAAAGCTCAGAAACATCTTTAACTAGGCAGTAAACAATCATAAACATTCTCTCTATAATTAAATTTTCAGTTAATTATCCTTTATATTTCCCATAACTACTTACCATTACGCGCCATACATAAAATAAAACTTATTATTTAAAAACAACAATTTAATGGTTGATATTATGGATATTTAAATATAAGTTTATATGAACGATTTATTAGAAGGCATGATTATGAGCAATATTGAAAAAGTATATGGATTTAATACACCTCAACGATTATTTGTTGGTTATTCTTTAGCAGTATTAGTTGATTTAACGGTTTTAAATTTCTTTGATGAATACTGGGAATTTGTAAATATTGAATCCTTCACAATATCATTTGCGGCTGCAATTTTACTTCAATTACTATTGAAGTTATCAATTGGGCTAGAGCATAAGATTGCTGACTATTTCAAATCTAAGCCAGGTACAGCTCCTAAAGTGCTTAGAGGGGTATCGACTTATATTATTTTAGTCGGGTCTAAATTCGTTATGCTAGAGGCTATCAACATAATGTTCGGTGACAAAGTCGACTTCTCAGGCCCTTGGAATGGTGTTGTCGCATTCTTCGCAGTTGTGTTCGCTATCTTAGTTTCAGAAATCATCATATCCAAAATCTACTTTGCGCTAGACGATACAGATAAAACCTCTGAGCAGGGAAGATAAATCCATACTAGTTAATCATTTACTAGAAATATAGCTTGTAGAACTAGAACTAGAACTAGAACTAGAACTAGAACTAGAACTACTAGAATTTAAGCCTTTGGTCTGAGATTAAAGGCTTTTTTGTTGTCCACACAGTTAAACAAAACTTATAAAGCAATTAGAACTAATAGTCGTTGATAGTTTTTCTTGCTAAGAAGTTCACTATGGCTAAACTGCAATGAGTATGCTGTTTCCATTTAATTTCATGAACAATTGGGTCATGTGTGTAATTGAGATAGCTCACTCTTTACTTAAACTGCCTTGGTAAATAGTCTGGTTTATCTTCAGGGCGACGTTCTCTTTTCCCAGCAATGATTCGGTTTTTACCAATTCCAACCTTAATTTGATACCAGGTTTCTAAAAATAGCGCCAAACCGGGGCTTGTCCACCATGTTTTGTGATACAGCTTTTTTGTAGCAGCTAATACATCAGGAGATCGTTCAATACATTCTTGAGCGAGTTTATAAGCTTCAGCGTACGGATCTTCAGCTATTTTAGTCACTAGCCCATAATCTTTAGCTTGTTGGCTATCGATGACTTTGGCTGTCATCGCCATTTCTAATGTGTGGTCTTGACGCATTAATTCTCGAAACGCCAACGCGCCACCCATATCCGGAATCAGCCCCCATTTGGCTTCCATAATAGAGAAGTTAGCATCTGGGCTAGCAATACGAAAATCCCCACCACTGGCAAGCTGTAAACCACCACCCCAGCACCTTCCATGAATCGCGAAGATCACAGGGCAAGGAATGTCTCGCCAGCCAACAGAAAAACGCTGGGCATCATTAGGTAAAGTAGGCCACCACTTAAATAATAATTTGAGTGCACCTGTCTTACTTGTCAGCAATGATTTTACGTCCAAGCCCGAGCAAAAATCGCTGCCATCACCTTTTACAATAACGGCGCGTACCTGCTTATTACGGCTTAACGATTTCGTGAGATGATTGACGGCTTGAAACATCGGCATATCAATCGCATTGAGTTTATCTGCTCGATTAAGGATCACGGTCGCGATTTGGTTATCATCAATGGTACAAGTCACACGAGGTTGCTCAGACATAGTCCTACTCTAATTAAGAAGTCGTACCAGTAACATATACAAAGATTTAACATTTAGAAAGGAAGCACTTTCAACGTAGAGATGGTGGTCAAAAAACAAACACTCTAGAAACAAAAAAGCCGACCCAATGGATCGGCTTCTGAATTTTGCCGCGACGTTTTTAACCGTCACTTATCAATATTTAATCGTCACTTATCAATCTGACGACCCGATGCCCAAGCGTACATCAACTCAAGTGCCACCGTCGCACCTGCCAATGCGGTAAGGTCACTGTGATCATAAGGTGGCGAGACTTCGACCACATCCATACCCACAATGTTCACACCCGCTAGACCTCGAAGTATCTTAAGCACTTTATCTGAATTCAAGCCACCGCATACTGGTGTTCCCGTACCCGGTGCAAATGCAGGATCTAGGCAATCAATATCGAACGTTACATACACAGGCTTGTCAGCAATAATTTCTCGAATACGAGCTACGATATCATCAGCATTCAGATCGTTAGCTTCCATCGCATTGATGACATTAAAACCATGATCTTGCTTGTCATATTCTGTGCGAATACCAATTTGAACTGAATGCTTAGGCGAGATAAGCCCTTCATTCGGTGCATGATAAAACATAGTGCCGTGATCATAATTACTGCCATTGGCATACGTATCAGTATGTGCATCAAAATGAATCAATGCCATTTCACCGTGATGCTTTGCGTAAGCGCGTAAGATTGGCAATGTGATAAAGTGATCGCCACCTAAAGCCAGCATGGTTTTGCCACTTTTTAGTATTTCATTGGTTGCCGCTTCTAAACGATAAGTGAAGTCTTCAGCGTCACCACAATCAAAGACTAAATCACCAGCATCAATGACCTTGGCACGATCAAATACGTTGAAATCCCAAGGGAATTTATTACCTTCCCACGCTAAATTTACCGATGCACGGCGAATAGCATCAGGTCCCATTCGAGCACCTGGTCGACCTGACGTTGCCATGTCCAGCGGTACACCTAACACAACAAGATCCGCATCTGATGATATTGGATTCCGAAGATAAGGCTGGCGCATAAAACTCATCGAATTCGAGTAAAGCGAATAATCAGTTTTAGTGAACAAATCATTCATTTAGAAATCCTCTAAATAGGTGTAACCCGCTAGGCCACCTTCTAATTCTTGTAGTATTGTTTGCTGTTCTTTTACGTCTACACGTTCCGCAACAAGCTCACGATAATTATCACGAATCTTATCTACATCAATGTGGACATAACGCATCATGTCTTCAACAGTATCGCCTTCGTCTACTCGCTCGATAACCGCTTCACCATTCTCATCAACAGTCACCACGGCACTGTGAGTGTCTCCAAATAGGTTATGCATATCACCAAGAATCTCTTGGTATGCGCCCACTAAAAAGAATCCCATTAAGTACGGCTTATCTGCGTTCCAAGCGGGCACTGGTAGAGTCGTTTCAATGCCCTGACCTTCCACGTATTGATCAATGGCACCATCTGAGTCACAAGTGATATCTAGCATCACAGCACGACGATCTTCTACTTCTTCCAAACCAGACAATGGTAAAACAGGAAATACCTGATCAATACCCCATGCATCTGGCAGGGATTGGAACAAAGAAAAGTTCACGAAAAACTTATCAGCCAACCGCTCATTCAACTCATCCAAAATTGGACGATGGAAACGATTTTTAGTACTCATCTGGCGGCTGAGTTCAAAGTAAATTCTCAGCGCTAACTGCTCTGCCCACGCTCTTTGCTGTAGGTTCAAAACTCCTGTAGCAAACTGCGAGTGCACTTCAGCCAAGTCACTTTGCGTGTCATTGTAAATTTCAATCAACGCACGAGCATCGCTGCCATCTTGAAGGTTTTCCCAGTTACGCCACATGTTTTGTAATAGCGTTGGAGAATCTTCTTCTAAAGCATGAATGTCTTCCGGATGATAAGCTTCTGTCCCGATCACATTGGTGATCAGCACGGCATGGTGCGCCGTCAAAGAGCGTCCCGATTCCGAGATAATCACAGGTACAGGCTGCTGATATTGCAGGCAGACATCACCGACTGTGCTCACAATATTACGAGCGTACTCAATCAAGCCATAGTTCATAGAGCTTGAAGACTGGCTACGTGTTCCATCGTAGTCGACCGCTAAACCGCCACCGATATCGAAGTATTTGATATCAGCCCCCATACCACGCAGTTCACAGTAAAAACGCGCTGATTCATTCACACCGTTTCGAATGTCACGAATATTCGCCATTTGTGAACCAAGATGGAAATGGACAAGCTGCATCGCTTCCAATTGGTCTTCTTGTTTAAGGCGCTCAATTACCGTAAGCACTTGCGATGCAGAAAGCCCAAACTTAGACTTTTCACCCCCGCTTGACTGCCATTTACCTGCGCCTTGAGAAGCTAAGCGAATACGAATGCCCAAACGTGGTTTTACGCCTAGGCTCTGCGCTTCCTTAAGCACTAGATCAAGCTCTGAAAGCTTCTCTAGCACGATAAAAACTTTGTGCCCGAGCTTTTCACCGATTAATGCTAAGCGAACATATTCTCTGTCTTTGTAGCCATTACATACGATAACCGAACTCGCTTTTTGAGCCAGAGCAAGCACCGCTAAGAGTTCCGGTTTGCTGCCCGCTTCTAGACCAAGTTGCTTAGTTTCTAGCTGAGCTTGGCTTTCTAAAATCTCATCAACCACTTCTTTTTGCTGGTTCACTTTAATCGGATAAACCAACAAGTAATTATTCTGATATTGGTATTCTTCAATCGCTTGGTTAAACGCCTGACACACCCCATGCACACGTTGGTGCAGTATTTGAGGGAATCGAACCAGTACCGGCAGGTTTAGCTGCTTTTGTTCAAGCTGGGAAACGATATTACTGAGAGGAACCTGGTGCGCATTGTCACTACGAGGTGATACATAAACCTCACCTTGGTTATCGATACCATAGAAGCCTTGGCTCCAGTAATGAACGTTGTAATCAGCGCGAACACGGTCTAGTTTAGAAATGTTTTCCACATCTAATCTCACATTTAGCAGGGAGAATAAAACATGAATCAGAAGGTCCTGAAATCATACCCGACACAGTGTTTTACACTTTCAAAAACTCTGTGGCGGGCACATTAACGGATAATTTGCAGATAGAATCCAACAAAACAATTTTGTCGTAACGACAAGCAATTTAAGTAACCAAGCCCCGCTTACGGTACAAGGTTATCACCTGCCAAATTTGATAGAAAATTAATACATTGAAGCCATTAATCTCAAATAAATTAAAAAATCGGAGTGTTAAAAATCAGAGCTCATAGTTAATTAGAGTTCTTATTGGATTAGAGGCATTAATGAGTAAAAAGCATCAAAGTAATCGCCTTCTTAAGCCTGTTCGCTCAAGGATTCGAGTTGAAATCTCTTCCACCGACAGTGATGACGTATTGATATAAGGCACCGCTTCTCGGCGGAACATTGCTTCTACGGTTTGTAATTCATAGGCACATTGCGAGTCACTAGCGTAGTCACTGCCCGCTAAACGGTTCTCACGGATCTCTGTCAGGCGCTCTGCATCTATGGTTAAACCAAACAATTTGTGCCTATAAATCTCAAACTCCGGTAATAACTTCAAACGCGCTAAATCATCATGAATGAATGGGTAATTCGCGACTCTCAAGCCAAACTGCATTGCCATATAGAGGCTAGTTGGTGTTTTACCACTGCGAGAGACGCCGAGCAAAATAATATCGGCTTCTTCTAACCCTTTTAATGTGATGCCATCATCATGGGCTAACGTATATTCAATAGCAGCAATCCTATCAAAATACTTATCAGAATCTTTATTCACGCTACGCGAACGTTGCAATTTTGGCTTGGGAGCCATCTGAATATCGTCTTGTACTTTTTGGACAATGCTTTCCAGTACGTCATAACAATGTGCAGGAGCTGTCAGCAACTTGGTTTTAATGTCCGGAATAACAATAGAGAAAAACACCAAAGGCTCGATACCTGTAGTGCGATAGGAAATATCGATTTCTTTTAATAAGTCAGAAAGTTTGTCTTCACTTTCGACAAACGGGAAGGTTTTTTCATTAGCTTCGAATGGAAATTGACCTAGAACAACATGCCCTAAAGTCTCACATGTTATGGCCGTTCCATCAGAAACATAGAATACATCACGACTTTGAATATCAATTTGCATATTTTATTTAATTTTTAAAATTATTTTGAGTAGGATGAACACCATAATATCGATAATAAAACCCTGCTGACTATTACGTCCCCCACAGCTTTGAAAAATATCTTCGTTTTTTTTAGCTTCTGACGTAATCGTTTGCCTTTTAAATCCCTACAATGCTTGCGAGAAACAAATGCAAAATAATACTCTTTGGTTTAATGGTCTATCCATGGAAGATGTCGACAAAGTCGGCGGTAAAAATGCTTCACTTGGCGAAATGGTTTCTAACCTAGCCAACGCTGGCGTATCTGTACCTAATGGTTTTGCTACCACATCTTATGCGTTTAATAACTTTCTTGACTACAAAGGTCTTGATGAGCGTATCCACCAACTTCTTGATGAACTTGATGTTGAAGACGTTGACGCACTGCGTAAGACAGGTGCAACGATTCGACAATGGGTTCTAGACGCGCCATTCCCAGAATCACTAGAGCAAGATATCCGAGATAACTACCGCGAACTGA
Organism: Vibrio kagoshimensis; assembly: GCF_050337535.1. NCBI lineage: Bacteria > Pseudomonadati > Pseudomonadota > Gammaproteobacteria > Vibrionales > Vibrionaceae > Vibrio > Vibrio kagoshimensis. The sequence continues at coordinate 307,742 of NZ_JAKJSZ010000004.1, forward strand.
TTGAGGGCAACGAAGAATTGTCTGTTGCGGTTCGTTCATCGGCAACGGCTGAAGACCTTCCAGATGCTTCTTTTGCAGGTCAGCAAGAAACCTTCCTTAACGTGAAAGGTATCGATGCAGTTATAGAAGCGACTAAACACGTCTTCGCATCACTCTTTAACGACCGCGCTATCTCTTACCGAGTACACCAAGGCTTTGATCACCGAGGCATTTCATTGTCTGCGGGTATCCAGCGTATGGTTCGCTCAGACAAAGCCGCTTCAGGTGTTATGTTTACTCTTGATACTGAGTCAGGCTTCGACCAAGTAGTGTTCATCACCTCTTCTTGGGGGCTTGGTGAAATGGTCGTACAAGGAGCTGTGAACCCAGACGAGTTCTACGTCCACAAGCCAATGCTAGAAGCGGGGCATTACCCAGTCGTTAAAAAGACGTTTGGTTCTAAGTTGATCAAGATGATCTACTCAACCAATCAAGAGATCGGCAAGCAAGTTGATATCATCGACACCGATACTCAAGAACGTAACGAGTTCTCATTAAACGATGAAGAGATCAAAGAATTAGCAAAACAAGCGATGATCATCGAGAAGCACTACCAACGTCCGATGGACATTGAGTGGGCAAAAGATGGTATCGACGGCAAGCTTTACATCGTTCAAGCTCGTCCTGAGACAGTATGTTCTCAAAGTGACCAAAACGTCATTGAACGTTACGAGCTAAACAACAAAGCGGATGTCTTGGTTGAAGGTCGCGCTATCGGTCAACGTATCGGTTCTGGTCCTGTACGCTTGGTTGACTCGCTAGACCAAATGTCACTGGTTCAAGATGGTGACGTACTGGTAACCGACATGACAGACCCAGACTGGGAACCTGTGATGAAGAAAGCTTCTGCGATTGTCACTAACCGTGGTGGCCGTACTTGTCACGCAGCCATCATTGCTCGTGAACTCGGTATCCCTGCAATTGTTGGCTGTGGTACAGCAACAAGTAGCCTAAATGATGGCGACACCGTGACAGTGTCATGTTCAGAGGGTGAAACAGGCTACGTTTACAACGGCGAACTCGACTTTGAGATCAAACGTTCTGAGGTTGATGAGCTACCAATGCTGCCAACCAAAGTCATGATGAATGTCGGTAACCCAGACCGTGCCTTCGACTTTGCACAAATCCCGAATGAAGGTGTTGGTCTTGCTCGTCTGGAATTCATCATCAACAAGATGATCGGTATTCACCCGAAAGCTCTGCTGAACTTTGATGAACAAACGGAAGAGATCAAAGCGGAAATCAACGAACGTATTCGTGGCTACAAAGATCCAATCGATTTTTATGTAAGCAAGCTAACAGAAGGCATCGCGACTATCGCTTCCGCGTTCTGGCCTAAGCGAGTAATCGTGCGTATGTCTGACTTTAAGTCGAACGAATACAGCAACCTTGTTGGCGGTAAAACATTTGAACCACATGAAGAGAACCCAATGCTGGGCTTCCGTGGTGCATCTCGCTACATCTCCCCGGTATTTGAAGACTGTTTTGAGCTTGAAACTCAAGCGCTAAAACGCGTTCGTAACGAGATGGGACTGAAAAACGTTGAAATCATGATTCCATTCGTTCGTACTCCAAGCGAAGCGGCATCTGTTATCGACATTCTGGCTAAGTTCGACCTGCGTCGTGGCGACCAGGGTCTGAAAGTCATCATGATGTGTGAGCTACCATCAAATGCAATTTTAGCGGATGAGTTCTTGAAATACTTCGATGGCTTCTCTATCGGTTCAAACGACATGACTCAACTGACTCTTGGTTTAGATCGTGATTCAGGTGATGTTGCGCACCTATTTGACGAGCGTAACCCTGCGGTTAAAGCGATGCTAAAAATGGCTATCGATGCCGCGGCTAAGGCAGGTAAATACGTGGGTATTTGTGGCCAAGGTCCATCTGACCATGACGACCTAGCCGAGTGGTTGATGGAGCAAGGCATCAGCTCTGTTTCACTAAACCCAGATACGGTTATCGACACATGGTTGAAACTGGGTACTGTAGCCAGTAAATAACGCTTCAGGCGATACCTAAACCACAAAAGCCAGTCACGATGACTGGCTTTTTTAATGACGCTTCATCCATACAAAATATTATTGGCTTTCCTTTAAATACTACGTCATCAGATCAACATTAGCCGCAACCTAGTTAGACCTAAAAGATAGAACTAGTAACTATTATTGGTATCAAGCTAACCTTACGTTATCCTTGTCGCCAATCAACACTGAGTGATTCATCACAGTGATGTACCTATCTTCAATACTAATAAGAATGTTATGACTTCTATTACCGCAACTCCTGTACCTTCTCTCGGTCGACAGCTATTTACTATGACATGGCCAATGCTCTTTGGGGTGCTTTCCCTCATGAGCTTTCAACTTGTCGACAGTGCCTTCATTGGTCAATTAGGCGTGCTACCTCTCGCGGTTCAAGGTTTTACGTTACCTATACAGATGATCATCATTGGAATTCAAGTTGGTTTAGGAATCGCAACTACTGCTGTCATTGCTAGAGCCATTGGAGCAAACGAAACACGTTACGCTAAGCAGCTTGGTGGATTAGTCATCGTGATGGGAAGCGTGAGCGTTGCAGTTTTCTCTGTGATCATATACCTGCTTCGTAACCCTATTTTGCAACTATTAGATGCACCAGATACTGTATTACCAATAATTGATTCTTACTGGATATACTGGCTGGTGAGCTCTTGGATAGGTGCACTGCTGTATTTCTTTTACAGTGTTTGTCGTGCTAATGGTAATACGATGTTGCCAGGCACAATGATGATCGCAACCAGTGTCATTAACCTTATCCTAGACCCCATTTTTATTTTTACGCTCGATCTGGGTATTAACGGTGCTGCAATTGCAACGATCTTGGCCTTTGGTACTGGTATTTTGATTGTCGCGCCAAAAGTAACAAAGAAGCATTGGATGACGTTTGACTGGCACGATCTCAACATTGGTAAAAGTGTTCAATCAATCGGTCATATCATGGGACCGGCGATGATCAGCCAGTTACTTCCACCAGTATCTTCTATGTTCGCAACAAAACTGTTGGCAGGTTATGGCGCGACAGCCGTTGCAGCTTGGGCACTAGGTTCACGGTTCGAATTCTTTTCAATTGTCGCTGTACTCGCGCTTACTATGTCTATGCCTCCAATGATTGGTCGCATGTTAGGCGAAAAGAAACTGGATGACATTCGTAAGCTAGTTAAGATTGCAGTAATGTTCGTATTAGGGTTTCAAATCACCATTGCGCTAGTCACTTTACTGTTCTCAAGCGGGCTAGCTAGCCTGATGACCAGCGAAGCAGAAGTGTCTACAATTTTAAACTATCACCTACTCATCGTGCCTATCAGCTTAGGTCCTTTAGGCATATGTATGTTGATGGTTTCAGTCTCAAATGCACTAGGTAAATCTTACACTGCACTTACGATCTCAGCATTGCGCTTATTCGCCTTCTTCTTACCATGTTTATGGTTAGGTTCTCAGCTTGCTGGAATAGAAGGTCTGTTCTGGGGAGCCATGGTAGGCAACGTTCTAGCTGGGATATGTGCATGGTTCATGTATCAGCGAGTGATTCAGAAGATAGAGGCTCACTTGACCAATTAGCTATTAGCTATTGACTATTGGCTATTGGCTAATAGTTAGTCGTATCAACGATTCGTCTCGTCGGTCTAAAAAGCAGCTCATTTGAGGGCTGCTTTTTTTGTTCTACCCTATATTTATCTGACTCTCCATATTATTCATAGTGATCTGAAAATCTCCACGACTTGGCATCATCTCACCTCAATATTCCCAATCGACGCTTTTCCTTTCCCAAGGTATCGCAAATTACCGCACATTATTTTTATGACGTTTAGAAATTGTTCTAGATCATCAAAACCTCCAAAAACAAAAGCTTTGATTTTAATTATGTAAACCTTGATGGAGTTTAAGAAATTAAACTCACATCTCTGATTTTTGGTGATCACGCTCAAATAACAGTCGTCATTTAAGCCATAAATACCTTTATGGAAGATGTTTTAATCAAATTACAGTGGTTTAAAGAAGTTTACTGCACCTTGCTGAAATACCACTAAAGGAGTAGTTTTTAATCATTGAGTTCAAAAATGTAAACCGAAATCATGAATGTAAAACAAGTTCGATTCACAGATGAAGACAGAGAGTGCTTAAGTAATTACTTCCGCTTAGCAGAGACTATTGCTGATTTGATTGGTCCCTACTGCGAAGTGGTCATTCACTCATTTGAAAGCCTAGAAAACTCAGTCGTAAAGATCGTCAATGGTCACCACACGGGTCGTGAAATCGGCTCACCTATCACCGATTTAGGTTTACGTATGTGGAGTACATTCGAGAAAACTGGCGAAGTTTCTCCAAAGAGTTATTTCACTAATGCAGCAGACGGCTCCCTACTAAAATCGACGACCTGTGTGCTAGCTGGTCCACAGAAAAAGCCTATCGGCATGCTGTGTATAAACATGAACTTATCTTTCCCATTTCCAGAAATCGTCAAAACGCTGATGCCTCAGTGTAATGTGCCGCAAACCATTGTCAGCGAAACATTCAGCAACAATGCAAACGACGTGATTCAACAAGCATTGCATTCAGCCATTAAAGAAGTTGATCAAGATGAATCGGTTTCTTCCAAAGGTCGTAATAAAGCCATTATTCGCTGTTTATTCGATAACGGAGTATTTGAGCTAAAAGAGACGACAACACAAGTTTCAGAGCAACTTGGGATCAGCCGACAGGCCGTTTACAAGTTTATCCGTGAATTTAAATCAGAATAAAACCAATAATTTAGGAGTTACATCGTGAAACAGATCATTGCCACTGAACAAGCACCTGCAGCTATCGGTCCTTACTCACAAGGTACGTCTTATGGCGACATGGTTTATACATCAGGTCAATTACCTCTCGTTCCAGAAACCATGCAGTTTGTTGAGGGCGGAATTAAAGAGCAAGCTCGTCAATCTCTTGAAAATTTGAAGGCTGTTTTAGAAGCAAGCGGGGCTGGCTTAGACACAGTATTGAAGACAACCTGCTTCTTATCAGACATGGAGAACTTCGTTGCCTTTAACGAAGTGTATACCGAGGTGTTTGGGGTAGAGAACGCACCTGCACGTTCTTGTGTTGAAGCAGCAAGATTACCAAAAGACGCACTGGTTGAAGTTGAAGCCATCGCATACAGAAAATAACCGACTTAGGTATTAATGGGTATCATAGGAGATTCTCATGAGTGTTTCATTTATCGCATTAAGCGTACTGTTCTTTGGGTTCTACGCACTGCTATCGAACTTCAAAAAGCAAAAGAAAAGTTTTAACTTCCGCGTACTCAGTGCACTTGCTGCTGGCTTGCTGTTCGGTGGCGCAATTCAACTTGTTTTCGGTGTCGGCAACGTTGCGACATCTGGCTTTGCTGAACTGATTTCAGTGTTCGGTAAAGGTTACATCAAACTTCTACAAATGATCGTTATCCCACTTGTATTCGTAGCGATGATCTCTTCGATCATGAACGTTGAAGGTGGTGGCGCGCTATCTCGAATCGCACCAAAGATCATCGGTATTCTACTTTTCACTTGTGCAATCTCAGCGGCAGTTGGTATCGCAAGTATTTACCTATTTGGTATCGATGCAAACGCGCTAGTAAGCACTATCGGCACAAACAGTGCGATTGAAGCTCGCGGTGACTCACTGGTAGCAACACAAGATGCAATGGCGAGTAGTGGTCTGTCAGGCATGGCTCTGTCTATCATCCCAACCAACATCTTCGACATGCTAACGGGCTCTCAACGTACTTCTACGCTATCAACGGTACTGTTCGGTATGTTCCTCGGTTACTGTATCCTTCAAGTGAAGAATCGTAAGCCTGAGAAAGTGCAAAACTTCGTTGATTTCATCAACTCTGCAAAAGAAGTGGTACTTTCAATGGTTCGTGAAATTCTGAAGCTAACGCCTTACGGTGTATTCGCTCTGATGACCACGTTCATGATGACGAACGACCTGTTCGCACTGGCTGAAATGGGCCGCTTCCTTCTAGCAAGCTATGTAGCAATCGGCGTTATGTTCGGCATCCACTTCGTCATGATATCAATGTTCGGTCTTTCTCCGGCTAAGTTCATGAAGAAAATCTGGCCAGTATTAGTATTCGGTTTCGGTTCTCGCTCAAGCATGGCAGCTATTCCGCTAAACGTTGAAACACAAACTCAACGCCTAGGCGTTGATGAAGAAACCGCAAACATGTCAGCGACATTTGGTACCAGTATCGGTCAAAACGGTTGTGCGGGTATCTACCCAGCAATGCTCGCTATCATGGCAGCACAAGTAATGGGTATGCCTGTTGATTTAAGCTTCATCCTACAACTAATTGCTGTTATCGCGATTGCTTCATTCGGTATCGCGGGTGTCGGTGGCGGTGCAACATTCGCAGCAGTAGCGGTACTGACCATTATGGGTCTAGATATCACAGTGGTTGCGATTCTAGTATCTATCGAAGCGCTAATTGACATGGCTCGCACAGCACTAAACATCTCTGGTTCTATGCTATCTGGTGTTCTAACGGCGAAGAAAAACGGCTCACTGAATACTGAGCAATACGACGCTGATGTTACAGCGACAGTTTCAAAAGAAGCAGCAGTATAATTCCCAAAATTAATTAAGAGCACTCCACTTGAGTGCTCTTCTGTTTTCCTGAGTTCAGGTTATTTAGGTAGTAAATATGAAAGTTGTTGTTATAGGTGGTAGCGCCGCCGGTATGAGTTTCGCAGCAAAATACAAACGTAATCAGCCATCAGACGAAGTCATCGTTTTAGATAAGCGTAGCTACATCTCTTTCGGAGCATGTGGTTTACCTTATTTTGCAGGCGGCATGTTTGATGACACAGAAAGAATGATCTCACGTACACCAGAACAAGCCATCAAATCTGGCCTAGATGTACGTATAGAAACAGAAATGGTGTCGTTCGACCGTATTGAAAAGCAAATTACGGTGCGTAGCCAAGGTGAAGAAAGCATTATTGATTACGATATGCTGGTGATTGCGACAGGCGCACGCCCAATCGTACCATCATTCGGTGAATTCAATCCAAAACACGTATACACACTAACGAGCATGGAAGATGGCTTAGCAGTCAAGGAAGCGCTTAAAGATGATAACAAACAGCGCGTGTGTGTCATTGGCGCTGGATTTATAGGCTTGGAAGTATTTGACGCAGCGCATGGCTTAGATAAACACGTGACGATTATCGAGCGTGAACAGCACATCATGAGCCGTCAATTTAGCCCTGAAATTATTGAAGTAGTCGAAGATGCAATTCGTGAGTCAGGTGCAGAACTCAAGACAGGTTGCAGTGTGTCTGCGATTCGCGATGCAGAACAAGGTGGTTACATAGTAGAAACCGATAACGGCAATATAGAAGCCGATGTCGTGATCCTGTCACTCGGTTTCAAACCAAACACGGAAGCATTCGAATTACCAAAAGCTCAAAATGGCGCGTTGTTGGTGAATGAATATGGTGCCACTGAAGACGCTTACATCCATGCCGTCGGCGACTGTGCCGTTGTCCATCATATGGCACTAGGCAAACCCGTATATGTTCCTTTAGCGACCACTGCCAACAAACAAGCTCGCATGATGGCAGACAAGTTAGCAGGCAAAGACACTTACATGTCAGGCTTCTTAGGCTCGTCTTGTTTGAAGGTATTGGATTACGAGCTAGCTTGTACAGGCGTATCTGAACTTCTGGCGAAAGAACACAGCTTAGATGTGAAAGTATCAACCATTTCAGATAAGAACCAAACAGATTACTACCCAGGTCAAGAAGACATCAAGGTGAAGTTGGTTTATCACCCAGAGACTCACGTCTTGCTCGGTGGTGAGATCGTAGGAAAAAAAGGAGCCGTTGGTCGTATTAATGCACTAGCTGTTGCTATCACCGCTAATATGACGACTCAACAACTAGGCTACATGGACTTCTGCTACGCTCCGCCATTTGCACGAACTTGGGATGCTCTAAACGTCGCTGGCAACGTCGCTAAATAAACAAGCTGAGTATACAAGTTCCAAGTAATGTTCAATTAAACACCAAAGCAGAGCTATTACGCTCTGCTTTTTCATGCCTAAAGCACTATGTTTCAGCTCACCGATTGACCTTCCGTTTCAAAGCGTTTGAAATTTCTGCTACCAAATTCAAGACGCAAAAAAGCCCGCTGATTTCTCAGCGGGCTTTTTAATGGTGGTGGAGGGATAGGGATTTGAACCCTAGAACCGCTATTAACGGTTGCCGGTTTTCAAGACCGGTGCTTTCGACCACTCAGCCATCCCTCCAACAAATTGTTACTAAAATCAGTCTTACTTGTATGCTGTCTTTAGTTTTTGTTTTTAGATTTTTAAAATCTAAAAACTTAATTAAAGCCTGGCGATGTCCTACTCTCACATGGGGAAGCCCCACACTACCATCGGCGCTATTGTGTTTCACTTCTGAGTTCGGCATGGAATCAGGTGGGTCCACAATGCTATGGTCGCCAAGCAAATTTTAAAATTCGGAAAGCTGTTTTAGTTCTCTTCAAACTCATTCAAGGTCTGGTATTTCTATTGAGTCCACAAAACCCCTTGGGTGTTGTATGGTTAAGCCTCACGGGCAATTAGTACAGGTTAGCTCAATGCCTCGCAGCACTTACACACCCTGCCTATCAACGTCGTAGTCTACGACAACCCTTAAGGACGCTTAAAGCGTCAGGGAAAACTC